>CAIQVX010000038.1 GCA_903875275.1 uncultured beta proteobacterium | reverse complement strand
GAGGCACGCTGCCCGGACGACGGCATGATCGAAGCCATTCGCCACACCGGGCCGGGCTACATCGCCGCCGTGCAGTGGCACCCGGAATTCCACCGACCCGAGCTTGACACGCTCGACGACACGCCACTGCTCAACGACTTTCTGGACGCGGCGCGTGCCGCCAAACTTGAAACGGGAAAATGACATGAACCAACTCGCCATCCACAACCCTGCCAGCGGCGCCCTCATCAGCCAGGTCCCGGCCGACGACGCCAGCTCAGTGGCAGCCAAGGCAGCAGTGGCACGCGCTGCGCAACCCGGCTGGCTGGCAGTGCCGCTGCTTGAGCGCAAAGCCTGCATCACGCGTTTCCGTGCCGGCGTGGTCGCCGAGCTTGAGACGCTGGCCGACATCATGACCAGCGAGACCGGCAAGCCGATCAAGATGTCGCGCAACGAGCTCAACGGCCTGCTCGGACGCATCGACTTCTTTCTGAAGGAGGTGGACGCGCTGCTGCAGACCGAGACCGTGTTCGATGAGGGTGGCATGACCGAGAGAATTGAGCACACGCCGCTCGGTCTGGTGGCCAATATCTCGGCCTGGAACTACCCCTGGTTTGTCGGCGGCAATGTCTTCATCCCGGCGCTACTGACCGGCAACACGGTGCTGTACAAGGCGTCGGAGTACGCCACACTGACCGGCCTGGCGATGGCGCGCCTGCTGCATGCTGCAGGCATTCCGAAAGACGTGTTCATTGCCGTGGTCGGTGCTGGTGACGTAGGAGCCGCCCTGATGGCGCAGAAGATTGACGGTCTGTTCTTCACCGGCTCCTATGCCACCGGCGCAAAAATTGCGCAGGCGCTCGGCCCGCGCATGGTCAAGCTGCAGCTCGAACTTGGCGGCAAGGACCCCACCTATGTCTGCGAGGACGCAAATCCGAAGACAGCGGCCGAGTCGCTGGCGGACGGCGCCATGTACAACACCGGTCAGAGCTGCTGCTCGGTCGAGCGCATCTATGTTCACGAGAAGATTTACGATGCTTTTGTGGCGGCTTTCCTGCAGACCGTGCACGACTTCAAGGTTGGTGATCCGGCGTCCGAAGACACTTACATAGGCGCTCTGACGCGAGCGCAGCAGCTTGATGTTCTGGACGCCCAGGTGGCGGATGCCAAGGCCAAAGGCGCCACCCTGCTCTGCGGTGGACACCGTCTGGTTGGCGCAGGCAACTGGTATGCGCCCACCGTTTTCAGCAACGTCAATCACAGCATGGAGCTGATGCGCGAGGAGAGCTTTGGCCCCATCATCGGCATCCAGAAAGTCTCGGGCGACGCCGAGGCAGTCAAACTCATGAACGACACGCGCTACGGCCTCACAGCAGGCGTCTTCACACCCGACGAAGCACGTGCCAAGGCGCTGCTGTCCCAGGTCAACGCTGGCAGTGTTTACTGGAACTGCTGCGACCGCGTCAGCCCGCGCTTGCCCTGGAGCGGGCACGGCGACTCGGGTGTCGGCCTGACCCTCTCCACCTACGGCATCCAGACCTTCACCCGGCCCAAGGCCTGGCACCTGCGTCAGGCATGAACGGCGGCAGCGACGGGCTGCGGCTCACTTTGTTTGACCTCGACCACACGCTGCTGAGCGGCGACAGCGATGTCCTGTGGTGTGACTTCCTGATCAATCAGGGCCTGCTGGATCGCACAAGTTTCGCTGCGCGCAACGCCGACATGGATGCGCGTTACCGCGCCGGCACCGTGGGTGTCGAGGAGTTCGCCAACTTCTATGTCGGCACACTGGCCGGGCGCACACGTGCACAGTGGGAGCCCCTGCGCAAGGAGTTTCTGGCGACCGTGATCGTGCCGCGCATCGGCAAGGATGCGATCGATCTGGTCCAGCGCCATCTGGACTCGGATGACCTGGTGGTTATGACGACGGCCACCAATCGCTTTATCACCGAGCTGACCGCCGGCTACTTTGAGATCGAGCATCTGATTGCCACCGAACCTGAGATGCAGCAGGGCCAGTTCACCGGGCGCACCGCCGGCACGCTCAATATGCGCGACGGCAAGGTGGTGCGACTACACGGCTGGCTGGCGGACATTGGCTACGCCCTGAGCGACTTTGACAGCCACGCCTACAGCGACTCGATCAACGACCTGCCACTGCTGCAAGCCGTCCAGCGCGCGGTGGCCGTGGACCCGGACGCCCGACTGCGCGCCGAAGCTGATGCGCGCGGCTGGCAGATCCTGCAATTGCAGCGCTGATCGAGACGGGCAAGCGCATCATCGCAAGGGCGTAGCCCGTGGCGATCCATGCAGTCTGGCGCGCAGCTCGGTCTTTAGAACTTTCCCGTAGTTGTTCTTCGGCAGCTCACTGACAAACCGGTACTGCTTGGGACGCTTGAAGCGGGCTATTGCCTGCAGACAGTGCCGGTCGAGATCCTGTTCGCCAAGGTCAGTACCTTCTTGCACCACCACAAAAGCGACAACGACTTCGCCCCATTCGGCGTCCGGTGCGCCCACCACAGCCACTTCCATCACACCCGCTGCGGTCAGCAAGGCTTCCTCGACTTCACGCGGGTAGATGTTGGATCCGCCGCTGATGATGAGGTCCTTGCTGCGATCTTTCAGGGTCAGGAAACCGTCGGCATCCAGGCTGCCCACATCGCCAGTGAAAAGCCAGCCGTCCTGAATGGCCGCAGCCGTGGCCTGCGGGTTGTTCCAGTAGCCGGCCATGACGCTGTCGCCTTTGACCAGCACTTCACCGACTTCACCGCAGGGTAGGGCCACGCCATGCTCGTCGCTTACGCGTAGCTGCACCGGCGTCTGCGCCACACCTACGGAGGCGATGCGCTCACGGTGGCGCGGATGCTGTGTGTCGACCAGATGCTGGCGCGACAGCGCTGTGGCCACCATGGGTGTCTCGCCCTGCCCGTAGATCTGCACAAAGCGCGGCCCCATCACGCGCAATGCGCGCGCTATGTCGGCCACGTACATCGGCGCGCCACCATAGACGATGGTCTTGAAG
This sequence comes from uncultured beta proteobacterium, assembly GCA_903875275.1. GTDB lineage: Bacteria > Pseudomonadota > Gammaproteobacteria > Burkholderiales > Burkholderiaceae_C > Rhodoferax. The sequence continues at coordinate 3,302 of CAIQVX010000038.1, read as the reverse complement.
GAGGCGGCAGCGTCCTGTTGCGTCAGGCCAGCCTGCTCGGCGTAATCCACCAGACGCTTGACGATGGTGGGTGCGGCAAAGGTGGAGAGCGGGCCGACAGCACGGCCCAATGCAAACAACTCGGCCGGATCCACCCCGCCAGAGGCCGGAACCACGTGCCGGGCACCGGCCATCAGGTGCGGAATGGCGTACAACCCGGCACCGTGCGACATGGGCGCACCATAGACAATGGCGTCGTCGCTGGACACCGAATCGACGTCCACAAAATAGGTCAGCCCCATGGTCATCAGGTTGCGCTGCGTGATCATCACGCCCTTGGGTCGCCCGGTGGTACCGCTGGTGTAGAACAACCAGGCCAGCGAGTCGTGGTCACGTTCGCTCAGGGGCTGACTGCTGAAGTCAGCCAGAGGTGCGAGCAGCGCGTCGGCTTCGGCGCTTTCAATGTCGATCTGCCGCTCAAGCCCCAGCAGCGCTGTCGGCGCCACGTCGTTGGTGACAAAGCCCCAGCGCGCACCGGAGTTTTCAACAATCCACTGCGCTTCCAGCGTGTGCAGCTTGGCGTTGACAGGCACCACCGAAAGCCCCGCCCACCAGGCGCCAAACAGCACTTCAAGATAGCGTGGATGGTTGCGCATAAACAGCAGAACGCGGTCTCCCGGCAGCAGCCCCGCTTCAATCAGGCGACGTGCCAGCGCCGCACTGCGCGCCGCCCACTGTCCATAGCTGGCATGCGGCACCGTGCCGTTGTAGATGGCGCTGCGCTGGGCTTGTTGGTGTGCCTGACGCAGCAGCAGATGGGCGAGGTTCATGGTCTGGCTTGACGGCAACCTGGCCAGCGCGGCTGACGTCGCCTCAAAGCGGTTCGCGTGATTCCCGATTCAGTGCCCGCGCCTTCAGTGCGCGCGCTTCGGGGTAGATCATCTTTTCTTCAAGCTCGATATGGCCGCGCGTCAGCGCCAGGAAGATTTCAGCGTTGTGCTGGAACTCGGCGCTGTCGATCCAGTTGTTGCCCGACGCAATGGCGCGCAGCTGCGGCGCCAGCTCCAGCCAGTCTTCTTCGATCCAGCAGTGGTCCTGCTGCAATACCCGAACCAGCGCCGCCAGCTCGGCGTCGCTGCCGGCCAGCAAGGGCGGGAACACGTTCTTTTCCTCGTCCGCATGATGTCCGCGCGCTGTGTCCGAGAAAAAGACCTCGATCACGCCCGCCTCGCGCTGCGCATCGGCGTCAATGCCGAGCTGGTCGATTTGTTTCGCCAACTCAGAAAGCTTGGCCAGATGCACCAGCATCTGCTGGTGGCAAGCGTCCTGCGCTTCAAAACCGGCCGCTGGGGCTAGGGAGGCTGCACTCATGATTTCTCCGGGTCAAAGAACTGCGAATACCACATGGTAGCGGAGCGCGCGCCTGCTCAAAACAATTCCTCGGGCAAACCCCTAGTTACACCGTGGCATATGTATTGCTAGTATCCATCGCATAACTTGACTGAATGGTCAGTTTTTTGGCTTTGATGCCGCCCCACTGCACAGGAGTTGCCAGCGTGTCCACCACTGTTCATCCTGACTTTCGCCCGCACCGTCTGGGCGCCGACGAATATGCCTTGCGCTTTGCGGACGTCAATCCGCCCCTGAGCAAGGCGCAGGCGCTGCTGGAAGCCGAGCGCTGCCTCTATTGCTTCGACGCACCCTGCGCCAAAGCATGCCCGACGCACATCGACGTGCCTTCCTTCATCCGGCGCATTGCCGAGGGCAATCTGCGTGGCGCGGCGTCGGCCATTCTGGATGTGAACCCCCTGGGCGGCATGTGCGCCCGCGTTTGCCCGACCGAGACCCTGTGCGAGCAGGTCTGTGTGCACAATACGCAGAGTGCTCAGCCGGTTGCGATTGGCCGTCTGCAGCGCTACGCCACGGACGCACTGATGGATGCCACGGGGCCGCAGATCTTCACGCGCGCCGCCAGTACCGGCAACAAGATTGCGGTGCTGGGTGCCGGTCCGGCCGGGTTGGCCTGCGCCCACACACTGGCGCGCTTGGGTCACGACGTCCTGCTGCTCGATGCGCACGACAAGGCCGGCGGTCTCAATGAGTACGGTCTGGCCAGTTACAAGACCACCGACAACTTTGCACAGACCGAGCTGCAATGGCTGCTGGGCATTGGCGGCATCGAGCTGCGCACCGGATGGAGGCTGGAGACTGCAGCACAGCTTGACGCACTGCGAGCCGATTTCGACGCCCTGTTTCTGGGCATAGGCCTGGCCAGCACGCATCGACTTGGGGTGCCAGGCGAAGATCTGGCTGGCGTGCAGGATGCAGTGGATTTCATCGCCACGCTGCGACAGACCGCAGAGCTTGCGAGTTTGCCGGTCGGTCGGCGCGTCGTAGTGATTGGTGGCGGCATGACAGCGGTGGACGCTGCGGTACAGGCCAAGCTGTTGGGCGCAGAGGAAGTGCACCTGGTGTACCGGCGCGGACCCGAACAGATGTCGGCCTCCAGAGCCGAGCAGGAATGGGCGCAGACGAATGGGGTCAGGATTCACCATTGGCTGGCACCACTGGAGGTGGTCGGCCACAACGGGCACGCCAGTGCCGTGCAGTTCGGTCGTCAGGCGCTCGTCGACGGCAAGCTCTGCGCCACGGGTGAGGTACAGACCCTGGCCGCCGACATGGTACTCAAAGCCATTGGCCAGAGCCTGGGCAACCCGGTGCTGGCGCAATCGGGCTTGCGAATGCAAGGTGACCGCATCGCAACCGATGAGGTCGGCCACACCAGCCTGCAGCGCGTCTGGGCCGGCGGCGACTGCCGCGCGGGCGGCCTGGAGCTGACGGTTGAGGCCGCCGCGCAGGGCAGGCAATCGGCGCTGGCGATTCACGCCGCTTTGAGCACTCACTGAAATTCCAAGAGAACATCATGGCAAATCTGCAAATCAACTTTGCCGGCATCAAGAGCCCCAACCCATTCTGGCTGGCCTCCGCGCCACCGACCGACAAAGCCTACAACGTGAACCGCGCCTTCGAGGCTGGTTGGGGCGGCGTGGTCTGGAAGACGCTGGGTGAAGACGGGCCGCCGGTGGTCAATGTAAGCGGACCGCGCTACGGGGCGCTGCTAACGCCGGATCGCCGGATGATCGGTTTCAACAACATCGAACTCATCACCGACCGTCCGCTGCAGGTCAACCTGACCGAGATCGCGCAGGTGAAACGCGACTGGCCGGATCGCGCGCTGCTGGTCTCCCTGATGGTGCCCTGCGAGGAGCAGTCATGGAAGGCGATTCTGGCGCGCGTGGAAGACACCGGCGCCGATGGTGTGG
>CAIQVX010000037.1 GCA_903875275.1 uncultured beta proteobacterium | reverse complement strand
CAGCCCAGCTCGCCCTCCACCGTGACGCCGGTGGCGTGCGCCATGTCGACCACCTTGCGCGTGACCTCGACGTTGTAGTCGTAGCTGGCGATGGACTTGCCGACGGCCATCAGCGAGCCGTCCATCATGACCGAGCTGAAACCCAGGTTGATGGCGCCCTGAAAGATATCCGGGCTTTGCCCGTGGTCCTGGTGCATCACAAGCGGAATGTGCGGATAGGCTTCGATGGCGGCCTGGATCAGATGCTTGATGAAGGCCTCGCCAGCGTACTTGCGGGCACCGGCGCTGGCCTGCAGGATGACCGGTGCGCCGACCTCATCGGCCGCCGCCATGACGGCCTGCACCTGCTCCAGGTTGTTGACGTTGAAAGCCGGAATGCCGTAACCGTTGGCTGCTGCATGATCGAGCAGTTCGCGCATTGAGACAAGAGCCATGATGGAGTCCTTTAAGAAGAGGTGCGTGTTGGTATTGGAGACTTGGCGCAATTTTAGCGACACAGTCCGCCACCACCACGACCCGTCGTGGTCAAGCCGATGGCGAGTAAATTCGGCGCCGATCAGTGCGGGGTCAGGACACCTGACAGATCTTGAGCATGTTGGTGCCACCGGGCGCTCCCATCGGCTCGCCGCAGGTGATCGCGTAAACGTCACCCTTTTGAACCAGACTGCGGGCTTTGAGGTTGCTCTCGACCTCGGCCAGGGCAGTGTCGCGATCCGCGCTGGTGTCCATGAAGAGCGGTCGTACATTGCGATACAGAGTCATGCGGCGCTGCGTCGCGACCTTGGAAGTCAAAGCGTAAATCGGCAGCTGAATCAGATGGCGACTCATCCACAGGGCGGTCGAACCACTGTCCGTCAGAGCCACAATCGCCTTCGCGCCGAGGTGGTGCGCAGTAAACAGGGCGCCCATGGCAATCGACTGGTCGATGCGGTTGAAGGTCTTGCCTGTGAAGTCGGACTCCAGCACGTAATCGGCACCGCCTTCCGCCGCGTGGCAGATTTTGGCCATTTCAACGACCGTCTCCAGCGGAAACTTGCCGGCGGCCGTTTCGGCAGACAACATCACAGCGTCGGTGCCGTCAAGCACCGCGTTGGCAACGTCACTGACTTCAGCCCGGGTTGGCACCGGGTTGGTGATCATCGACTCCATCATCTGTGTCGCCGTGATCACGACCTTGTCGAACTCGCGTGCCATCTTGATCATGCGCTTTTGCAGTGCCGGAACAGCCGCATTGCCCATTTCCACCGCCAGGTCACCGCGCGCCACCATGATGCCGTCGCTGGCCAGCAGTATTTCCTGCAGCTTCGGAATTGCCTCCGCACGTTCAATCTTGGCGATCAGGCCCGGTCTGTGCCCATGTTCGCCGGCAGCCACGCTGCACAGCTGACGCGCCATTTCCATGTCGGTCGCGTTCTTCGGGAAACTCACCGCCACGTAATCCGCCTGAAAACTCATGGCGGTGCGGATGTCCTCCATGTCCTTGGCGGTCAGCGCTGCAGCGCTGAGGCCGCCACCCTGCTTGTTGATACCCTTGTTGTTCGACAGTTCGCCGCCGAGCTTGACGGTGGTGTGCACCGCATCGCCTCTGACAAAGTCGACCGTGATGACAATCAGCCCATCGTTGAGCAGCAGAACGTCACCCGCCTTGACCTCACGCGGCAGCGCCTTGTAGTCGAGCCCGACTGCATCAATGTCGCCGAGCTCGGTGCGTCCCGCATCCAGCACAAACTTCTGCCCGACTTCGAGCATGATTTTGCCCTGCACAAACTTGCCAACGCGGATTTTTGGACCCTGCAAATCCGCCATGATGCCCACCTCGCGCCCAACGCGCTGCGAGGCTTCACGTACCATCCTGGCACGGTCAATATGGTCCTGGGCGAGGCCGTGGCTGAAGTTCAGGCGCACCACATTGACGCCGGCGCGAATCATCTGCTCCAGCAACAGGGGATCGCTGCAGGCCGGGCCGAGCGTGGCGACAATCTTGGTGGCGCGGCGCGGCTTCAAAATGCCCCCGCTGCGCGACGCGTCAGGATCTCAAAGGCGGGCAAGGTCTTGCCCTCCAGCACTTCCAGGAACGCCCCGCCACCGGTCGAGATGTAGCTGATTTTCTTTTCGATGCCATATTTTGCGATGGCCGCCAGGGTGTCTCCGCCTCCGGCAATGGAGAAAGCGCTGGAGTCGGCAATCGCGTGCGCAAGCACTCGGGTCCCGTTCTCGAACGCTGCAAACTCAAAGACGCCCACCGGGCCATTCCAGACAATGGTGCCGGCCTGCTTGAGTTGAGCCGCAAGCAGCGCTGCCGTCTGCGGACCGATGTCAAGAATCAGGTCGTCGTCCGCCACATCACTGGCGGCTTTGACGGTTGCCAGTGCATCTGCAGAAAAGGTTTTGGCCGTCACCACGTCGGTCGGAATCGGCACCGCAGCACCGCGCGCCTTCATCGCCTCGATCACGGCCTTCGCCTCGGTCACCAGATCGGCCTCGGCCAGGCTCTTGCCAATCTTGAGTCCGGCCGCGAGCATGAAGGTGTTGGCGATACCACCGCCCACAATCAGTTGATCCACCTTCTCGGCCAGACTCTTGAGGATGGTCAGCTTGGTCGAGACCTTGGAGCCGGCGACGATGGCGACCAGCGGGCGCTTTGGCTTTGCCAGGGCCAGTGTGATGGCATCCATCTCGGCCGCCAGAAGCGGGCCGGCACAGGCCATTGGAGCAAACTGAGCGATGCCATAGGTGGAGGCTTCAGCGCGGTGCGCCGTGCCAAACGCATCGTGCACGAAAACGTCACACAGGGCGGCCATCTTCCTGGACAGTTCTTCGTTGTTCTTCTTCTCGCCCTTGTTGACGCGACAATTTTCCAGCAGTACGAGTTGCCCCGGCGTGACGCTGACACCGTCCAGCCAGTTCGAGACCAGTGGCACCTCGCGCCCCAGCAACTCGGTCATGCGCAGGGCAACCGGCGCCAGCGAATCCGCCGGCTTGAAATCGCCCTCTGTCGGACGGCCTAGATGCGACGTGACCATGACCGCAGCACCAGCGTCCAGCGCCATCCTGATGCAAGGCAGCGAGGCACGAACGCGCGTGTCCTCGGTGATGTGGCCGGCATCGTCTTGCGGCACATTGAGATCGGCACGGATAAAGACCCGTTTACCAGTGATCTGCCCTTGCGCACAGAGGTCGGAAAAGCGAATGACGTTCATGGAATTACCCGTAAAAATGTTGGTTATGTGGATTGTAGGAGCGTGCCGGAGACAGCCTTTACCAGCCCAGGCCCACATGCAGCGGCAGGTACATCGCCATACCGACAACAATCGTGCCCAGGACCGCATGACCGGCACCCCTGCGCCAGATGAACCAGACCGCACCGGCGGCAACCGCGAACAGCCGCGCGTCCTGCCAGGTGCTGATGAGTTGCCCTTGCGTCATCACGATTTCCGGCGCGATCACGGCCGCCAGCGCGGCAATCGGGGCGTACTGAAGACCACGATCAATCCACTTCGGAAAGGTCCAGGGCTTGCTGTGGATAAAGAAGAAACATCGCGTCAGAACGGTCACCAGCGCCAGGCCGACGATGGTGGCAAGAGTCCAGGAATCGATCGACATACTCAGGCCTTTTCCAGCATCAGACACAAGGCCACCGCCGCCGCGATACCAACCAGGATGTTGAGCTTGAACGGCAGTGCGAAGGAGACCACGGCTGCCGCGCCTGCAAGCAGCGCGGCCAGCAGTCGCAGCCGGCTTGACACCAGGGACCCCAGGATGCCCAGCAGGGCCAGAATGCCTGCGAACCCCAGGCCCCAGGCGGTCGGCACCCTATTGGTCAACGCCACACCCAGCACATTGCAGCTGACCCAAGCCAGCCAGGTCACGAAACAGTTGCCCGCCAGATAGGCCTGCTCACTGTGCATCTGTACCGCGTCTGCCTGGTGCTGCGCAAAGCGCTTGGTGAACAGCACATAGGTCAGGTCGGTTGTCAGGTAGCCACTCACGAGGCGTTGCCACAGGGGCAGATGCACCAGATAGGGTCGCAGGTGCGCGCTGAACACCACAAAACGCAGGTTCACACAAAACCCTGTCGCCAGCACCACCCACATCGGTGCCCCGGCGGCAATCAGTGGGATGGCAGCCAGTTGCGAACTGCCTGCGAAAACGATGACTCCCATCAGCAGGGCCGCCGCCGTGCCCATACCGGAATTCATCATGGCCACACCCGTCATCAGTCCCCAGGCGGCTATGCCTGGCGCCACCGCCAGGGAGTCGAGTGCGCCGCGACGAAATTCGGGGTGGCGGTAGTTGCTCGGCAAGAAGAACATCAGGGCTGGTGGCGTGCAAAAACCATGCCTTCTTGCAAGCCACTTCCGCGCAGGAAGTCGGCGACCTTCATCCGCTTGCCACCCGGGCGCTGCAGTTCAGTCACGACAAGCACAGAGTCCCGGGCCGCTACCGCGATACCGCGTTCATCGAGCAGCACAATCGTGCCCGGCTCGGCTTCAGGCGCCTGCGCCATGGGCACGGCAGTGGCCATCCAGATCTTGAGAATCTCTCCTTCAAGCGTGGCCGTAGCCCCTGGAAACGGATTGAAGGCGCGCACCTTGCGCTCAATCTGGCCAGCGGTTTGCGTCCAGTCCAGGGCTGCCTCGCTCTTTTCGACCTTTTTCGCATAGGTGATTCCCTGCATGCCCTGCGGTACCGGCTTGAGGGCGTGAGCCTGCGCCTTTGCCAGTGCCAGCAGCATCAGTCGGCCGCCCAGCACGGCCAGCCTGTCGTGCAGGGTGCCCGTGCTATCGCCCGCCTCGATGGGTACCGTGTGCGCCATCAACATGTCGCCGGTATCCAGCCCGGCGTCCATCTGCATGATGGTGACTGCCGTCTCGCTGTCGCCCGCTTCAATCGCACGATGAATCGGGGCAGCACCGCGCCAGCGCGGCAGGAGTGAGGCGTGAATGTTGAAGCAACCGAATTTGTCAGGGGCGGCCATCGTATCCAGCACCCACTGCGGCAGGATCAGACCGTAGGCAGCCACCACCATGGCATCGGCCTGCGCGGCCTCGATGGCCGCTCTTGCCGCCTGCGCATCCTCAGGGTACTTGCCGTCAAGTCTGAGACTGCGCGGCTGCGCTACCGGCAACCCATGCTCGATCGCGAACTGTTTGACGCTCGATGCCTGCAGTTTCATGCCGCGTCCACCGGGTCGGTCCGGTTGCGTCAGCACCAGCGCAATCTCGTGTCCGCCCTGCTGCAGATGCTCCAGCGCCACCCGCGCAAAATCCGGTGTGCCGGCAAAAATCAGCCTCACCGGCTTTCCTCACGCTGTGCCTTGAGCATCTTGGTCTTGATCCGGTTGCGTTTCAGTGGCGACAGGTATTCCACAAAGACCTTGCCCAGCAGGTGGTCCATCTCGTGCTGGATGCATACGGCCAACAAGCCTTCGGCCTGCACAACGCGGGGCTGGCCGGCCGCATCAAGCGCGCTGACCGTGATCGCGTCAAAGCGCTCCACACCGTCGTAGATGCCGGGCACCGACAGGCATCCTTCCTCGTTGCGGTGGGTCTCGGAACTGGTCCATACCACCTTCGGATTGATCAGCACCACGGCCTGGTCCCGCTGCTCCGACACGTCAATGACAATCAAACGTTCGTGAACATCCACCTGCGTTGCCGCCAGGCCAATGCCTTTGGCCTCGTACATGGTTTCCAGCATGTCGTCAACTAGGCGCCGGATGCGCTCATCAACGGCCGCCACCGGCTTGGCTATGGTGTGCAGGCGCGGGTCGGGGAAAAAAAGAAGGGGAAGTAAAGCCATGTTTCAATCGGTTTCCTGATGTCGCTATTTTCGCTACTTTTGTGCCTGCCACCTGCGGTTCTCCCGCAAAAGCGTTGCCCTATCAAGGGCTTGGGAGCAAAATTGCGCCAAATTCATTAAGATTTTCCGTGGCTGGGCAGGACCGCCACGCAGCTTCCAGAACCGTTCAAAAGGCAACCCAGTGCACTTCACCACGAAAAACAGCAGGACCACAAAATTCAAGAATGCTGGCCAGGCAGCGACCCTCACGTTAACGCTGCTCGGCGCCTCGCTGCTCGCCGCAGCACCCGCCACGGCCCAGGGTCTCACCGTGACGCCGCAGCAGAAGGCCACGGCAGACCAGGTTGCACAAAGCGGGATTGCATTGAGCGATCTGGCGGCCAACGCACCTGACAGCCATACCGTCAAATCGGGGGATACCCTCTGGGGCATTTCCAGCCTGTTCCTCAAGTCGCCCTGGCGCTGGCCAGAATTGTGGGGAATGAACCTGAGTGAAATCAGGAATCCGCACCGGATTTACCCAGGACAGAAGTTGTATCTGGAAAAGCGGGATGGCCGCGCCCTGCTGCGCACCGTCGCGCCCGCCGCAACGGCAGAAGCCGGCGCCGCCGAAGCACCACCGACCGTGCGCCTGTCGCCCCGCACCCGCTACGAAAATCTGGGCAACGGGGCCTTGCCGACGCTGAAATACCACCTGATCGAACCGTATCTGGCCGAACCCGTGGTGGTTGATGAAAGCGCCCTGAATGCCGCAGCACGCATCGTCGCCACCCGGGACAACCGGGTCCTGCTGAGCGGGGGCGACCGCGCCTACGCCCGCGGTCCGGCCCAGGCACCACTGATCGACGACATCAAACACAAGCAGCAGGCTTACCGTGTATTTCGGGAGGCACAAGCCCTGAAGGACCCTGTCACCGGCGAGGTTCTTGGCTTTGAGGCACAGTACCTGGGCAAGGCACTGCTGGCACGCAGTGAAGCCAACGAGCAGAACACCGACAAGGATGGCAAGGCGCGCTCCGAACTGGTTCCGGCGACCATAGACATCGTCAGCGCCAAGGAGGAAATCCGTGTCGGCGACCGGCTTTTGCCCGAACCCCCACGGCAACTGCTCAACTACATACCCCATGCACCGCAATTCAAGACCGACGCCAGAGTCGTTTCGGTGTACGGCAATGCGGTCGCTCACGCGGCTCAGAATCAGGTTGTTGCCATCAATCGGGGGACCCGTGACGGCATCGAGAGTGGGCATGTGATGGCCATTTTGAAAGACGGTGGGCGTCTGACGGACAAGACCGACGAGGCACGGGTCGAACTGAAACTGCCCGACGAGCGCAGCGGTCTGCTGATGGTCTTCAGAACGTTCGAGCGCGTCTCCTACGCCCTCATTCTGGAAATTTCGGACAGCGTGCGGGTCGGTGACCGCTTGGTCAACCCGCGCTGAGTAGTGCATCGGCCATGGTGTCGATGGAGCGACAGGACCTTGAGAGCTGGTTGCGCCTGACATTGACGCCAGGCATTGGCAACATCAGCGCCCGCAAACTGCTGAGCGCCTTCGGGCTGCCACATGCCATTTTCGGTCAGTCCGGCAGCGCGCTGCGGCAGGTAGTGCGCCGCGAGCAGGCCGCGGCGCTGCATCGAACGCCACAAGAGCTGGTCGCGCTTCTTGAAACGAGCTGGCGCTGGCTGCAGGAGTCAAGCCCGGGCGTACACCGGCGCCAGATTCTGGCGCTCGGCGATGCCGACTATCCGGCGTCATTGCTTGAGGTGGACGATCCACCTCTGCTCCTGTATCTGCTGGGCGCCGGCAGATTGACAACGGGGAATCTGAACGCAGGCCCGGTCAACTGCCTGGCCGTGGTCGGCAGCCGCAACCCGACGCCTCAGGGAGCCACCAATGCACGCCACTTTTCCAGAGCTCTGGGCGAGGCCGGTCTGACGATCATCTCCGGGCTGGCCCTGGGAATCGACGCAGCAGCACATGAAGGCGCCCTGGACAGCGTGGCGTCCGATCCGGACCGCCTGGCCACAGTAGCCGTGGTGGGGACCGGACTGGACCGCGTCTACCCCAGAAGCCACCGGGATCTGGCGCACCGTATCGCCCAGAACGGATTGCTGATCAGCGAGTATCCCCTGGGCACGCCTCCACTGACGGCCAACTTCCCGAAACGCAATCGACTGATTGCCGGTTTGGCGCAAGGCACACTGGTGGTGGAGGCCGCGTTGAAATCGGGCTCACTGATCACTGCACGACTCAGCGCCGAACAGGGCAAAGAGGTGTTTGCCATCCCCGGCTCCATTCATTCAACGCAGTCCCGAGGCTGCCATGCTTTGATCAAGCAGGGGGCCAAACTGGTTGAGTCAGTGCAGGACATCCTGGAAGAGCTGAAGATGGCTCCGGAGCCCCAAAAGCGCGGAAAAGAGGGTAGTGACCAGAGCGTCAGCTCAGCCGACCCAGGGCTTGGCGCTCTGGAACAGGCGCTGGGGTTTGACCCCGTCGGGCTGGACGCCCTGCAGGCGCGCTGTGGTCTGGACACGGCCCAATTGCAGGCTCAACTTATGGCACTTGAACTGGAAGGACGTGTGGCGCGCCTGCCCGGTGGCGTGTTCCAGCGCCTGCAGGCTGTCAACCCAGCAGACGCTCCGGATTCGCATTGAGTTTGACCAGGGCGTCGCGCGTGGCGCGCACGGTCAGTGCTTCCTGCTCCTGCGGTACCAGCAGACCGGCCTGCAGATAGGCCGCCAGCCGGCGCGCCTGAATCAGGTAACTGCGACCATCACTGGAAGCAAACAGGTTCAGGTGTTTGCGATCACTGCGCCAGACAAACTGCACCTGTGCCACCCGTCCGTTGTGGTCCAGCGTGAACCAGGCACCGACCTGCAATTGCTGGGCCCAGGCCAGCATCGCCGGACTCGGCTTGGAGCCACCATCGGTCACAACATCGATATTCGAGGCGTCGAGTCCCAGCATCATTTCAATGGCCTGGGCATCCAGTGGCAAATCGCCCATGCCTTCGTCAGTGACAAAGTCCTCCAGATTCGCCAGTCGCTCGGCCATGGCCGCAATCTGTTCGCTCGGAATCGCCTGTGTCTTCGATACAAAGGCATCGGCAAGGGTGTCGCTCACGGTCTTGATATGGGCGTCCTGCTCGGGCGTTGCGATCCCGAGCAAGCTCATGCCGGAACGCAATTTCTGCAGCAACTGCGGCAAGTCGCGGATCACGCGCGCGCGGTCGCTGCGATTGGGCTTGGCACTGGCCGACCAGACCAGATCGGAAGCCAGCTTCTTGAGGCCCAGTGTCTCCTCGTGCTGGGGTCCCTTGCGTACCGCCGCCACCGCCAGCACCTCGGCCCAGACCTTGAACAGAAACTGGCGAATCTCCTCGCGCACCGGCATATCCTTCAGCAGGTTGCGCATTTCGATCGTGTACTGGATCGTCAGCGTTTCCTTCTGTTCCACCTGCTGGGCCACGCCTACCACCTTTTGCGTGCTGCCACGGCCCGTCAGGAACTGCGACAGAAACTTCTGGAATTCGTCATATACCAGCTGATAGACGCGCTTGCCCGTTTCCGGGTACTGCTCAATCACCTGAACCACCCGTTTGATTTCGTTCTCGAGCGGACCGCCGATGATCCCGCTGGCGTCAAAACCCATGACGCAGGATCCCATGCGGTCAATCAACTGACGCGCCGGGTGATCCATGGTGCCAAAGAAATCGGGCTCCGCCAGAGCCACTCGCAGCACTGGCATCTGCAGCCGGGCAAACCAGACCCTGACGCTGGGTGGGATTCTCTCTTCCTGGAGGATGGCCTGAAACATCAGTGCCACGATTTCGATCGTCGCCTTTTCGCTCTTGGTCTCGGCCTTGTTCTTGAGGTCGGTGGTACGACGCCGCAGGTCATCTGAAACCCGGGCCACGCCTGCCGCGCTGTAGTCCTCCAGGACAGTCGCACGACCGCCCATGGGACCCACCGTGGAAGGCACGGCAATCGCCGCAGCCAGCGCAGGCGATGGCGCCCTGCGCACCGTGGTCTCAAAGTCGACACCGCCGGTACCACTCAGCAAGCGCTTGAGTTGTCCTACGACACCGGCCGCCCGGCTGCGCGCACGCGCCAATGGCGTGGTCCCGGTCATCATGCGTGTCTCATCGGCGGCGCTCGCGCCATGCGGTCCGTAGCCGCCGGTGGACTGGTGATCAGGGGCGGGATCGGCACTCTTCGCAGGTGTCGACCGCAAATTGGGGTCGCTGGAGCCGCCACGTGCACCCACAGCGCCGGGCTCAGTGTTCCAGCCCAGACGGCCGGCGAAGGGAGAGGTGGTGGACGCCGGCGCACCCTCCGGCGCCGGCGCTTTGGCTGGCGTACCTGGCGCGCGTGCCGCGACCACGCTGGAACGCGCGATCCGGTCTGCAAGTTCAATCGTCGGGAACACGCCCTGGCCGATCAGGAACGCGTTGCTGTTGGCGTAGGCCTGCTGAATGCGCTCATTGAGCAGTTTTTGCGCAACGTCGTTGACCATGGACCAGGACTCACGCGACAGACCAGCACGAGCCCAACGCTCTACCATCCATAGAAAAAGCACCTCGGGCCGGATGATGTCGTCGCCTTCCAGCTCCTGTGCACCGTTAAGGTACTTCAAGCGAAAGAGCAGGTCGTTGTACTCTGAACCAGCATGTTCAAGCACACCAATGGCCAGGCGCGATGCCAGAATCTTGTTCTCCGCCACATCCGTTGCTACCAGTTCGAAGGTGCCATCGGCTGGCTTCTTCAATTTTGGCTGCACCGGATGCACGGCTTGTGTCCAGTCCTTGACCGTATCCTCAACCCAGGCCGCCCTGGCCTTCTGGTAGGCGGTCCACGCGTCGCGCCGATTCTGCATTTCGCGCGATGGCGCAGCCTCGTTCATCAGTTCGGTGAAACGTTCCATCACCGCCGCGCCGAGTTCCTCCATGGCACGTGCGGTCTGGGCCACGAAGCGTCGTCGCGCCTCCTGCGCGAGTTGCTCGTGTTGGGCCTGCGTGTCCTGCGTTGTCATCGCGTCAATCCCCGTCAGACCGTGGCCCCTGCATTGGGGTCATTCGGGTCAGTGTCCTTCTTGCTGCCGATCTTGATCAGATCCTCGCGTTTGATGCCCAGCCACATGGCAATGGCAGCCGCCACAAAAACCGATGAATAGATGCCAAAACAAATGCCAATCGTCAACGCCAGGGCAAAGTAGTGCAGCGTGGCGCCTCCAAACAACAGCATCGACAGCACCATCAACTGGGTGCAGCCGTGGGTGATGATGGTCCGGCTGATGGTCGAGGTGATCGAACTGTCGATGATCTGGACCGTGTTCATCTTGCGGTAGCGTCGGAAATTTTCACGGATCCGGTCAAAAATGACGACCGACTCGTTGACGGAGTAGCCCAGCACGGCCAGCACGGCAGCCAGCACGGGAAGAGAAAACTCCCACTGGAAGAAGGCAAAGAAGCCAAGAATGATGATCACGTCATGGAGATTGGCAATGATGGCGGCCACCGCAAACTTCCACTCAAAGCGGATCGCGAGATAGACCATGATGCCTATCACAACCGAAGCCAGTGCCTTCAGCCCGTCCGTGGCCAGTTCATCCCCAACCTGTGGGCCCACAAACTCGGTGCGACGCATGGCCGCCGAGGGATCTGCCGCCTTCAGGGCGGTCATGACGTGCTCGCTCTGCTGAGCCGAACTGACGCCTTTTTGAACCGGTAACCGAATCAGCACATCGCGTGCCGTGCCGAAATTCTGCACCTGCACGTCTTTCAGGCCGAGCGCCGCAACGGCCGTGCGCACACCGCCGAGGTCGGCAGCGTGGGTGTAGGTCACTTCCATCAAGGTGCCGCCAGTGAACTCCACCGACAGGTGCAAGCCGCGACTGAAGAGAAAGAAAACCGCTGCCAGAAAAGTCAGCAGGGACACCAGATTGAATATCAGCGCATGCCGCATGAACGGAATGTCGCGTTTGATCTTGAAAAATTCCATGAACTGCTTTCCCTATTTCGGCGCTGCCGGAGTTTCGGCTTCAGGACGCCAAACGGTACCAATTGAAAGACTCTTGAGTCTGTTCTTGCGCCCGTACCAGAGATTGACCAAACCCCTGGAAAAAAAGACACCCGAGAACATGCTGGTCAGGATACCCAGGCAATGGACTACCGCGAAACCGCGAACCGGTCCGGAGCCGAAGGCAAGCAGCGCCAGTCCGGCGATCAGCGTCGTGACATTGGAGTCGAGAATCGTGGCCCAGGCCCGGTCGTAGCCAGCGTTGATGGCGGCCTGCGCTGACGCACCATTTCGCAGTTCCTCGCGCACACGCTCGTTGATCAGCACATTCGAGTCGATGGCCATGCCCAGCACCAGTGCCATGGCCGCCATGCCTGGCAGGGTCAGCGTGGCCTGCAGCATCGACAGCACGGCCACCAGCAGCAGCAGGTTCACCGCGAGCGAGATGCTGGAGAACATGCCGAACAGAACGTAGTAAACGCACATGAACACCGCCACCGCGGCAAAACCGTAGGTCACGCTGTTGAAGCCCTTGGCAATGTTCTCGGCACCCAGACTCGGTCCGATGGTGGTTTCTTCGATGATTTCCATCGGGGCGGCGAGCGACCCCGCACGCAACAGAAGTGCCGTGTCATTGGCCTCCATGGAAGTCATGCGACCTGAGATCTGCACCCGTCCACCGCCGATTTCAGATCGGATCACCGGCGCCGTGACAACTTCCCCCTTGCCCTTCTCGAACAACAGGATCGCCATGCGCTTGCCCACGCTCTCACGCGTCACGTCCCGGAAAATACGTGCCCCCTTGGCGTCCAGCGTCAGGTTGACCACGGCCTCCTGGGTCTGGCTGTCAAACCCGGGCTGGGCATCGGTCAGGTTTTCGCCGGTCAGTATGACCTGCTTCTTGACGATCACCGGCTGGCTGTTGCGCTCCAGGTAGCGCTCGGAGCCAAACGGAACCGCCGCCGCGCCGCCTTCCGCAGCCCTGGCCTCGCTGCTTTCGTCCACCATACGCACTTCCAGCGTGGCGGTACGGCCCAGAATGTCCTTGGCCTTGGCGGTGTCCTGCACACCAGGCAGTTGCACAACAATGCGGTCCAGACCCTGCTGCTGAATCACCGGTTCGGCCACACCCAGCTCGTTGATGCGGTTGTGCAGGGTGGTGATGTTCTGCTTGAGCGACTGATCCTGCACCCGCCGCGCCGCTTCCGGCTTGATGGAAGCCGTGAGTTTGAACTCGGTGCCGTCAGGCGCTTCAACCGTCTGCAGATCGGTAAACAGGTCGAGGATAAGCGACTTGGCGCTCGACAGCGTCGCCATGTCCCGGAAACGCACCTCGATCGTCTGCCCATTGCGGCTGATGCCGCTGTGGCGCACGTTCTTTTCGCGCAAACTGGTACGGATGTCGCCTGACAGTGACTCCGCCTTTTTGGCAAGCGCCGCCTGCATGTCCACCTGCAGCATGAAATGCACACCGCCGCGCAAGTCGAGCCCCAGGTACATGGGAAATGCATGCAGTGAAGTGAGCCAGGTGGGTGAGCGCGAGAGCAGATTGAGCGCAACCACGTAGCCGGCGTTGGCAGGCTCCGGGATCAGTGCTTTCTGAATGGCGTCCTTGGCCTTGAGCTGGGTCTCGGTGTCGCCGAAACGGGCCTTGACCGAGGTGGCGTCCAGCGCCACAAAGTCGGCCGAGATGCCGGCCGACTTCAGGATTTCCTCGACCCTGGACTTGGTGCTGGAGTCGACCTTGACCGTCACTTTGGCCGAGGACACCTGGACCGCTGGAGCTTCACCAAAGAAGTTCGGCAGGGTGTACAGAAACCCCACCACCAGCGCGATCACAATGACCGTGTACTTCCATATCGGATAACGATTCATGATCGCGTTTCTTGCCTTGTAAAGTTGTCGTTACCGAAGTTACTTGATGCTTCCTTTGGGCAGCACCTGGACCACGGCGCTTCGCTGCACCTGCAGTTCAACCCCGCTCGCCACTTCCAGGCCGAGGTAACTGTCGCCAAGTTTCGACACCTTGCCCAGCACGCCACCCGCCGTGACGATCTCATCGCCCTTGGCCAGGGCGTCAATCATGGCCTTGTGCTCTTTCTGCTTCTTCATCTGTGGACGAATCATCACAAAGTAGAGGACCACAAACATCAACACCAGAGGCAACATACTCATCAGTGAAGACTGCATGTCACCACCGGCGGCAGCGCCTTGCGCAAAAGCAGAAGAAATAAACACGTGAAACTCCAGAACAGGTAAAAACAGGACTTGGCACCTGTTTTGTGCAAATCAAGGGCCAAATCTGATAGCCGACTATTGTATGCGGCGCGGCGCCATGGCGGGACCCGGGGTCGGCCGCGAGGACTCAGTCAGTCTTGGGCCAAAGGACCCACATCCGCAAGGGTTGTTTCAAACGCCCGGCCAGGTCAGCAGCCTGTGGGCCCCAACCGGCAAAATAGTCGGCGCGCAAAGCCCCTGTAATGGCGCTGCCGGTGTCCTGTGCCATCACCAGTTTCTGCAGCCTGACCGCGGGTCCGCTGGTAGCCAGCCACACGGGCGTGCCGTAGGGAATGCTGGCAGGATCGACCGCAATCGAGCGTCCCGGCGTCAATGCCACCCCCTGGGCACCCCTGGGGCCCCAGGCTGCGTCCTGCTCTGACAGGCGCTCCTCACGGAAGAAGACTGTTCGGGGATTGCTCCACAGCATTTCGTTGACGCGACCCGGATTGCGCCCGACCCAGGCCTTGATCGCCGGCCACGAAGCGTCCTGCACCGCACCCTGATCGATCAGCCAGCGCCCAACACTGCGGTAAGGGTGGTCGTTGGAACCCGCATAGGACAGCCGCACCATCACCTGTGATCCGTCGGCCTGCGCCACCCGCAACCTGCCGCTGCCCTGAATCTGCAGAATCAGAGCGTCGATCGGATCGGCCAGGAATGCAATTTCCCGTCCCCTGAGTGCCGCCTGCGCGGATGCCGAAGTGTCGATCTCCTGACGCGTGTACCAGGGTTTGCGCTGCGCCAGGCCTGCCGGCGGCTGGTACAGAGGCACAGCAAATCGGGCACTGGCCTGGCGTGATGCATCCAGTGAAGGCTCGAAATACGCGGTCAGCAGGCCTTCCGTCGCTCCGTCCGGTGCCTCGACCTGGTAGGGCTGCAAGCGCGCCATCAGCCAGGCCTGGCGCTCAGCGGAGTCGGCGATGCTCAGGCTTCGCACCTTCGGGCACAGGGGCGCCAGCACCGGAGCGGGTCGTTCGCAACTCTTGAGCCATGCATTCCAGGCCTCGTGCAAGGCCTCGTCCGGCCAACCGGGAAGGGCTGACCAAGGGACTGGCGTCCAGCGACTTCGGGGCCGCTGTATCGGGTCAGGCAGGACTGGCAGGCGTGCGATCTGAGCCGCCTGCGCCGGTGCTGGCACCGACATGGGCAAACTCGACCGGACAGTGGCAGGAACCTCAGGCAGAGGGGTGCTGCTGCAGGCGGCCAACAGGCCTGCCAGCAGGCAGCGGCCTGTCCCGGTCAAGAGCCTGCGCACAGTATCACGCTTCACGCCGACCCTGCTCTCGAATTTAACGCGCCGGCTCATTGGAACGAGCGGCCGGCACGTCGGCGCTGGCATCGGCGGCGCCTGCCTTGTGCTCGACCTTGGTGATCCGCGGGTCGGCCCAACTGCCATCGATGTGAAACTCCTGCGTTGCCGCTTCGATCAGTGGGCGGCGCAGGAACAATTGCGCCAGAAAAGTTCCGACCCCAATTGCAGGGTTGATGACAGAGGCAATCAGGGATGCGGTACCCGCGTTGATTTCCGGAACCACCACCACCTTCAGATCCTGTGTCTCCTTCGCGATGTCCGCCCTGCCCTCCATCAACACAGCGGCATTGACACCCTTCATCTGCAGATTGTTGGTTTTGGCCATGCCCTGCTCGATGGCAACATCACCACGCACAAAATCGAATGCAAAACCTTCACTGAAGACGTCCCTGAAATCCAGCGTCAGCCGACGCGGCAAAGCCTGCAAACTCAGCACACCAAACAACTTGGCAATCCCAGGGTCGGCTTTCAGGAACTGTCCGTTTTCAATGTTGACCGTAAAGGCACCCGTCATGGAGGGATAGTCAAGACTGAAGGGCGAACCGAGCCATGCCACCTGGCCCTCCATTTTTCCGCGACCGCGCCGAACCACGTCCTTCATGCCAAGACGCCCCAGCAGTTCACCGCCATCGGAGACATCGAGTTTGAAATTCATGACCGTGCGCCGCCGCTCTGCCGATGCACGCGTTCCTGGCGTTACCGGTGTCATGAGCGCATTCAGGCTGGCCCAGTTGCCGCTGGCGGTCAGCACCGCTTCCGGCGTGATGATGTTGAACTTGCTCAGGCGCCATTCACGGGCGCCACCGACGCGCGCTGGCGTCACGACACCCCGGTTAATGGCCTCAACCTCCAGGCGCCCGAGCCGCTTGCCGCGCAATTCAAAATCCTCCACCACAATGTCGAGCGCGGGAATGCTGGCCGGCTGCTCGTTCAGCAGTGCTTCGACTTCGCTGACCACGCTGGGGGCCACGATCAATTTGGCAAGTCGGGCGTAGACACGCCCGGCGCCCGTCTCCGATGCCGGGCGGTATTCCAGATAACCATTGAGCTCGCTCGCGTCCAGATTGGCACGCCACAAGAGCCCCTCACGTGAGCCACCCACCACCACGTTGCTGAACTTTCGCCCACCAAAATTGAGTTCACGCGCCCGCACTGCCACCGTGGTCGGCAAATAGGTCATGGGCGTGCTGCTGGGCCGGTTGTCGGTCAAGGAGGTGCCGGTTGCCATGGACAGGACCGACTCCCAGGCGTCCAGGTCGAAGGCGCCAAGGTTGATGTTGGCGGCCACGCCTTCATCAGGTACGGGCGCCGTCTCCTGGGGCGACAGGCCGGCCGCCATGCTGCCACGCAGGACGCGCGGCTCGGGACCCGACAAGTCACGGAAATAGACGATCTGCGCGAGCCGTCCAAAATCGAGTGTCATCTGATCACGCAAATGAAGCTGCCCCCCCGGTCCGGGCTGCAGGGATTCGCGCAGCAGTGTCGTCTCCAGCCGAAACGGCAGCGCTGCTTCGGCGCTCTTGTTGAAGGGTGCCGGCAAGTTCAGAGCCAGGCCCTGCAGGTTGCTGCTCACCAGCAATTCAGGTTCGCCGCGGCGAAAACCCAGTGTGGCGGTGTAGGCAGCGCCGCCGCTGGCGTGCTGCGCCAGCCGCGCGACAAAACCAAGCTCGCGGGCCTGTCGCAAGCCTTCAGCCGAGATTCTCCCGCTGGCACGAATCAGCATCGACGCAGCAGTGCGACTGGCACTGGCGGCTGGCACGGAGCCACCTTCCAGACGAACCTCGCCGCCCAGCATCTGCGCCTGGCCCGCGACAATCGCAAAGTCACTTTCCGAATAAGTCACACTGCCTCGGGAACGCGTCAGTCTGGGCGTGTCCGGCGTGATCTGAATGTCGTTGCCACTGAGCACCACGCTCCCCTGGACCCTGGACTTGTCAAGATCGGCAATCGGCAGGTTCAGCTTCAACCGGTAATCGGCCGGGCCGCTGGCCGCAGCGCGCGCCAGCGCATTGGAAGTCATTGCCGACAGCGGTGATCCGTTGACGATGCCGAGTCCGTCGGCGAGCGTGCCACGGGCTTCGGCACTGACTGTCACCACCGGCCGATCCAGATCAGCAATGGCCGCGTCCACTTTGGCGATCTGCAGCCCGGCGCCAGGGCCGATTCGGGCGCGAGCGCCACGAACCTGCATCTGTGCCCGCTCAAACACCAGTTCGCCACTGAGTTGCGTCAGGGCCGGCCAGGGCAAGGTGTCGCGTGGCTGCAAGCGACGCGGCACGTAGGCGTAACTGGCATTGAGCACATCGGCCGAAATCCTGAATTCACCGCGCTTGGGATCCCTGAACGGCATGTCCACCAGGTCACCCTTGACCTTGAACTTGACCCCGCTGGCGGTTCCTGCCAGCACCGCGTCGCGCACATAGTCGCGTGCCGGGCGCTCGACAACCGAGGGCAGGTAGCGGTAAACGCGAGTTCCCTCGGCGCGGCTGAGCGTGCCCTGGAGATCAAGCACGCCTGGAAACCTGGACCGTCCTGGCGATTTGCTGGGATCACTGGTCTCCCATCGCAGCTGCGCCTCGCCCTGGGCGTCGGCATTGGCGAATTTCAGATCGGGCAGCTGGACCATGAGGCGCTCGCCGCTCACCTGCCAGCGAACGTCGCCCGACAGCTGGGTTATGGCCAGCAGTGGTTCGTCGAAGATGCCGGGCAAAGCCAGCGTGCCATTGGCCAGGCTGAGCGCGGCGCGTCCGCCCGACTGATTGAAGTCGAAATCAACGCGTGCGCCCCTGACACCGGGAAAGCCCTCGGCGGGGGCCATTTCCAGTTGACTCACCAGGCCCTTGATCTCGAACTTGCCCAGGTTGTCGAGTGGCCCCTGCCAACTGGCCTGCAAACGATCAACCAGACCATGGGGTGCATGCGCGAGCAGTTTGGCGCGCGCGACCGCATTGAGTGGCAGCCGGTTCGCAATCTGCGACAGGGCACTCAGATCAAGTTTGTCGGCCTTGAAGTCACCGCGTGCCACCACCTTGCCTTCAGAACCCAGGTAACTGACGCTGACATTGCCTCCCGGCCAGTGCAAGCCATCGCGCGTGTCAAATTGCAGCCCCTGGGTCGAAAACTCGAATCCCGCCGCCAACAACTTTCCCGCGAGCCTTCCGCGCACCGACTGCAGTTCCAGCGCCTGCAAGCCACTGCCCAGCGTCACGCTGACCGCGCCCAGGGCCAGATCGGCAGCAGCACCCAGGACACTGGCCCGGCTGATATCAACCCAGGCGGTCAGCGCACCGTTGCCCTGGCGCAGGTCGATGCCAATGTCGGCATACCGGCGCAATTCCTGCAGATCTATACGGGCAAATTCTGCGTAGGACTGGCCGTCCCAATCCTGCCATCGCCCTTTGTTGCGCGACAGCAAAGGTTGCTGAAACATACCGCGCAGACTGAAGCGCTCCCCCCACTGAGATGGCGGCGTGGCATCGACGCGCATATCATGGCGGCGCCCGCGGTTACGCAATACCAGATCCACCTGTTTGAGTTCCAGTGTGGGAGCCAGGCGCAATTCGTCGGTCCAGCGAATCGTGCCATCGTGAATGGCAAATTCGATCTGTGAAAAAAACCAGTCCGCTGCGGCGCTGTCAGAACGATCCCCTTTTGAAAAATCGAGCCCCGCCACTGTGATCTTCCCGTCCTGGGCACGCCGGATGTTGAGTTCCGGGCGGTCCAGATACAGTTGTTCGAATCCAAGAAAAAGAAGCGAGCGCGGTGACAGCGCCGCCAGTACCCTTGGCAGCAAAAGGGCTTCACGACCCTGCGCATCAAACAGCTGCACCCGGGTCAGTTCAAACGAGGGAATCATCCCGGTCGAGTGCGCGACCACAGCGCCTATGCGCACCTTGACGCCCAGTGTCTGGGTGGCCCGGTCTTCAAGCAGCGGACGAAAGTCGCCGATTCGCGGCACAATCACCCAGTGCAACACGCCCCATGTCACAGCGCAAAGCAGCCACGCCGTCAGTACCAGCCCCAATGACCAGCGGGCCACGGTCGTAGATAGTCGCAGCGTCGACGAGGGCGCGGGTGTTGCCTCAATCATTTGGAACCAGTAGACATGACAGGAATTATGACCGGAGCCGCTCTGTCCTCGTACTCGCGCATGTGCCAGCGAGTGCAGCGCCGCTACGCAGATCGCTTGCATTTGCTGTCACCGGGCGTGCCCGATCAGGCTGGCATGACCCAGACACTGGCCACGCTGCGCGGCGATGGCACCGAGCTTGGTAGCGCCCTGCGAATCATCCGCCAACTGGTCATCGAGCGCCTGCTGCGCCTGGATTGCGACCAGCAGTTGCCGCTGCAGCAGGTGACGCAGGCGATGACTGATCTGGCCGAATTCACGCTCGGCCAGGCCTGCCTGGAAGTTCAGCAGTCTCTGGATCAAAACCACGGTGCGCCTTGCACCAGCAGCGGCGAGAGAGCACAGCTCTGGATCGTGGGCATGGGCAAGCTTGGCGCTCGCGAGCTCAATGTCTCAAGCGACGTCGACCTGATCTACGTCTACGATCACGATGGTGAAACCAGCGGCAATGCCGATGGCCGCTCCCGGATATCGAACCAGGAGTACTTTGCCAAGGTGGTGCGCGCCATCTACACCCTGATCGGCGACGTCACCGAGCATGGTTTTGTCTTTCGCGTCGATCTGGCCCTGCGGCCGAATGGCAATTCCGGGCCCCCGGCTGTGTCGCTGGGCGCACTGGAAGAGTATTTTCACGTGCAGGGTCGGGAATGGGAACGTTTTGCCTGGCTCAAGAGCCGGGTCGTGGCACGCCTGGGCTGTCCTGACAACAGCGCGGCCCAGAATCTGCGAAACGTGGTGTTGCCCTTTGTCTTCCGACGTTACCTTGATTACAACGTGTTTGACTCGCTGCGCGTGCTGCACCGACAGATCCGCGAACACGCCAGCAAGCGCAGCAGCGGCCACCCCGAGCGTGCCAACGACGTCAAGCTCGGGCGCGGCGGCATCCGCGAAATCGAGTTCATTGTGCAACTCTTGCAGGTGGTTCGGGGCGGGCAGTTTCCGGAGCTCAGAACACGCCCTACGCTGAGCGCCCTGCCGCGTCTGGCCAAGGCCGGTCTGATGCCCCAGGCCAGCGCCGAGGCCCTGGCCAATGCCTACGATTTTTTACGCAGGGTCGAACACCGCATTCAGTACCTGGACGATCAGCAGACCCACGTGCTGCCAACGCAGGACGCCGATCTGGACTGGATTGCGAGCGCCATGGGTTACGCGGCGGCTCCGGCCCTGCTGCACCAACTGGACAGCCACCGCGAACTGGTCGCGCAGGAGTTCGATTCACTTCTGGGTGGAGGTGCCGAGAAGGAATGCAGAGGCTGCAACGGCGCCAAAGGCAGCACCGCCGCCCCGGGTTTTGACGAGTTGCTCAGGCAATTGCCGGCCGAATTCCTCCAGCGCGTAGCGCCGTGGCGAGAGCACCCGCGCGTGCTGGCCCTGCGCGAAGACTCGCGCACGCGGCTGCTGCGACTGATTGCCCGCACCGCCCAGTGGATCGACGAGGGTCTGGTTAGCGAAAGTGCCGCAGTGCGCCTGGCCGATTGGATCGAGCCGCTGCTGCGCCGCGAAAGCTACCTCGCACTGCTGCTGGAACGCCCCAAGGTGCATGAACGCCTGTTGCGCCTGCTCGGGGCGGCACGCTGGCCGGCGCGCTACCTGCTGCTGCATCCCGGCGTGATAGACGAACTTGCCAACGCCGACATGCTCGACGAGCGCTTCGGGCCGGGTGAGTTTGAACGCGAGCTTGAACACCGGCGCCTCTCGCTGGTGGCCAGTGGCGAAGAGGACGACGAGGCGCTGCTGAACCTGCTGCGCCGTGCTCACCACGCCGAAGTCTTTCGCACACTGGCGCGCGATGTGGAAGGTCGCCTGACAGTCGAACAGGTGGCCGACGACCTCAGCTCGCTGGCGGAAACGGTACTGCGTGTGACCACACGATGGTGCTGGAGCCGCCTGACCAGGAAGCACCGCGAAAGCCCGCAGTTTGCGATCATTGCCTACGGCAAGCTTGGTGGCAAGGAACTCGGATACGGCAGCGACCTTGACATCGTTTTTGTCTATGAAGACGAGGACGAGCGTGCGCTGGAAGTCTATGCCAGCCTGGTGCGCAAACTGATCAACTGGCTCACCGTCAAGACCGGCGAAGGTGATCTCTACGAAATCGACACTGCCCTGCGGCCCAATGGCAACTCCGGGCTCCTGATCACGACCTTCGACGCTTACGCCAAGTACCAGCAACAGCGTGGCAGCAACACGGCCTGGACCTGGGAACACCAGGCCATGACGCGTGCCCGTTTCGTGTTCGGCGACGCCGCACTGCGCGAACGCTTTGATGCGATCCGCAAATCCGTCATTGCCGCACCGCGCAATCCCGCCGACCTGAAGAGCGAGATCATCATCATGCGCGAGCGCATGCGCAGCGCACACCCGGTCAAGGGCGATTTCTTCGATGTCAAACACAGTCCGGGCGGCATGATTGATGTGGAGTTTGTGATGCAGTACCTTGTGCTGTGCCACGCTGGCACACACCCGGACCTGACGGCCAACACGGGCAACATCGCTCTGCTCGAACGCGCTGAAGTGATCGGACTGCTGCCACCGGGTGTCGGCCATGGCGCGGCCGATGCCTACCGCGACTTGCGTCGTGTGCAGCACCGGGCGCGCCTGGACGAAGCGCCCACGCACGTGCTGCCAGCCGAGTTGCAGTCGCAACGCAACGCCGTGCTGGCGCTGTGGAACGCGGTGTTCTGACACTCGATCCCGGATCAGTCCGGGATGACAGCGCAAACGTTCAGTGTGACAGCCACTGCAGCAACTGGCGTGTCACTGCTGGACTGCTGAGCAAGTCCATGTGATTCGTGCGGTAGAGAATCGATTGTCGGTCCGCTGCAAACACCAGACTGCGAGACGGATCATCATGCTGCCCCAGTGCGCTGCGCAGTGGCACCAGACCGTCGCCGGTCAGACGATCAGCGAGCAAACTTCGTTTGGCAGCCAGCGTGGCACCGACGGCGTAGCAAGCGACGCCTTCAGGCAATGGCACTGGCAGACGCCGGTCAGGATGCCTTTGAAAGCGCCCGCGCCCCTGCCAGTCAGCGTCCAGCAGGAGGCCATATCGCAGATCGGTGATGCCGGCACTGCGCAACTGGGCCAGCCGCGCAAAGGGCCGGCTGTAGGGTGTGCTGCCCAGCAGCACGTCGACCCAGTTGCCGGCGCGCTCCAGTGGCGCGCCGTGATGCGGCGTGCCGAGAAAAACGATATTGTTCAGATGATCCGGCCAGCGCAGCCCAACCTGCCTGGCGTGATGGAAGGCGCTGCGCGTCAACAAGCCGCCCATGCTGTGGGCCACCACGGTCAACTCCTGCAGCGGCTGCGGCCAGCGGTCCAGCAACTGCTCCAGCTTGAGCGAAAGCTCCTGACCATTGTGCGAGACATGCAGACCGCTGTTGTAGCGCAGGTAGACCGGTGTGTAGCCCAGAGCCGACGCCAACGCTTCGCCATGATCAACGACCTGCTCCTGCGGCCCGCAGCGCCACTGCAGATCGTTCATGCACAAACCGTGAATCAACAAAAGCACTTTGCCAGTGGCTTGCGACGACGTCAGCGATTTGCCGGTGTCGATCGCCTGACCCTGATAGCGCATGCTCATCGGGGTGGCCAGCGGATTGTGGCTCTGCGCCAGCCTGTCCCCCATCACACCGTTGAGCGCAGCCAGCACCGCTTCGCGCTCGGGTGTTTCTGGCAGCTCGCCTTCCACGCTTTCCAAAAGCGGCTGCAAACGGACAAGTGCTGCGTCAATCCCTTTGCCGACCCAGTGCGTAACCCCCTGCACGCTCTGGTAAATCAGACCGGTCAAGCCGCGCGTGCTTCCCTGTGCCTTGCCGCCCGGCACACCCATGCTGCTCCAGACCGACTGGTGCACGCCTTCGGCAATGCGCGCCACACCAGCGGTAGCCTGGGTTGCCAGTTGGGCAATCGCGCGCAGATCCGTCGATCGCAAATGCTT
>CAIQVX010000036.1 GCA_903875275.1 uncultured beta proteobacterium | reverse complement strand
TGACGAGGCGCTGATCACGGCGCTGGCCAAGGAGCATCCGGGCATGTACAGCCGTGAAGTGCTGGCCGGGCGTTTGCAGTCGGCACTGCAACATCTGGGATCTGCATTCACAGCGCCAGAGCCGCTGAAGTTGCAACTCTGGCTGAGTCTTGCGACCCAGTTGCAGCGGTTTCCACGCCATCTGAGCCAGCATGTGGGCGGCTTTGTGCTGACCCAGGACAAGCTGACACGTCTGGTGCCGGTGGAGAACGCCGCCATGCCCGAGCGCTCCATCATCCAGTGGGAAAAGGACGATCTGGACGCCATGGGCTGGCTCAAGGTCGACGTGCTGGCCCTGGGCATGCTCAGCGCGATCCGGCGCTGTCTGGACCTGATCAGCGCACACCGGGGCAAGCCGTTTTCGATGCAGGACATCCCGGACGATGATGGCCCCACCTACGAGATGATTTGCAAAGCCGATACGGTGGGCGTGTTCCAGATCGAGAGCCGGGCCCAGATGAGCATGCTGCCGCGCCTCAGACCCAAGTGCTTCTATGACCTGGTGATTGAAGTGGCCATCGTGCGACCCGGGCCCATTCAGGGGGGCATGGTGCACCCGTATCTGAAGGCACGCGAGCATCCGGACC
This sequence comes from uncultured beta proteobacterium, assembly GCA_903875275.1. GTDB lineage: Bacteria > Pseudomonadota > Gammaproteobacteria > Burkholderiales > Burkholderiaceae_C > Rhodoferax. Next base: position 1,392 of record CAIQVX010000036.1, on the reverse strand, counting down.
AGGTTGTTTACCCCAGCAAGGCACTGGAGGAAGCACTGAAACGTACCTTGGGTGTGCCGATTTTTCAGGAGCAGGTGATGCGCATTGCCATGCTGGCAGCGGGTTTCAGTGCGGGTGAATCCGACAGCCTGCGTCGCTCCATGGCCGCCTGGAAACGCAAGGGCGGGGTGCACAAGTTCTATGACCGCATGGTCAGCGGCATGCTTGAGCGCGGCTATACGCAGGAGTTTGCCGACACCCTCTTCAAACAGATCGAAGGCTTTGGTGAATACGGTTTTCCGGAGAGTCATGCCGCCAGTTTTGCGCTGCTGGTCTATGTGAGTTGCTGGCTCAAGCACCACCATCCTGCCCGCTATCTGGTGGCCATGCTCAACAGCCAGCCCATGGGTTTTTACAGCCCCTCGCAGCTAGTGCAGGATGCGATCAGGCATGGTGTGCAGGTGTGCGCTGTTGATGTGGCGTACAGCGACTGGGACTGCACACTGGAGCAACCAGCTGTCATTGCGGGCTTGACCCGCAATCCAGTAGGTGAGTGGAACTGGATCCCGGATCAAGTCCGGGATGACAAGAGCCAGGTCCGGGATGACAAGAGCCAGGTCCGGGATGACAACTCGCAGGTCCGCAATGACAACTCGGAAATTGGGGGTGACACCTTTCAGCTCCAGGATGACAGCCATTCCCAATCCGTCGTCCGCCTGGGTTTGCGCATGGTCAGCGGTCTGGCCGAAGCTGCAGCGCATCGCATTGTGGCGGCGCGTAGTCACGGCACTTTCAGCAGCGCCGAGGACCTGGCTTTGCGCGTTGAGCTCGATCAGGGCGATCTCAAGGCACTGGCCAGTGCCGACGCCCTGCAGAGCCTGTCGGGCCACCGGCGCCAGCAGGTCTGGCAGGCCACTGCACTCAAGCCGGCGCCGGGCCTGCTGCGCTCGGCTCCCGTGGCAGAAGAGGTTTTGCTGCTGCCTGCTGCCAGTGAAAGTGAAGAGGTGCTCTTCGACTACGCTGCGCTGGGGCTGACTTTGCGCAGCCACCCCCTGGCCCTGCTGCGCCCCCGTTTGGCAAAGCCGAAGTTCCTGACAGCGTCCCAATTGAATGGCTTGTCTGACGGACGGCGTGTGGCCGCCTGCGGCCTGGTGGTCATGCGCCAGCAACCGCAGACCGCCAAAGGCGTGACGTTTGTCACACTGGAGGACGAGACCGGCAGCGTCAATGTGATTGTCTGGCAGGCGCTCAAGGAAAAGCAGCGCAGTGAACTTCTCAGGTCACGTTTGCTGGCCGTGTACGGTGTCTGGCAGCGCGATGTGGAAAGCGGTGGTGCCGTCTGCCATCTGATTGCGCGGCGCCTGCAGGATCTGACGCCACTGCTGGGTGGTCTGAGCACACAGAGCCGGGAGT
>CAIQVX010000035.1 GCA_903875275.1 uncultured beta proteobacterium | reverse complement strand
TACCTCAACCCGTACGTCAATCTGCATCGCCCTTGTCTGTTTGCCAAGGAGGTCATCGACGCCAAGGGCAAGATCCGAAAGACCTACCCGCTGGACATGGTGCAGACCCCATTGGACAAACTGGCAAGCCTGGCTGGTGTGGTTTGCGCCGTTGAGGGTGATAAGATGGACACGGCTCAGCCGCGACCGGTTTCGACAGCCGGGTGTCAACTGCGCCAATTTACGTTTCTTTGTTGGCGTGGTCTTAAGCCTCATTGGTGGGAGAAAAATGCCATGGAAATTGATCCTCAGGAGATTGTCGAATCTGCTAAATCGGTGGAGTCGAATGGAAAGTTTCCCTGGCTTAATCCTGCGGTTGCCATAACCGTGGCCTTGCTTGCGACCTTCATGGGCATCTGCAAGGTGAAGGACGACAACATCGTGCAAGCCATGCAGCAGGCGCAGGCCGACAAACTTGATCATTGGCAGTTTTATCAGGCTCGTAACATTCGCGAGGAAGTCGCCAAGTCGACCTTGACACAATTGAAACTGCAGCGAGTGATGGCTCCACCCAGACTTGAGGCCGAAATCGAGGCGCAAATCACAAACTACGAGGCTGTGGTCAAGGATCAACAGCAAAAGAAGGCTGATTTGAAGAGCCAGGCAGAGAAAGATCAAAGCACTTATGATGCGTTGAATTTCCGGGATGATCAGTTCGACCTGTCTGATGCCTCAATGGCCATTGCAATTTCGTTGCTGGCAGTCGCATCGCTGACGCAACTTCCGTGGCTCTACTTTCTGGCGCTGATGCCCTCTGGCTTTGGCGTATTTATGGGGTTGTCGGGTTTGCTCGGGTGGGGTTTTCATCCTGATGGGCTGATCAAACTGCTGAGCTAGTGCGACGGTGTCGCCGCGACCTTTCGAGGGCCGCCGATTCGCTGTATCTGGACACTTTTGCCGCAGTGCGTCAAAATAGGGACTATATGAACCGAGGTGGTGATTCCTGATGCCAGTGATCGCAGTCGTCAATCACAAGGGTGGTAGTGGCAAGAGCACACTGGCCACCCACTTGGCAGCGTGGCTGGCCAGGCAGGGCCTGAGGGTGATGCTGGGCGACATGGATCGTCAGCAGTCCGCTCGCACCTGGTTGAAGCGGCGCGATCCTTCTTTGCCGGCTATCCTGCCATGGACCACCGACAACAGGGGTGTACTCAGACCGCCCACAGGCGTGACACACGTTATTCTGGACACGCCAGGCGGCATGCATGGGTTGGAGTTGGCCAAGGTGGTGATGTCGGCCGACGCGGTGATCATGCCGGTCTGCAATTCCTTTTTTGATCGCGACTCGGCTGCCTCCTGCCTTGCGGAGTTGATGACTTTGCCCAGAGTGATGAGCCGCAGGTGCAGGCTTGGTGTGGTCGGGATGCGGATTGACGCCCGCACGCACTCGGCGCAGACACTGCGCCAATGGGCCATGTCTATGCAGGTGCTGTTCCTGGGCGTGCTGCGTGAGACGCAGGTCTATGTGCGCAGTCTTGAAAGCGGGCTGACGGTGTTCGATTTGTCAGGCAGCGCCACGAACGCGGATCTTGAGCAGTGGGAGCCAATTCTGCGATGGCTCAGACCCATCGTGCAACTGGAACCAGCCGCTGAGCAGAACCAATCTGCAGCCTTGCCGGGAAACATGACTCCGGACCGCCTCGGTGTGGATCGCATGCCGACAGCCAGGGCCAGTTCGCTGATGCCCGCCCAGGAGACACTTGCACACGGCGATCTGCTGTCCTTGTTTGCCAAAGAACACTCAGGCCGGAGCGGACCACCTCAGTTGCCCCCACATGCTGACTCGATCAATCCCTTTCGATCAAAGCCTGACTATCACTCCGACGCCCTGATTTGACCGGCTCATGCAACTACGACTTTCTGTATGGCCCAAATTCGCACCAGTATTTTGCATCACCTCCAGCACGCTGCTGGTAGAGGTACTGCGTAGACTGGCAGTTCTGGCTGTTGTATTCCCGTCCATTCGATGCATCGAAGGTTGCTACATGTGTTCGTGCATTGGGGTTTGAGAAGTAGGCGCGATACAGGGTGTAGATTCTTTCACCCTGACCGCAACCTGTTAACAGCATCGTGGCGGCGACCACAGCAAGCAGTGATTTCATGTTCATTCCAATCAGTGACTACGGTGCCACTAGTTTCTGAGCATTGATGTCGTGTGCCAATGGAGCCGTAGTACCCTTTTGGCAGTGCCGCCGTACCGGGTTTGTGCATGCTGGGGTAGTAGCAAAGTACCACCCCGGCAAGTCAATGTCGTCCTTTTCGCCACTGGTTGCTGCGCAATCGCAGGGTGACTTCTCAAGCCGCTTCTTTGGTGCTCTAATCCGGCACGGGATGGGTCGGCAAGGTTTATCTTTGACTGGGGGGTGTTTCATGCACAAAGTCCATTGCCTGGTATTGCTGGTGGTGCTCTGGGCACTCGGCGGGTGTGCCTCGCTGGACAATAGCACCAGGCAGCGGCAGGTGGCGTCGGTGCTTTCTTACCTGTTCCCGGGCTCCGAGCAGGCGCCACCCATGGCCGATCAGATCGCCGCCATCAAGGTCCCGCTTCGAATCGGCATTGCGTTTGTGCCGGACAACGCCGCAACGCAATTCCGGCTGCCCGAAAGCCACCGTCTGAAACTGGCGGGTCAGGTGCGGGATGCCTTTGCCACTTACCCATTCATTGGTGAGATCCTGGCGGTCCCTTCGATGTATCTGGAGCCTGGCTGCGTATTCCAGCGATCGCGGACAGCGATTCCATTCTGATGGCGGACACCATTCCACGTTGATAGCGGACAGTTTTTCTCATGCCTTGGAGGCTCTGCCGTCGATGTCCTGAATGACGGCGTAATCGTACCTCAGGTGTCC
>CAIQVX010000034.1 GCA_903875275.1 uncultured beta proteobacterium | reverse complement strand
GTGATGCGGACAAGGGAAAGTGCCTTGGCGACGATGCCGAAGGTGTTGAGGGCTTGTAATGGGACGTTTTTCTCGACTAACATTCGACTCATTCTCGCACTTACGCACCCGCGCACCCTTCTTCCGGAAATATAACAATGCCTTCATTCGATACTGTTTGCGAAGCCAATCTGGTGGAACTCAAGAATGCCGTCGATAACACCGCCAAGGAAATTGCGACCCGCTTTGATTTCAAGGGGACGCCAGCCGCCATTGAGATCAAGGACAAGGAAATCACGCTGATTGGCAACTCCGATTTCCAGCTCAGCCAGATTGAGGACATTCTTCGCAACAAGCTGACCAAGCGCAATGTGGACGTACGTTTTCTGGACAAGGGCGACGTCCAGAAAACGGGAGGCGACAAGGTCAAGGTGCTGGTCAAGGTGCGCAACGGCATCGAGACGGATGTCTCAAAGAAGATCCAGCGCCTTCTCAAGGACAGCAAACTCAAGGTTCAGTCGGCAATTCAGGAGAGCAAGCTGCGCGTCACTGGTGCAAAGCGTGACGACCTTCAGGCAGCCATGGCCTTGATAAGGAAAGAAGTCACCGATATTCCCTTGAGTTTCGACAATTTTCGTGACTGACAGATCACCGCCGTGACCTTACTGAACGAAAACGACTATCAGGATTTGCTCAGCTTGTGGTCCGACCTGGAGTCAGGTCTGGGGATCATTTTGAGCAGTCCTGCCAGCGTACAGGAGTTTGAGCAGAGAGTCTGGCAGTACGACCGCTGGATGCAGGACCTGCTCAAGCGCGACCCCGATCTCGGTTTGTACCTGCTATTCCAGTTGGCCACCAATTCGCCGGTTGGTTACAGCGCGTCCCATGCACTGATCAGCGCGGTTCTGTGCCATCTGATTGCAGGGGAACTGGCGCTGCCTGACAGCGAGCGCAACAGCCTGGTCCACGCGGCGATGACCATGAACCTGTCGATGACGGCGCTGCAGGATCAGCTCACTGAGCAGACAGACCGGCCCAGCGCCATGCAGCGCCAGGCCATCGCTGAGCACCCGGTCAACAGTGCAGCGATGCTGAACCGGATAGGTGTCATGGATGAGTTCTGGCTGGAGACGATTCGTCTGCACCACGACGAGACCACCGACAAGGGAGAATTGCACATCATCGCCCCCGTCCGAAGGCTGGCCCGGATTCTGCGGGTTGTCGATCGCTACGCCGCCTTGATCAGCCCGCGCAAGGCACGTGAGGGTCGAAGTGCAACAGACTCCATGAGATCCATCATCGCCAAGTCACCACAGCGACATGACGAAGTCGGACATGCGTTGGTGCGCGCGGTCGGATTGTGTCCGCCCGGCACCTATGTGCGACTGGATAACAACGAACTGGCTGTTGTCCTTCGGCGTAGCGGTCAGCCCAATCTGCCCGATGTCGCCGTCGTGATCAATGAAGACGGCACCGTGATCAGTCCGCGTCTGCACCGCACGTCCGTCAGCAGTCCCCGGATCAAGCTGGCGCTACCAGCGTCTGCGATGCGCCAGCGCCTGAATCACCACCGTATCCTGCAGTTGGCTTAAGGGCGGCTCAATCAAGCCATTTCTGCATGAACTGGGCGTGACCACTGGCAGGGTCGAGTTGGTAATTCGCAAAGCCGATCCGCCGGTAAAGGTGCATGGCCCCCGTGTTGCCTGAGAGAACCTCCAGCGTCAACTTGCAGGCGCCGCGTTCGCGCGCTAGGCAGTCCACCAGCACAAGCATCTGCTGCGCGATTCGCCGCCCACGGTACGCCGCAAGCACCACGACATCATGAATATTGACCAGCGCCTGACACGCAAAGGTGGAAAAGCCCTCTATGCAGTTGACCAAGCCAACCGGCGTGGATTCATCGGGCCCGTCAAAAGCCAACACACTAAAGGCCTGTGGCCGGTCCGCGAGGGCCTGCACCAGATTCGAGCGTGCAAAGTCACTCAAGCGATGGCCTCCGCCCATGGGATCCTGGGCGTAGGCATCCAGCAACGCCACCAAAGCTACCGCGTGCCCGGTGTTGCCGTAGTCAGCGCGACAGATGCGAATTCCGGAATCGTGACTGTTCACAGCCGCAATGTCTCCGCGATGCTCTCGGCACATTGGTGCGCCTGTGCTGCATCCCGGGCCTCGACCATCACCCGTACCAGGGGTTCGGTGCCGCTTGCGCGGATCAGCACGCGACCGTTGCCACCAAGTTCCCGTTCCGCTGCGGCTGTGGCGGATGCCATGTTGACGTTGTCTTGCCACAGCTGACCTGGTTTCAACCGCACGTTGATCAGGACCTGCGGGAAGAGCGTGACCTCGGCCAGCAGTTCCTTCAATGTCTGACCGGTACGCAAGCATACTAGAAGTACCTGCAGAGCGGAAATGATGCCATCGCCAGTGGTGTGTTTGTCTAGAGCCAGCAAATGGCCCGATCCTTCACCACCCAGCACCCAACCCCGCTTTTCAAGTTCTTCCAGCACATAGCGGTCACCCACCTTGGCACGCACCAACTCAACGCCTCTGGCCTTCAGCGCCAACTCCACCGCCATATTGGTCATCAGTGTTCCGACGACCCCGTCTACGGCTTCGTGGGCGCGCTTGCAACTGGCGTTGCCGGTGCGCGAAAGACGCTCCTTGACCATCACATACAGAATCTCATCCCCGTTGAACAGACGCCCATCGGCGTCAACCAGTTGCAGGCGATCCGCATCACCATCGAGAGCGACCCCGAAGTCCGCCCCGTGGTCCCGGACGGCCCGTACCAGTGCCTGCGGCTGAGTGGCTCCCACCTCATGATTGATATTCAAACCGTCGGGCGCACAGCCGATGGAGATGACTTCAGCCCCCAACTCATGAAACACCATGGGCGCAATGTGGTAGGCCGCACCATGTGCCGCATCCACCACGATCTTCAGACCACGCAGGGTCAGGTCGCTGGAAAATGTGCTCTTGCAGAACTCGATGTAGCGACCCGCAGCATCAGTGAGGCGTCGCGTCTTTCCAAGGCTCGCCGAATCGGCCCAGACCGGTGCCTCAGCCAGGGTCGCCTCCACTTCGGACTCCCAGGTGTCCGAGAGTTTGGTCCCTTGAGCGCTGAAGAACTTGATGCCATTGTCAGCAAACGGGTTGTGACTGGCGCTAATGACAACACCAAGCGATGCGCGTTGAGCTCGGGTCAAATAGGCCACACCGGGAGTCGGCAGTGGTCCCAGCAACACCACGTCAACGCCGGCAGAATTGAATCCACTCTCCAACGCACTTTCGAGCATATAACCGGAGATCCTGGTGTCCTTGCCAATCAAGACGGTGGGTCTGGCCTCTGTTCGCGTCAAGACACGACCAACCGCATGGGCCAGGCGCAGCACAAAATCGGGGGTGATCGGCGCCTGCCCGACGGTCCCGCGAATGCCATCCGTACCAAAGTAGTCTCTGCTCATCTTCGTCCTTGCAATCAAATCAATGCCACCAATTGCGGCCTATGTTATAGCGTTCAGCACCTTGAGAGCCTGTACTGTTTCAAGTACATCATGCACGCGCACGATAGATGCGCCTCGTTCCACTGCCAGCACTGCCGCCGCGACGCTGACCGCCAGGCGACTGTGGAACTCCGTCGACGCATCGGATGCGTTCGCCAGGCCAGCGACGGCGGCCAGCGAAGACTTTCGTGACCACCCGATCAGCAGTGGATGGCTCGCACCCGCCAGTTCAAGCTGACGCTCAAGCAGTGCCAGATTCTGTGCCACCGTCTTGCCAAATCCAATGCCCGGATCGATCACAATTCGGCTCCGCTGGACCCCAGCCTGCTCCAATTGCGTGGCAGTTTCCTGAAGAAACTGTCGAACCTGTGCCACAACGTCGCCATCCATCGGCAGCAATTGCATCGTCATGGGTTCCCCGTGCATGTGCATCAGACAAACACCGCAGGTGGGATGTGTGGCGATGATCTGTGTGGCGCTGGCAATTTCCCCGGATGCTGATCCACGCCATCGCAAAGCCCACACATCGTTAATGATGTCCACCCCAAGGTCCAGCACCGCTTGCATCACCGTCGGCTTGTAGGTATCCACCGACACCGGCACGTCCAGCCTTACTGCCTCGCGCAACACAGGCAACAGTCGCGCCAGTTCTTCGTCCGTGGGCAGGGGTCGGGCGCCGGGACGGGTGGATTCCGCACCGATGTCCAGAATATCCGCACCGTCGCAGAGCAGCTTTTCGCAATGCCGCAATGCAGAATGTGCGCTGGCGTAACGGCCACCGTCCGAGAAGGAGTCCGGTGTCACATTGACGATTCCCATGACCTTCGGCTTCGTCAGATCGATGAGGAATCTTGAGGTCGTCCAGTTCATAAAAACGGGGCATGTCTGCCCCGCTGCTGTGTGAGCTGAGTCCTGTCAGGCCGCGGTGGGCGCCGCGTCGGGTTTGACGGCTGGCGTACCGCCGCTGCTGTCCCCGCCCGCAGCAGGAACGCGAGGGGCCCAGTCTTTCGGTGGACGTGGCTCTTTCCCCGCCATGATGTCGTCAATCTGGTCACTGTCGATGGTCTCCCACTCCAGCAGGGCCTTGGCCATGGCATGCATTTTGTCCTGGTTGCCTTCAATCAGTTTGCGCGCCTGACTGTATTGCTGATCAATGATGCGTCTCACCTCGGAGTCGACCTTCTGCATCGTCTCTTCGCTCATGTTTGTGGTCTTGGTAACGGACCGCCCCAGAAAAACCTCGCCCTCATTGTCTGCGTAGACCATGGGGCCCAGGGCATCGGTCATGCCGTAGCGAGTAACCATGTCCCGCGCGATATGGGTCGCTCGCTCAAAGTCGTTGCTGGCACCAGTGGTCATCTGGTTCATGAACACCTCCTCGGCAATGCGGCCACCAAACAACATGCTGATCTGGTGCAGCATGTATTCGCTGTCGTAGCTGTAGCGATCCTGTGCCGGCAAACTCATCGTCACGCCCAGCGCACGACCGCGAGGAATGATGGTCACCTTGTGCACCGGGTCACACTTGGAGAGCAATTTTCCAATCAGGGCATGACCGGACTCGTGATAGGCTGTGTTTCTGCGTTCGCTCTCTGGCATGACCATGCTCTTGCGCTCCGGGCCCATCAGGATCTTGTCCTTGGCCTTCTCGAAATCCTGCATCTCCACGGTACGCGCACTGCGCCGCGCAGCCATCAGGGCCGCTTCGTTGCACAGATTGGCCAAGTCGGCGCCGGACATGCCCGGCGTGCCGCGCGCGATCACTCCCGCGTTGACGTCCTGCCCCAAAGGCACCTTGCGCATGTGCACGTTGAGGATCTGCTCGCGACCCCGGATGTCGGGCAAAGTGACATACACCTGCCTGTCAAAACGGCCCGGACGGAGCAAGGCAGCGTCGAGAATGTCAGGCCGATTGGTGGCCGCCACCACGATCACGCCCACATTGGTCTCAAAACCATCCATTTCCACCAGCATCTGATTGAGCGTCTGTTCACGCTCGTCGTTACCGCCACCCAAACCTGCACCACGCTGGCGTCCAACCGCATCAATTTCATCAATGAAAATGATACAGGGAGCGTTCTTCTTGGCGTTGTCAAACATGTCACGCACTCGGGCGGCACCGACCCCGACAAACATCTCGACAAAATCGGACCCGCTGATGCTGAAAAAAGGCACTTTGGCTTCGCCAGCAATTCCTTTGGCAAGCAAGGTCTTCCCGGTTCCGGGAGGACCAACCAGCAACAGACCGCGTGGAATACGGCCACCGAGTTTCTGGAATTTGGCAGGGTCCTTAAGGAAATCGACCACTTCCTTGACTTCTTCCTTCGCCTCGTCACACCCGGCCACATCGGCAAACGTTACCTGATTGGTATTCTCATCGAGCATGCGTGCCTTGCTCTTGCCGAAGCTGAAGGCTCCACCCTTGCCCCCGCCCTGCATCTGACGCATGAAGTAGATCCAGACACCAATCAGCAACAGCATGGGGCCCCAACTGACCAGCAACGTCATGAGAAGCGACCCCTCTTCGCGGGCTTTCACGTCGAACTTGACGCCATTGGCGATCAGGTCGCCTACCAATCCACGATCCAGATAGGTGGCGGTGGTTCTGACTTTTCGGTCATCGGTAGTGACAGCAATGATTTCGGTTCCGCCCTGTCCTTCCTGAATGACAGCGCTCTTGATCCGCTTGCCCCGGACCTCCTCCAGAAAGTCCGAATACCCAAGATTGGCCGCCCCTGCCGGCCCACGGGTTTCAAACTGTTTGAAGACAGTAAAGAGCACTAGCGCAATCACAAGCCAGACGGCAATTTTCGAGAACCACTGATTATTCAAGCGAGGCTCCAATAGGGACGCAATTAGGTGTACGAGGCACAGTTGGGCACCATTTTAGGCGTTTCAAGGCACCACAGTGGTAGCAGGTCTGTTTTCACGCCCACCTTTGCTGCAATTCACTAACGCCTGGGACCAATACCAATCAGGAAGGTTTCGGCAGACTTGTCCCGCGATGCTTTTGGTTTCATCCGTTTCACATTGATGAAGTTCTCCTTGAAGCGCTTCACCAGTACATCATATGCCGCCCCGTGAAAGACTTTGGCCACCAGGGTTCCACCCGCTTTCAGGTGCACTTGCGCAAAATCAAGCGCCAGTTCCACCAGGTTTTCAATCCTCGCAGCATCAGCGGAAGCAATACCGGACAAATTGGGCGCCATATCTGACAGCACCACATCAGCCTGCCGACCCTTTAGTTCGTCGTCCAGTCGCTGCATCAACTCCGGCTCCCGGAAGTCGCCCAGCAAAAAGACGACACCTTGGACTGGCTCCATGGGAAGGATGTCAAGTGCAATGATGCTGCCGTTGAGTTCCCCGACAGCAGCGCCCCCACCAGTCGCGGTTCTGGGCGACATCTTTCTCCGCACATACTGACTCCACGCACCCGGTGTCGAGCCGAGATCAACGACCAGTTGACCCGGCCGGATCAGGTCCAATGTCTCATCAATCTCCTGAAGCTTGTAGGCCGCGCGTGCCCGGTATCCCTCGATTTTGGCCTGTTTGACATAGGGATCATTGACATGGTCGTTAATCCAGGCGCGGTTGACTTTGCTGCTTTTGACTTTGTCTTTCATTTTGACCTTCGTGACAGATAATACCGCCATGCCCCAAATCCAATTAACCCCTGCCCAGCGCAAAGAGCATCGGGCGCAAGCGCATCACCTGGATCCAGTCGTCATGGTCGGCGGTGATGGCCTGAGCGCGGCCGTGAAGAAGGAAGCGGATGCTGCCCTGAAGGCGCACGGACTGATCAAAGTGCGCATCTTTTCGGATGACCGCACGCTGCGCGAGTCCATGTTTCAGACCTTGGCAGATGAACTGAATGCTGCCCCGATTCAGCATATCGGAAAACTTCTGGTGCTCTGGCGACCCCTACCGGAGCGTGAGAAAACGCAGGACGCCGACCGCATGCCCGGTCCACGTGACTTCAAAGTACTGAAGTACAGTTCACGCGGCGGACAACGGCCCGAGGTCAAGACCCTGCGAGTCCTTGGTAACCAGCGCCTCACTGCGGGTGGCCAGGTGAAGCGCGCCAAGCCAAAGCAAGTCAGCATCAAGAAGCGCAGTCAGACCTGAGTGTTTAGAGGACGGCGTCAGGCGACGGTCTTCGGACCGCTCAGTTTCCAGAACGCCACGCCCGCACAGAGCCACTGCAATACATACATTGCACTGCCCAGGCTGTGCCAAAAGCGCAGGTTCTCACGCGCCACAATCCTCGGCCCAACGGCAAACTCGGTCAACAAAGCCAGCAGCAGTCCGGCCACCACATACACGACAACTTCCTGTGCGATGGCGATGCGTGAAAAGGTCTGATCAGGGCGCGAAAAAACAAGTAGTGGCAATGCGCACAAACAGGAAACCCATGTCTGAGCCGTAAACAACCGGGCAGCCATGTTGCCGGCCAGGGCCGCTTGCGGCAACGTCGCAAACAACAGGGGAACGACCACGAATCCCAGTATTGACAGACTTACCCACCAAAAGGCTGCAAGCCAGAGCGGTGCCCGAATCATGGTCTCAGACGTAGCCCACAGCGACCACTTCGTAGTGCCTGATTCCGCCTGGCGCCTGCACTTCAACGCTGTCACCCTCTTCTTTGCCGATCAGCGCGCGTGCGAACGGACTGCCTATATTGAGCAAACCAAGCTTGATGTCCGCCTCGTCCTCACCAACGATCTGGTAAGTCACTGCATCTCCAGTAGCTTCGTCTTCCAGTGTCACGGTGGCACCAAACACGACACGCCCCGCGGCGTGCAGTTCGGCCGGATCAATGATCTGGCTTGCTGACAATTTGCCCTCGATCTCCTGTATACGGCCCTCGATGAACCCTTGACGGTCCTTGGCAACCTCGTACTCCGCGTTCTCACTCAGATCACCCTGCGCCCGTGCCTCGGCAATGGCGTTGATCACCGAAGGACGATCGACGGTCTTGAGTTTGTGTAACTCGGCCTTGAGCTTTTCAGCACCGCGTTTGGTAATGGGTATGGTAGCCACTGGCTGCTCCGCTATGGATTGCACAAAAGGAAACCGCCGAACGTTGCCGTCCGGCGGTAGTGTCGGATTATGCCGTGAATGTCGGTACGAAATCAACCGGCTGTCAATTGCGCATGCATATCCTGCACGGAGATCACGCCCAGATGATCCACATGCGGCATGCCCTGAACGGCCGCTTCGGCCCCGGCAATCGTGGTAAAGGTGGTAACCCGCGCCAGCAGCGCCGAAGTACGAATCTGCCTGGAGTCGGCGATTGCATTGCGACGTTCTTCGACCGTGTGGATCACCATCACAATCTCATTGTTCTTGATCATGTCTACTATATGCGGACGCCCCTCGGTCACCTTGTTCACGATGGCGCAGGAGACACCGGCAGCGTTGATAGAAGCAGCCGTGCCCTTGGTTGCCAACACGGCAAAACCCATGGCAGACAGCGCGCGTGCGACTTCGATGGCCCGCGGTTTGTCATTATTCTTGACCGAGACGAAAACCTTGCCTGATGACTCCCCCGCGACCGCGGTGGGCCGTGGCAATTTGGTACCGGCTCCAATCTGGGACTTGACAAATGCTTCGCCAAAAGTCTTGCCCACGCCCATCACCTCGCCGGTCGATTTCATCTCCGGGCCGAGAATGGTGTCGACGCCAGGAAACTTAACGAAGGGAAAGACGGCTTCCTTGACACTGAAATACGGTGGCGTCACCTCGGTGCCGATTCCCTGTGAAGCCAGAGACTGTCCGACCATGCAACGTGCGGCCACTTTGGCGAGTTGAATGCCGGTGGCTTTCGATACAAAAGGCACGGTGCGCGAAGCCCGCGGATTCACCTCGAGCACATAGATCACGTCCTTGCCATCGATGTTTTGAATTGCAAATTGCACATTCATCAAGCCGACCACATTGAGTGCGCAGGCCATGGCAGCGGTCTGGCGCTTGATTTCCGTCACTGTTTCATCGGACAGACTGTAAGGCGGCAAAGAACAGGCCGAGTCGCCGCTGTGCACGCCCGCCTGTTCGATATGCTCCATGACACCACCGATGAAGGTTCGCCCTAGCTCGGTTGCCGAACCGGCATCACGCAGGCAGTCCACATCGCACTCGATGGCGTCGTTCAGGAATCGGTCCAACAGCACCGGTGAGTCGTGACTGACCTTGACGGCTTCGCGCATATAGCGCTCCAGGTCACGCTGCTCGTGCACGATCTCCATGGCTCGGCCACCCAGCACATAGCTGGGACGAACCACCAGCGGGTAGCCCAGAGCTGCCGCTTTTTCCAGCGCCTCCGGTTCAGTTCGCGCTGTGGCGTTGGAGGGCTGACGCAGACCCAGGGTATGAAGCAGTTGCTGAAAACGCTCGCGATCCTCCGCCGCGTCGATCATGTCAGGAGACGTTCCGATGATGGGAACGCCATTGGCCTCCAGGTCAAGCGCAAGCTTCAGGGGTGTTTGACCGCCGTATTGCACGATCACGCCCAAGGGCTTTTCCTTGTCGACGATCTCAAGCACATCCTCAAGGGTGAGCGGCTCGAAATACAGGCGATCCGAGGTGTCGTAATCGGTCGACACGGTCTCGGGGTTGCAGTTGACCATGATGGTCTCGTAACCATCCTCGCGCAGCGCCAGTGCGGCGTGCACACAGCAGTAGTCAAACTCGATGCCCTG
>CAIQVX010000033.1 GCA_903875275.1 uncultured beta proteobacterium | reverse complement strand
TCTGTGAGCCGCTCACTCCAGGCCAGGGTCAAGGGTTCCTGCGCCACTGCGGAGGCTGTAGGCTCCACAACAACGCCGCGTTCGTACCAGACACCGCCGACACGGCTCAGCAATTTGACGGGCATCGCGTCCAGCACCTCATTGCCAAGAACCACCCCCTGCAGTGTGGCGGGCAGTTCGCTGACCCAGTTGACGGTAGCGGTGTGCTTTTCCAGTGTCTGTTGCTGACGCAGGCGCAAAGTGCCCGACAGATCGACAATGTTGTAGCGCGGCACAGGCAGACCCATGGCGTCCAGATGATCGAGCAGCTGCAGCGCAAGAGCACCCGAGCCAGCGCCAAACTCCCAGATCTCCTGGGTCTGCGTCACCTGCAACGCCTGCGCCACCTGCGCGGCCAGCGCCTGACCAAACAGTGGCGTCATCTCGGGTGCAGTCACAAAATCGCTGCCGGCACCGGGCAGGCTGCCAAACTTGACGCTGTCGTTGGCGTAGTAGCCCAGGCCCGGCGTGTACAGGGCCAAGGCCATGAATTCGTCAAAACCAATCCAGCCACCACGCGCGGCAATGGCCTGCACCACATGCGACTGCAGGGCGCTCGTTAAACTGTAGGCTGTTGTCATCACAGGCTGAATTGTCCACCAATGTCCGCTCCCGCCTCTGCCCGCACGGTACTTGTCACTGGCGCTGCCAAGCGGCTGGGTCGCGAAATTGCCCTCGCACTGGCGAAAGACGGCTGGAAGGTTGCCGTGCATTACCGCGACTCACTGGAGGACGCCACCAGGACAGTGGCCGACTGCGCCCAGTTGGCCGGCTCAAGTGCCGCCTTTCGCGCCAACCTGACAAACGAGACCGCAGTACGCAATTTGCTGCCCAAAGTCATTCAACAGTTTGGCCGGGTTGACGCCATCGTCAACAGTGCCTCTACTTTTGAGCACGACACCGCCGCCAACTTTACGTTCGCTGCCATGGACAAGCACCTGCGCAGCAACGCTGGCGCCGCGATCATCCTGGCCCAGGCTCTGTATGCGCACGTGATCGGGCGCGATGGCTCGGCCAGTGCCCACGCGCGCCGGCCGCTGGGTGTGGTGGTGAATCTGCTGGACCAGAAATTGTGGAACCAGAACCCGGACTTCTTGAGCTACACGCTTTCCAAGGCAGCACTCGAAGCCGCCACCACGATGCTGGCCATAGCCCTGAGTCCGCAACTCCGGGTGGTCGGCGTCGCTCCGGGACTGACCCTCACCAGCCACCTGCTGAGCGACAAGAAGTTTGAAGCCCTGCACCAGCTCTCGCCGCTGGGCCGTTCCTCGACCGCAGCCGACGTCGCGGCCACCGTCAAGTTCGCGATCGACAACCAGTCGATCACCGGTACTACCTTGCTGGTGGACGGTGGACAGCACCTGATGAAGTTCGAGCGTGACTTCTCGCTGCTGTGACACGCCAACCAACCATCCACTCTGTTCAGGGCACACCATGTCTCCCACCCAAGGCAAGAACACCCTGACACTCACCGGCCTGCGTTTCAACGCCAGCCTGGGCATACTGGAACTGGAAAAGAGTGCGCCACAGCCGATCCAGGTGGATGCCGAACTGAACCTTGGGGCGCAGCCGCTGTTGCCGCACGACGACGACATAGGCCGCGTGCTGGACTACCGCAAGGTGCGCCAGATCATCATCAACGAATGCACGGCAGAACACGTGAATCTGCTGGAGACCCTGATCGGCAAACTGGCGAACCGCCTGCTGCAACTGCCCGGCGTGCTGGGTGTGCGTGTCAAGATCGCCAAGCTGGAGATTTTTGACGATTGCGAGGTGGCGATTCGGGTGGAAACAGGTCAATGGTGAGTCATGCCTCTACAAACGACTGATTCCGACCTTCAGGAGTGGCACCAGCGTTTCGCCGCCCAGGCGAACAATCGGGCTTGGGAACTGTCTGTGCTTGAACGCACTGCACAGCAGGACCAGGAAATGCTCGACGCTGCCCACGCGTCGGCCTGGCATTGGAGTGCTGTCGGCACCGAGCTGAACCGGATGCGCTCAACCATGCTTCTGGCTGAAGTGCATGCACTCCTTGGATTTGGCGCCTCCGCACTTCGCTACGCCGAAGAGATGCGTGCTTACTTTGTTGGCCGTGAAACGCCCGACTGGGAGCTTGCGTTTACCCACGTGATCCACGCGCATGCCGCCAGCGCAGCGGGTTCAGTTGAAGTGCATCGAGCCGCTTACGAAAAGGCCCTGACGGCGATCAAGGCCATCGCCGACGAAGAAGACAGAGCGATCGTCCACAAGACTTTCTGTCAGGTCCCGATGCCCTGAGCCTGGAGTGCGCAGTCTTTTGTAAGAGAAAATCCCCTTCATGGAACTGAAAATCGAACGCGAAACCCACAAACTCGAAAAGCGCTTGTGCCGGCAGGTCGGCCAGGCCATCATGGACTTCAACATGATCGAGGAGGGCGACCGCGTCATGGTCTGTGTTTC
>CAIQVX010000032.1 GCA_903875275.1 uncultured beta proteobacterium | reverse complement strand
CGACTGGCTGGGCGTCGTGGGTCTGGGCTTCAGCGGCTACTACCTGGCGAGCTTTCTGGACTTCGCCGGTCTGGCCTACGTCAGCGCCTCCTTCGAACGTCTGGTGATGTACCTCAATCCCACCCTGGTGCTGATGCTGGGCTGGGTGCTGTACCGCCGACGCGTCACGCGGCGTCAGGCCTGGGGCATGGCCATCAGCTACTCGGGCGTGCTGCTGGTGTTTGGTCACGAAGTGAGGCTGGAGGGGGGCGATGTGGCGCTGGGTGCACTGCTGGTGTTCCTGAGTGCGGTGAGCTACGCCTGGTACCTGATCTTCAGCGGCGAGATGGTGCAGCGCCTGGGGTCGTTGCGCCTGGTGGGCCTGGCCACCAGCGTGGCCTGCCTGCTGTGCATTGCGCAGTTTGTGCTGCTTCGCCCGTGGTCAGCAGCGCTGGTGGCGCCGCCGGTGATCTGGCTCTCGGTGCTCAATGCCACCCTGTGCACGGCGCTGCCGGTGCTGCTGGTGATGATGGCCATTGAGCGCATTGGCGCCAGCGTGGTGTCACAGGTCGGCATGGTGGGGCCGCTCTCCACCATCCTGATGGGCGTGCTGATCCTGGGCGAACCCTTCACGCTGTGGGTGGCGGCTGGCACGGTGCTGGTGATCACCGGCATTTTTGTTTTTACGCGTCGAGTCTGAGTGGGTGCGGTGCGCAACAAACTGATTCAATGGGCCCTGCTCGGCCTGAGCCTGCTGCAGCAGCCGCTGCTGGCGTTTTCTGCGGAATCGGCCTATGTGCTGTCCGATTCCATCGGCTACGGCCTGCATCTGGGGCAGTTTGAGGCTAGCCTGCAGGCCCGCTTGGGCGGGCCGGCGCGCATCAGCTATGACGGTGGCCGCTCCATTACCGCGGCCGGCAACCAGTTGCGCAAGTCAGCGCTGGAGAGCGTGGCGGCGGACCGCAACTTCATTGCCGGCGCCAGCGTCATCATCATCATCCTCGGTATGGAGCAGCACGAGACCTCGTTTGCCGACAGCCAGCGCGAGTTGATGCTGCAACTGCGTCGCATCGCACCACGGGCCCGCTATTACTGGGTCGATATCGGTGCCACGATTTCGGTTCATGTGCCAAACTGGAATGTACGCAACAAGACCATTTACGAGAACGCGGATCGCCTGGGCTACACCGTCATCAGCCGTTACAAGGCCATCTTCGGGGCCGGCGCCGATCCGCTCAATATCCGGCCCGGACAGAATTTTCCGGGCTGGGGCACCGAGCCCGGCTACGGCGGTGAGGGCAATGTGCACGGCTTTGACGCGGAACTGGCGCAGGCGATCCTGGCCGCGCTGGACGCAAGCGACGAGCTTGCGGCTTGCGGCAGGGTCACGCAACTTCGCTCTTACGTGCTGGGTGACTCGATTGCCTATGGCCTGCACATGGACGGCCTGGCGCTCCAGCTGGAGCGACGACTGGGCGCAGCGGCTGTCATCAATTACGACGGAGGACGCTCCATCATCAGCCCGGGCAGCCACATCGGCAAGTCAGCGCTGGAGAGTGTTGAAATCGACCGTGAGTTCATTGCTGGCGCAGGCGTGATCGTGATTGTGCTGGGCACGAATCAGGTGGAGCCCTCGTTTGCCCAAAGCCAGATGCAACTGATGCAGGCCCTGAAGGCGATCGCCCCCAAGGCCAGCTACTACTGGGTTGACATCGGTGCCACCCTGGCGGCGCAGGCGGAGGGTTGGAACGTGCGCAACAAGACCATTTACGACAATGCGGCGCGCCTGGGCTACGGCGTCATCAGTCGCTATCGGGCTATTTTCGGCGCCCAGGCGAACCCGTTGCAGATCATGGCGGGGCAGGTATTCCCGGCTACCATGGCCGACCCGGGGGGCTGGGCGCCCGACAATATTCACGGCGCATCGGCGGTGCTGTCGAAGGCTATTCTGGAGGCCGTCGGTCCCGGCGGCGGCTGCGCCGGGAACTGATGGCCTGAATCGGGGACAATTGCCTAAACTGATGGAGTAAGGACGATGGATTTAGGTATCTCGGGCAAATGGGCTCTGGTGTGCGGCGCCAGCAGGGGACTGGGTTTTGGTTGCGCTCAGGCGCTGGTGCGCGAAGGCGTTCATGTCGTGCTGGTGGCGCGCCGTGCCGAGGTGCTGCAGGCCGCTGCGGCAGAGCTTGAGGCCGACCCGCTGCGCCCGCCATCTGCGAGTGTGCAGTGCGTGGTGGCGGACATCACGGCAGTCGAGGGGCGCGAGGCCGTGTTTGCGCTGCGCCGCGATTTCGACATTGTGGTGACCAACGCGGGCGGCCCGCCACCGGGCGATTTTCGGGACTGGGACAGGGCGGCGTGGATCAAGGCCCTGGACGCGAACATGCTGACGCCGATTGAACTCATCAAGGCTTGCGTGGACGGCATGATGGCGCGCGGCTTTGGGCGCATCGTCAACATCACCTCGGGTGCCGTGAAGGCGCCGATTGACATCCTGGGGCTTTCCAATGGCGCGCGCAGTGGCCTCACCGGCTTCGTGGCCGGGGCGTCGCGCAGCAGGCTGGCAGCGCAGGGCGTCACCATCAATAATCTGCTGCCCGGTGCCTTTGATACCGACCGGCTGAAGGCCCTCATGACCGGGGCAGCACAAAAATCCGGTGTGAACATAGAGGCCGCCATCGAAGCCCGCAAGAAAACCATCCCGGCGCAGCGCTTTGGTACGCCCGAGGAGTTTGGCGCCATTTGCGCCTTTTTGTGCAGTCAGCATGCGGGCTTCATCAATGGCCAGAACGTGCTGGCTGATGGCGGTGCTTACCCGGGCACGTTCTGAATCCGTCTACTTCTTCTTGTTTTCTACTGGAGTTCCGAATGATTAAATCATCGCTACCTCGCCTTGCGGGCCGGCTTGTCAAATCCATCGCGATCAGCGCCTTGCTGCTGGGCAGTCTGGCGCAAGCGCAGACCGGCACCATCAAATTGCTGGTCGGCTTTCCGCCAGGGGGCGGTACCGACGCGATTGCCCGCACACTGGCGGACAAGCTGAAAGACCAGCTTGGCACGACCGTGATCGTGGAAAACCGCGCCGGTGCCGGTGGCCAGATTGCAGCGCAGGCACTGAAGGCGGCAGCGCCTGATGGCACCACTTTCTTTCTTTCGCATGACCACACGATTTCGATCCTGCCGCTGGTTGTGAAGAATCCCGGTTTTGATCCGGCGCACGACTTTGTTTCGGTAGCCGGCTTTGCGACCTTTGTGAATGTGCTGGCGGTGTCGGGCGGCACGCCGGCCAAGTCCATGAACGAGTACGTGGCCTGGGTTCGCAGCCAGGGCGCCGGCAAGGGCACGGTGGGTGTGCCTGCTCCGGCGTCGGTGCCTGAATTTCTGGTCAAGGTCATTGGCCAGAAGTACTCGCTTGACCTGCAGGCCGCTCCGTACCGCGGTAGCGCGCCGATGATGGCCGACATGCTGGGCAACCAGATCAATGCCGGCGTGGCCTCGGTTCCCGATTTCATCGAAAACCACAAGGCGGGCAAGGTTCGCATTGTTGCCGTGCTGGGTGGCGCACGGCAAGCTGCACTGCCTGATGTGCCGACCTTTGCCGAACTCGGGCTGGCTGGGTTTGAGGACGTTCCCTACTACGGTATCTTTGCGCCGGCTGGCACTTCCAAGGCGGTCATTGACCGCTTTTCAGAGGCAGTGGCCAAGGTGATTGCCATGCCCGATGTGCGTGAGCGTTTGACCACCATGGGCTTGAGCGTAGGCTATATGTCGCCGCAGCAGCTCGCCAGCCGCGAGCAGGCCTACGCCCAGACCTGGGCTCGCATCATCAAGGCCAGCGGCTTCCAGGCACAGTAGGGTTGTCATTGCTGCTCAGTTTGTCATTGCTGCCCAGTTTGTCATTGCTGCCCAGTTTGTCATTGCTGCCCAGTTTGTCATTGCGGGCTTGACCCGCAATCCAGTGGTGGCGCAGCACTGGATCCCGGGTCAAGCCCGGGATGACAAGTTCCTATGTCCCTGGATGACAAATCCCTATGTCACGGGATGACAGCTACCGAGTCCGGCATGACAACGCAACGCCAGGAATCTCTGTCACCCTCAGCGTCTTGAAGACACCACGATGCCGCCCATGATCAGGGTGAAGGCGAGCAGGGCGGCGG
>CAIQVX010000031.1 GCA_903875275.1 uncultured beta proteobacterium | reverse complement strand
GGGCACCCTGCCCACAGGAAAGCGCTTTGCGCAGACGGCAGGGAGCCCAACACCACTGCTTTCCAGTACGCCCTGGTCAGTGGCCTCAGTCAGTTGGCAAGGCGGGTACGCCATGCCAAGCCACCACGCCTCGGCTCGCTTGCGCATCGTGCTGGTCGGCTATCTGCGGCACCTGTGGCACGCGCCCGCTACGGCCACCCGCTTCGCTTTTACATAACGCCGCATTGCCCTCAGTTCCCGCCAGTCGCTGCGCTAAAGCTCCGCTTGGTGCCGGGCACCGCTTCGCGCCCTGTCGGGTGAAGGCAACAGGCATTATGCAAAGTGGCCTTCGCTGGAGTCGGTCGCACAGCCGTCGGCGCTTCCCGGGCGCGTACGCGCCCTACACGCCGCCGTATGTGCGCCCTTGTGGCTGTCGAAGCGCCATGGCATTGGTCAGTTGCTTCGCAAGTGTTCCAGTCGGCGGCCTGCGGCCGGTCATCACCGGTTAGCCCCCGCCCACCCCACCGGGGCCTCGCCGCTGCGCGGCATTGGCCCCGTGCGCCGGTCTGCCCGTCTGCCCCCCACGGGGGCGCCCTCAGTCCGGCGAAAAGACACGCCGCCTGACGGCGGCGACCATCAACTGCATATTTCGGTGATTGGCGTCAGCGGATTCGGAAAATCCGCTTACATCCGCCGTTACATCGTCATTAAAGAGAAAGGGTTTGCTACTATTTTCATAGTGGCAAACCCTTGCATCTATTGGGGTGGCTGATGGGGCTCGAACCCACGACAACAGGAATCACAATCCTGGACTCTACCAACTGAGCTACAGCCACCGCTTCTGCTGATTATAAGGGTTCGCTGTTACTTGGCAGCCGCCACCGACGATTCGGCACCGCGCGCCGGACGTGCAGCCATGATGTCGGTCTTGAAACGCTCCTTGAGCAAGCCGTAATAGGCCTGGCTCTCGGCCGCGGTCCACCACTGGGCATATTGCGCTCGGTCCTGCTTGGCTGCCACCTCGGTTGGGGCCGGGCGCGCCACCAGTTGGTTGATCTTCACCACGGCGTAGCCTTGAGCGCCCAGATCGACACCCACAAAAGTCGGCAGCTTGGATGCATCTGCACGCAACACTGCGTTCAGAATCTGCGGCGCAACGTTTTGCGCCTGGTCACGCGAGACAACCTGTGCGGCTGGCATCACAGCGCTGGCTGGCGCTGCCTTCCAGGCGGCGAGCTTGGCAGTGCCTTCCTTGCTTGCCATTTCTGCAGCACGCGCAGCCACCAAGCGCTCGCGCACGCTGGTGCGCACGTCGGCCAGAGCCATGGTGCGTGCCGGCTGGTACTGCACGATGCGGCCGGCGGCCAGTTGGTTGGGGCCGGTCTCAATGGCCTCGGTATTGCGTTTCTTCTCGATCGCGTCGGTGCCAAACACGGCGGCCAGGAACTTGGTGTTGGCCAAGACCCCGGTCACACCTGCGGCTGCCTTGCGCGACAGGTTGGTCGCGGTCTTGATCTCCAGCTTCAACTGGTCCGCCACCGGCTTCAGGCTGTCGGACTGCTCATAGACACCGTTGGTGAAGGCTTCAGCCGTTTCTGCAAACTTGCGCTGGGCCTGCTGGGTCTTGAGGTCGGACTCGATTCCGGCGCGCAAGTCCTCAAAGCTGCGTTGCTTGGGCGCCTTGATGTCGGTGAGCTTGATGATGTGGTAACCAAAATCGGACTCGACCAGTTCGCTGACATCGCCCTTCTTCATGGCGTAGACCGCCTCCTCAAATGGTTTGACCATGGCACCACGGGCAAAGAAGTCAAGGTCTCCACCCTTGGGGGCCGACCCGCCATCCTGGGAATTCTTCTTGGCCAGATCTGCAAAACTGTCGGGCGCCTTGCGAACTTCAGCCAGCAATTCCTGGGCACGCGCCTTTGCTTTCTGCCGATCAGCCGCTGGTGCGTCCTTGGCAGCGTTGATCAGGATGTGGCTGGCTCGGCGTTCTTCATTGCCACTCAGGCGTGCAACGTTCTGTTCGTAATACGTCTTCAGATCGGCCTCGTTGACCGAAATGCTCTTCTTGATGGACTCCAGGTCAAGTACCACGTATTCGATGCTGGCCTGCTCGGGCGCCTGAAACATGGCCTGATTGGCTTTGTAAAAAGCCTCAATGTCGGCGTCGGCCGGATTCACCTTGGCAACGAAATCGGTACTGAGAAAGTTGGCGATCTGAACTTCGCGCCGCTCAAAGAACGCGTTCAATGCAACATCTGCCACCGCAGCAGCCGCGAAACCGGTCTGGGTCAGGCCGGCCTCAACCTGGCGCACCGACAGGTCGCGCCGGACCCGTGCTTCAAATCCTTCGGGTGTCATGCCCTGGCTGGCGGCCATCTGGCGATAACGCTCCATGTCAAGCTTGCCATCCGGGCGACGCAGGGACGCAATGCCCGGGTCTTCCTGCAGATCGCGCGCAAGTCGGGCATCGCTGGTGGTCAGCCGGAACTGATCTGCAGCCTCAGCCATCACGCGTTCACGCACCAGACGCTCCAGGGTGGAGTAGCGGGCTTCGGCGGAGTCCAGCAGTTTGGGGTCGAGATTCGGTATCTGGGTGCGCAGTCGGTCGGCCTCGGATTTATGCGCCGCATCCCACTCACCCTGGGTAATGTCGTGCCCACCAACCCGGGCCACGGCGTCGCCCTTCTCACGCATGCGGTTGTAGCCATCAATGCCAAACAGCACGAACGACGGGATGATGAGCAGAAACATCAGACCCATCATGATCTTCGTGTGCTTGCGGACAAAATCAAACATGCAGAACTACTCCAGTAAAAAACAAAAAAGGCGAACACTTTGTTCGCCTTTGCCAGAAGTGGTGGGTGCTGACGGGCTCGAACCGCCGACCTACGCCTTGTAAGTGCGAACCATGCACTTACGGTTTGCCACTCAAAACCACCATTTCACTGGTGAACTTCTGACCCCATTCTTGCCATTGCTTGCCAATAAGTGCTAGTGCGAACTATAATTTGCACTTACGGTGCACTTACGGTGCAAGAAAGGCAAGCGATGACAGCCGCGATTGTAGCTAACGAACGCTCAAGTATTGCCAAAACAGCGCAGTCCAGGGACAAGCCCGAAAAGCCCTATGAAGTGCGTGCTGAGAAGCCTATGGGCTTGCTACTTCGGGTCCAACCCAGCGGTTCACGATCCTTCTATGTCCAACTTGGCCGAGGTAAGCGTGTCCGCATTGGTCCGGCTGGCACCTACACCTTGAAACAGGCTGAGGAACGCGCCAAGAAGATCATTCTTGACCCTGGCACAGCATCCAAAAAGACAGGCACCGGCTTGACCTTGGGCGAATATATCGACGACCACTATAGGGATCACGCAACCGCCAAAATGAAAAATGGCACCAAGTCGGTGGCAAGGGTCAAGGCGATTTGGGAAAAGCTGCTGAACAAGCGATTGACCGACATTAACGCCAGCGAAGTGGACAAGTTCAGGAACAAGCGCATTAACTCAGGCGTGGCGGCGGCCACAGTGAACCGTGACATTGCCGCCCTGTCCGGCGTCCTGACGCATTGGGTCAAGAACAACAAGGGCACGGTGCACCCGTTGGCCGAATTGGAAGCCTTGGACGTGGCCGATGACGAAACCATACGGTACCTGACCGCTGCTGAATCTGCCAGCTTGCGTAAAGCGCTGGCCGATCGTGACAAGCAAGGCGCAAAGGACCGCACCAGCGCAAACCAATGGCGCAGCAAGCGCGGTTATGACCTGATGCCTGAAATCAAGGGCTACTGCGACCACATCACGCCGATGGTGTTGCTTTCGCTAAATACGGGTATGCGACAAGGGGAATTGTTTTCGCTGGCCTGGGAGTCGGTAGACCTGAATCTGAGAACCATCTCTATCTTGGCAAGTCACAGCAAGGGCAACACGACGCGAACGGTCCCGCTGAATACCGAAGCCCTCGCCGTGCTGACCGCGATCAAGCCGGACCCGGCCATTGGGCTGGTTTTCAAGTCACCAGTCACCGGCGAACGGTTCGACAACGTCAAGAAGGCCTGGGCCGAAGTCACGAAGGCCGCAGGCTTGACCGGCCTTCGCTGGCATGACCTGCGACATGACTTCGCGTCACAGCTTGTTATGAAGGGTGCACCATTGTTCACGGTGCAAAAGCTGCTAGGACATGCCAACTCGCGCATGACGCAGCGTTATGCGAAGCTGGCACCAAGCACATTGTCCGATGCGGTCAACTTGTTGGGGGGTGCCAAATGAGCAAGCCAGAAAAACCCGCGCCAGTAGGTGAACTTCAGGCGCGATTGAGGCACATGGCCGAACATTGGGCGCTATATCAGGCTGACGGAATTGATGCCCGTCTACCGCTGGAGAGTACACATCCAAGCGCAATTGAGGCGAGAAAATGGACGGCGCTGGCCCGCGCCGCGACAACGCAATTAGAGGCCGCTGAGTACATACAAGACGCACTCTTACACATGAAGGATTTTGAGCTTTTCGATGCTGCAGTGAAGGGCGAAAAGTACAGTAAAGAACAGTCCAACAGGCGCAAGGGCAAAGGCACCCTGACACCCAGCGAGAAAAGACACATTCAAGACGGATACAAACGACTTGTTGAATGCGGAGAAAGATACGGTGCCATTCGAGAATTAGCTGCTGCGTATCGAGTTTCCGAATCGACCATCAAGACCATTTTGAAAGCGGCAAAGTAGACAAATTCAGGGTTTGTTGCTAGTCCATTGGTTTACTGCAATAAATGCAGTGACGGAGACTAGCGCCGCGAATCGCGCCACTGCATGCAACATGAAGGGCATGCAATGACAGACTCACCGAAACTTGAACCGCTGGCGCATTCGCCAGATCGCGCAGCGCAACGCCTGGGCATCAGCACCCGTGCCGTTTACGCGCACATCGCCAGCGGCGAACTTCGCAGTTTCAAGGACGGCAAGCGCCGACTGATCCCGGATGCTGAATTGCAGCGGTTCGTGACCCGCAAGATGGCGCAGGCGGTGACAGCATGAACATGATGGACGCATCATGGGTGAACTGATCCGCGACAAACTACCCGACGCCCTCACCTACTACGAGAGCGAAGGCCTGACGCTGCAGGGGCGCGGCAAGTGGCGCACCACCGCTTGCCAGTTTCACGGCGGCAGTGACTCACTGCGCATTCACGTTGAACGCGGTGCCTTCATTTGCATGGCCTGCGGAGCCAAAGGCGGCGATCTGCTGGCCTATCACCAGGCGGCGCATGG
>CAIQVX010000030.1 GCA_903875275.1 uncultured beta proteobacterium | reverse complement strand
GCGTGGAGGCGCAGTTGGGCTGGGACGAACTGCCGCTGGAACTGAGCGCTGAGCAACTGGCACAACAGGGGCTGAACACGGTCGCTGTGGCAGCGGCGGATGCGTCCTCTGTCATCGCCATGCCGGTAGAGACCGGCGCTGCGGAGGAATTCGGTGCTGCCCAGTACGGCGCCACGGTGCCACCCTGGTCGGCCGCGCATGCTTACACCAATCTGTACGGCCCCAAGGCCGCAGAAAAGTCTGTTACCGCCACGGTGGCGGGCAATGTTCGCGTGACCAAGGTCGGGCAGGACTACGACACGCACCACGTTGTGCTGGACTTCGGTGCCATGCCGTTTCCGTTTCTGGAGGGGCAGTCGATCGGCATCATCCCACCGGGCCTGGACGCCCAGGGAAGACCGCACCATGCGCGGCAATACTCGATTGCCAGTCCGCGCAATGGCGAACGCCCCGGCTACAACAACCTGGCGCTGACCGTCAAGCGCGTGCTGACGGACCAGCAGGGCAAACCGGTACGCGGCATCGGCTCCAACTACGTGTGTGACCTGAGTCCGGGTGACAAGGTGCAGGTCATCGGTCCCTTTGGCGCGAGCTTCCTGATCCCGAACCATCCGCGCTCGCATATCGTCATGATCTGCACCGGTACCGGCAGCGCCCCCATGCGTGGCATCACGGAATGGCGGCGGCGGATGCGTCAATCGGGGAAATTTGAGGGCGGCAAATTGATGCTGTTCTTTGGTGCGCGCAGCCAGGAGGAGTTGCCCTACTTTGGTCCACTGCAGAAGCTGCCCAAAGATTTCATCGACATCAGCTTTGCCTTCTCGCGCACCACGGGCCAGCCCAAGCGCTACGTGCAGGACGTGATGCGTGAACGCGCCGCCGATCTGGCGCCGCTGCTGGCAGACCCGAACGCCTACTTCTACGTCTGCGGCCTCAAGAGCATGGAGCAGGGTGTGCTGCTGGCCCTGCGCGATGTGGCAGAGCAGGCAGGGCTGTCATGGGACAGTGTCGGTGCAGCGCTCAAGCGGGAGGGGCGACTGCATCTGGAGACTTACTGACAGATCTCTGAGGTGCCCGTCAAGAAACATGGCGGCTCAGGTCTTGCTCCAGACGTCAGTGGCTGCCCGATCTTGCCTGGAGTCGGCAGCTTCCTAAAATGACGTTCAAGTACAACCTTCCTTGTATTCTCAGCAGATATGAGCACCACTTCCCAAAGCATCCCGGCCGTTAATCAGGATCGCAGCGTCTCGACCGAACTTGAGTTGCTGCAGACGGTGGGGGAGATTCTTGATGGTGTCGAGGATGCCATGTGCCTCTTCGATCAGGACGACAGGTGTTTGCTCTGGAACAAGTCGTTTTTGAAGTTGTTTCCCGAACATGCAGACCGCATCCATGTGGGCGAACCCTACAGGGAGAACTTGCGGAGGTTTTATTCCGTTCGCTTGGGCGAGCAGGAATTGCCACTGATTGATTCCTACATCGAGGCAGGTGTGGGGCGGCATCGTGCGCAAACCAGACCGTACCTGTTTGAGCATCATGATCAGCAGATTCATGTGGCCTCGTTACCGCTGCGCGGCATTGGACGTTTGCGAATCTGGCGTACCCACATTAGTGCCGTGAGCGATAGCCAGGATACCTTGCCCCTCAGTTTGTCTGGCGATGATGGAACCACCGTACTTGACAGGAATTTGCTGGATCGCATCCCGGATGGGTTGATGGTGTGTGCGCAGGATGGGTGCATCAATTGGGTCAATACCCCCTTTGTCAACCTGTACGGGCTGCCTGATAGAACGGTTGCAATCGGTGTTACGTTTGAATCGCTATTCCGGTCTGCCTGGCTCCGCCCGGGCCATGATCACGAGTTGCCTCTGGTCGAGCTTGGCTTGAAAACACTGGCCGAGAATTTGAGGTTTTCCGGTGTGCCATTCGAGTTGCCATTGCCAGGCGACAGATTCGTGCAAATTGTCGCGCGACCGACCGACAGCAGCCTGGTTTTCTATGCGCATGTCGATATCACTGAGTTAAAGCGGCAGCAGAGGCTTCTTGCCACAGCAGAAAGGGCTGCGAACCAGGCGAGGGAGAGGGTGCGGGTCACCCTTGAAACCATCCCGGACCTGCTGTTTGAAATGGATGAGAACGGCAACTACCTGAAAGTATTCGCCAATAACCACCGAAAACTGGTGGCTCCGCCCGAGCAGCTCATGAACAGGAATGTGAGGGATGTTCTTCCAGCCGAAGCCGCAGCCACGGTGCTGGAGGCTCTGGCCTCGGCCAAGCAAAGTGGTACTGACTACGGCCGTACGGTGATGGTTCCACTCGCCGATGGCAAGAACTGGTTTGAGTTGTCTGTGGCTCGCGCCGATCATGTGGCAGACGGGGAGAATGCCCATTTTGTGGTTCTCTCGCGTGACGTGACTGAGCGCAAGCGCTCAGAAGAGGCGCTTGCGCAGGCCGAGGCCTTGCTACGCACGTCGATCGACACGATTGGTGAGGCGTTCGCCATCTTCGATCCGCAGGATCGCCTGGTCTTTTGCAATCAGCAGTACCGCGACATGTATCGGTCCACGGCCGTCTTGATAGAGCCCGGGCGCAGCTTCGAGGAATTGCTGCGATTCGAACTGGCCCACGGCCGGTTTCCGATGGCGATTGGGCGCGAACAGGAGTGGCTGACCGAGCAGTTGGCAAGACGGCGCTTGGGTAATTCGGAGGAAATCCAGCAAATGGCAAACGGGCGCTGGTACAAGTTCCTGGAGCGCCGAACCGAGAGTGATCACCTGGTCGGATTCAGGGTCGATGTCACCGAACTCTATGTAGCCAAGGCCGCCGCCGAGGCTGCCACCATTGCCAAGAGCCAGTTTTTGGCCAGCATGAGCCACGAAATTCGAACACCCATGAACGGTATCCTGGGCATGGCGCAAGTCTTGACCCAGCCCAATATCCCGGAGACGAACCGGGTCGACTACGCTCAAACGATTCACAAATCGGGTCAAGTCCTGATGACTTTACTCAATGACATTCTGGACCTCTCCAAGATTGAGGCTGGCAAGTTGGAGCTTGAATCCATCGCAATGAAGCCGGCGCAACTCATAGACGACGCATGCATACTGTTTGGTCACACAGCGCAGTCCAAGAGTCTGCAGATCGAGGCACATTGGGACGGCCCTGGTGGGTATTACCTGGGCGACCCGACGCGCACTCGCCAGATGCTTGCGAATCTGGTTGGCAATGCCCTGAAGTTCACGCAGCATGGCTACGTTCGCATCGAGGCGCGTGAAGTTACCTGTTTGGCACAAAGCGCCATCATCGAGTTTGCTGTTGTTGACACCGGCATCGGTATCGCCAAAGACAAGCAGGCCCTGCTGTTTCAACGATTCTCGCAGGCAGACAGTTCCATCACACGTCAGTTTGGAGGCACCGGGCTGGGTCTGTCGATCGTGCGGACTCTGGCGGAACAGATGGGCGGCGAGGTGGGTGTCGAGAGCGAACCCGGCTCTGGCTCGCGCTTCTGGTTTCGCATCCAGGTGCAGACACTGGACAACCGTCGCCACACCAATGTCACTTTGTCGGATGCAGAGCTTGTCAGCACTGACGCTGACATCACCATAGCGGCCCGCGTGCTGGTGGTAGAGGATAGCCCGGTGAATCAGAAAGTCATCGGCATCTTTCTTGATAAGTTGGGCATCGAAGCGATCTTCTGCGCTGACGGACAGCAGGGCCTGGAGCTAATCAAGTCGGGTGAGTCAGTGGACCTTATCCTGATGGATCTGGAAATGCCGGTTCTCGACGGTTACGCCGCCACACAGCAAATCCGCCTGTGGCAGGCCAGCACCGGAAAGTCGCGTTGCCCGATCATTGCTCTGACAGCGAAAGCGTTTACCGAGGACCATAGGCGCTGTCTCGAAGTCGGCATGGACGAAGTACTTACGAAGCCGATCAAGTTAGGTCGGTTGGCACAGGCGCTGCGAGCGTGGTTGCCAGAGGCAGTTTCTGAGTTCCGAAGCGACGCGGAGATCGACAAACCGACCAAGGCGCTGGACGTGGCGCAGGTGATGGACCTTATCCGTGAATTGGAGCCCATGCTCGAAAGTCGTCGGTTCGACGCCATTGCCCGATTCCGGGAGTTGCAGGCGGTTGTGGCCGGAACGGCGTTGTCACCGCAACTGGCACGGGCTACTGCGGCGCTGCAGGAATATCAGTTTGACGTGACACTGGCAGAACTGAAAAAAATCCGGGACAACCCGGATTGGCAATCGGCCTGATGTTAGATGGGGTCAGGCGTGCAGGTCTTCGTACTTCTTCATCAGCTGTTCCGGCGTTTCAATGAAATCCGGATTGACTGAAATGCAGTCAGCAGGGCACACCAGTTTGCACTGCGGTTCTTCCTCGGCGCCTACGCATTCGGTGCAGCGCGCCGGGTCGATGACGTAGAGCATGTCGCCAGCAGCGATGGCTTCGTTCGGGCAGGCGGGTTTGCAGGCATCGCAAGCGGTGCAGTCTTCGGTGATGATCAAGGCCATGTTGGTTTCCTTCAATTTCAGCGACCTATTGTGCCTCAAGGCGCTCCACAAAGCTGCGCCGATGAATTCGATATAGGTCGATAATTATTCCTGCAAGTCTATCAAGGAGAACCCTTTGCCAACGCAAACCAGCGTGCCTGCAAGCGAGTCGGTCACCCCTTTCAAGTTGGCGATTTCCGACGCGGCACTCGCCGACCTTCGGTCACGGCTGGTCAATACGCGCTGGCCGGATCGCGAAACCGTGGCTGACTGGAGTCAGGGCGTGCCGCTGGACCGGATCAAGGCACTGTGCGATTACTGGGCGAGCGACTACGACTGGCGGCGCTGCGAAGCGCGACTGAACGCGCTGGGTCAATACCGCACTTGCATCGATGGTCTGCACATCCATTTTCTTCATATCCGCTCACCGAATCCTGATGCCCGACCCTTGCTTCTGACGCATGGCTGGCCCGGTTCGGTGGTCGAGTTTCTTGAGGTGATCGGTCCTCTGACGGACCCAGTGTCCCATGGCGGCGACGCAGCCGATGCCGTCCACCTTGTGATTCCTTCGTTGCCAGGCTTCGGCTTTTCGGACAAGCCCACGCAAGCCGGTTGGGGCGTCCAACGAGTCGCCGCCGCCTGGATCAGCCTGATGAAGCGCCTGGGATACACGCGCTATTTGGCCCAGGGTGGCGATTGGGGTGCTGCCGTGACGACGGCCATAGCCATGCTCGCCCCGCCTGAATGTGCCGGTGTCCATCTCAACATGCCGCTCATCTATCCCGGCCGGGACGATTACGCGCAACTCACAGAGGCCGAACAGGCGTCTGTTGCCTCCATGAAGTTCTATCGCGACAGCGATTCGGGTTACGCCAAGCAACAGTCCACGCGCCCGCAGACGCTCAGCTACGGTCTGACCGACTCGCCCGTTGGTCAGGCTGCATGGATTTATGAGAAGTTCTACGCCTGGACCGACAACCGTGGCGAACCCGAGAGTGCGCTGAGCCTTGATGCCATGCTGGACAACATCATGTTTTACTGGCTTACCGGTACGGCCGCATCGTCGGCCAGACTGTACTGGGAGAGCCTTGACTTCTTCAAAACACAGAAGATCGCACTGCCGGTGGGGGTCACCATTTACCCGAAGGAATTTTCGCGTCCATCGCGGCGGTGGGCCGAGAAGCACTTCGGCCATATCGTCCACTGGAGTGAGGTCGAAAAGGGCGGGCATTTCGCGGCATTCGAGCAGCCCCAACTGTTCGTGGAAGAACTGCGACAGTGCTTTCGCAAGATGCGATTCGGGAACCCGGGCGCCGCAAGCTCCAACCAGGAAAGACAATGAAACAGGTGCGAAGTGCGCTGGAGAGTCGCGTTCCCGGGCTTTACGCCAACATCGAAAAGGCCTTGATCGAGGCAGAAGCACGCTACAACGCTCAGAACGGGCAGGCGCCATCGGAATTTCTGCTTGAGCACACCAGGCGCACTGCCGCCATTGCCCACAAAATCTGTGCAATGGAAGGGGTCGATTCATTCCTGCCCACGGTGGTGGCGCTCTACCATGATGCTGGCAAGTTCCATGAGGGGCTCTATCATCAGGACCGCCTGCCGGAGGAAGAGCATGCAGCGCTGCTGGCGGAAAAGATGCTGACAGGCTCCGGTCTGGAGCGCAGTGACATCGAATTGGTGCTGCAAGCGTTGCGCGCCCTCTATGACGAGCGCCTGCCGTGCTTGGGCGCGTCCCGCATCGTGCAGGACGCGGACCGGCTCGAAAAGCTGGGGGCGCTGGGCGTGGGCGCCTTCTTTACCAAGGCGACTTTGCGTGGACGTGGACTGGTCGATTCGCTGGTTCACACGCTGAGCCGGGAACTTACCTACGCACAGGCGGCGCCACGATCCATGTTCACCGCGTCAGGCAAGAGACTCGCCCTGGAGCAGGCACCCCGGACGCTTGTCTTTTTTGAGCATCTTCTGGAGCAACTCGAAAGCTGGGGCATCGCCGCGTTCGAGCGTCACAAGATCGTCCTGGACGAGGACTTCCGCACCCGTGACGGCGCCATGGTGCGCGGCATGGAAGTGATTGTTGCGATGCTTCGTGTCTGTCCTGACTGTGAAGGCTCTCTCGCGCTGACTCACAAACGCGCGCAGGGCGTCAAGTGCGAGCGGTTCACCGCCCGCTTCCAGTGCGTTCATTGCAGCTACGCCAGCGAAACCTCGCTCTGCCTGCCGCTGCTCGCCTGATTCACAGCTACCCGGCTCATGCGGCTGGTCTGGAGGCAAACTCCGCGCGTATGCGGATCTTGTCAATCTTCCCCACCCCGGTCTTTGGTAATTCTGAAACCAGGTCCACAGTCGTCGGTACCTTGTACTTTGCCAGATTGGCCTTGCAGTGTTCAATGAGTTGCGCGATGGTGACGTCCTGGCCACGTGGCACGACCAAAGCCCGCACGACTTCACCGCGATAGCTGTCCGGCACGGCCACGACCGCAGCTTCCTGCACCCCCGGGTGCAGGTACAGCACCTCCTCGATTTCACGCGGAAAGACGTTGAAACCCGAGACCTTGGCCATCTCCTTCTTGCGATCCCGGATGTAAAGGTAGCCATCGCTGTCAAATTCACCGATGTCCCCGGTATAGAGCCAGCCTTCGCGCAGGGTGGCTGCTGTCTCGTCAGGGAGCTTGCGGTAGCCGGCCATGACCTGTGGTCCGCGCACACGGATTTCGCCCTTCTCCCCAGTCGGCAGAACCCTCTTACCCTCCTCCGTATCAACGATTTCCACCAGCGTGTCCGGCACCGGTATGCCAACCGAGCCGGGCTTTCTGATCCCGTCTTGCGGGTTGAAAGAGATGACGGGTCCCGCTTCCGACTGGCCGTACCCTTCGATCACCGGCGCACCCGTGGCCTGTTCCCAGCGCCTGAGCAGTTCCTCCGGGAGGGCAGCAGAGCCCGAGTAGGAGAGGTGAATGCGGGAGAAATCAGCCTGGGCGAATTGCGCCTGGCTCATCAGACCTACGAACAGGGTGGGACTTCCGGCGAAGATGGTGATGCGTTCGCTCGACAGCAACTCAAACACGGTCTGCGGCGTATAGCGCGGCATGACGATCATGGTGCCGCGCGCATAGACCATGTTGTGCAGGCACATCGCTGTGGCATAGACATGAAACAGGGGCATGACGCAGAGCAGGCGCTCGCAGCCCGGGCGCGCAGGGACCAGTGCCTCGCGTTGGCTGATGTTCGTGGCAACCGAATAATGGCTCAGGTTGACACCCTTTGGGCAGCCTGTGGTTCCGCCCGTGTACTGGAGCGTGGCCCAGTCCGTGGGGGCTGGCATCGGCTGCGGCAATGCTCTGTCCGCAGCATCACGCCACGCGGTCAGGCGCCTGCCTTCGGGCCCGATGCGAATGCGGTTCGGCACGGCGAACGCATCGGCAAGAAGTGACACCACCTCATGCTTTTCATCTGCGTAGATGACGGCATGCAGATCAGCGTCTTCGAAAATGGTGCGCAGTTCCCGCTCGGTGTACATCGGATTGCAGGGCACGATCTGGGCCGACGCCGCATGCGCTGCGAACATCGCCACGCAGATGTCGAGTGAATTGCCCAGCACGATTCCGATGCGCTTGCCGCTGGCCCCCAGATCGACCAGTTCGTGGGAGAACCAGGCAATGCACCGAAAGTACTGTGCATAGCTCAGTCGCTCGTCCTGACAGATGAGGGCCTCATGGTCTGGCGAGCGCTCAGCCGCCGCCGCGAGCATGTGCACCACCGTTGGGTAGACAATGGGTTTGTTGTTCATATGATCGCCACTTAGAGTCCAATCTGACGAGCCACCACGAGCCGCATGATGTCTCCGGTTCCCCCGCCGATCATCGGAAAGTAGGAGTCCCTGAGGTAGCGCTGAACCGGATACTCGTTCATCAGACCGTAGCCGCCAAAGATCGAGAGTGCGTCCTGGCAGAGCTGGTTGCAGTTCTCCGCCGCAATGATCTTGGCCAGCGCAGCTTCGGTGGTGATGGAAGCCCCCCGATCCGCTAAAGCCGACGCAAAGTAGGTGTAGACCTTTGCCTGCTCAAGTTTGGCCAGCATGTCCACCAGCTTGAATTGCACCGCCTGAAACTTGCCTATGGTCTGTCCGAACTGGCTGCGCTCTCGCGCATACCGGACCGAAGCGTCGTAGGCTGCCTGCGCGTTACCGAGCGCCAGCGCCGCCGTAAATATCCGGTCAACGGTGAGGGACTTGTAGGCTTTGAGGAAACCGCCACCCTTGCCATCACCCAGGCAGTGCTTGTCGGGAACAAACAGGTCTTCGAACGACAACTCGGCGGTATCCGAACAGCGCACGGACAACTTGTCGAGTTTGCGTCCGACCTTGAAGCCCTTGGACTTCGTATCGACGACGAACAGTTCGAGGCCCTTGGCTGCGCTGTTGGGCGCCATCGTGGCAACCACCGTAATGAAGTCGGCGACGGTTCCATTGGTCGTGAAGATCTTGGAGCCGTTAAGGACGTAACCGCCGTCCACCTTGGCGGCTCGGGTCTTGAGCGATGCAGCGTCCGAACCAGCGTTGGGCTCGGTGATCGCAAAGGCACCCACTTTTTCCCCACGCAGGGCGGGGCCGAAGTAGAGTTCCTTGAGGGTGTCGTTGCCCCATTCGTACAGCGTATTGGTGGCTGTGGACCCCTGCATGCACACGCCCGCCGCAAACCCCATCGAGCCCCTGGCCAGTTCCTCGCACAGAACGGTAAAGCAGGTAAAGGGATAGCTCACGCCACTGCCCCCAGCCGACTCCGGGTACATGGTGCCCAGGTAGCCCAGCTCACCGAGTTCGCGAAACAGAGCGAAGTCGAAATCACCCTCTTCGTCCAACCGACCGGCCTGCGGCAGCAGCCGCTCGTCGACCCAGCGCGCGATATGACTGCGAAACTCCAGCACTTCACTTTGAAGATGATTCATCGGCTTGCCTTTTCCTTGAGCGCCTTCAGGAGTTTCTCAGGCGTCACCGGCTGCGATGTAAACCAGATCCCGGTTGCGTCGTGAATCGCCGCAATGATGGACGGCGGGGAGCACACGATGGCGGCCTGCGACGCTTCTTTGGCGCCATGAGGCCCGTCCGGATCGTCGGTGATGATGTGCATGACCCGGATGTCCGGTGCCTCGGTCGCCAGCGGCATGCGGTAGTCCACAAAATCCGGATTCAAAGTCCGGCCGTGATCCATCTTGAATTCTTCGTATAGCGCCTGTCCGAGGCCCTGCACCGCTGCCCCCTCGATTTGCGATTCCACATTGACCGGATGCAGTGGCCTGCCGCTGTCAAAGGCAATCAGGAAGTCAGTGGCCTTGACGATTCCGGTCTCCAGATCAACGTCCACCTCGGTCAGTTGGGCTGCAAAACTGTAGTTCACGTCGGAGTTGCCTGAACCCTTCTCGAAGTT
>CAIQVX010000029.1 GCA_903875275.1 uncultured beta proteobacterium | reverse complement strand
GTTTGGAGCCGTGGCAACCCGAGCAGTTGGCGGGAGTCCCGGCGAAGCGCCCGTGTGGGTGGCACTGAGTGCACCGAATCGACGGCCTTCATCTTGGCCTTGATCAGCGAATGCCCGGTCTTGAACATCAGTGGCTTGCCGCCCGCGGCTTCGATCGCCGGCGCCAGCCGCTGTGAACACTTGACATCAAA
The DNA here is from genome assembly GCA_903875275.1 of uncultured beta proteobacterium. Lineage (GTDB taxonomy): Bacteria > Pseudomonadota > Gammaproteobacteria > Burkholderiales > Burkholderiaceae_C > Rhodoferax. The sequence goes on along the minus strand of CAIQVX010000029.1, from coordinate 21,341 downwards.
CAGAATGGTGCCGCCCGGCACCCGGCTCAGCACGTCCTGCGCAAACAGCATCAGTTGACGGTCCGGGTAAATGTTGTTGCCGGCGCTGGTGACGATGCCAAGACGGTCGCCGTCGCCATCAAAAGCGAGGCCGATTTCAGCGTCGCCGGCCGCCAGAGCTGCAATCAGGTCGCGCAGGTTCTCGGGCTTGCTCGGGTCCGGATGGTGATTCGGAAAATTGCCGTCGACCTCGCTGTAGAGCTCGGTCACCTCACAGCCAATGGCACGCAGGACGGCGGGGGCCGAGGCCCCGGCAATGCCGTTGCCGCAGTCCACCACGATCTTCATGGGACGCGCCAGCTTGATGTCGCCAACAATGCGCTCCCGGTAGGCCTGAGCAACGTCCACCTGGCGCAGGCTTCCACCGCTCTGCACGGACCAGGTCTCGCCCTCCATCATGCGCCGCAGTGCCTGAATTTCCTCACCGTAAATGGCGCGCCCTGCCATCACCATCTTGAAGCCGTTGTAGTCCTTGGGGTTGTGGCTGCCGGTGACCTGAATGCCGCTTCGGCACTGGGTATTGGCAGCGAAATAAAGCATCGGCGTCGTGGCCATGCCAATGTCGATCACCTCGATGCCGGCGGCAACCAGTCCCCGCATCAGGGCTGCGCTCAGCATGGCACCGCTGAGCCGGCCGTCACGTCCCACGGCAACCCTGGTTTCGCCCTCAGCGCGAGCAACCGTGCCAAAGGCGCGCCCCAGCGCCTCAGCCACCGCTTCATTGATGGTGCTCGGCACAATGCCGCGGATGTCATAGGCCTTGAAGATGGAAGCGGATAGCTGCATGGTGAGTTTCCTGATCTGGTTGACGTATCGACTGCGCAGTGAATTGTAGGCCGCCGCCACAGCCATGGGCATGTCCGAAAACGGCCAAAGCGACGGCTTGGCCCGCGTATCATGCAGACCATGATCGAAGCCGACGCCAGCGCCAGGGATGAGCAGTGCTACCTCGCCCTGAAGGCCAGGGATCCGCGCTTCGACGGCCTTTTTTTTACCGGCGTGACCTCCACCGGAATCTACTGCCGACCCGTGTGCCGGGTGCGCACACCCAAGCGCGAGAACTGCCGTTTTTTTTCGCAGCCGGCGCAAGCCGAGCGCGCTGGCTTTCGGCCCTGTCTGCGCTGCCGGCCCGAGATCGCCCCACGCGCCAGTGACTCACTGCACGGCACCGAGGGTCGCGTCTGGTCAACGCAGGACGCCTCCAGCATTCTGGCGGGCCAGGCGGCACGACTGATCGATACCAGCGAAGCGTGGAGCGACGGCAGCTTCAGCATGGCGCAGTTGGCGCAACGCGTGGGCGTCAGCGACCGCCACCTGCGGCGCATTTTTGAGGCGCGCTTCGGTGTCTCACCGCTGCAATACCTGCAAACCAGGCGTCTGCTGTGCGCCAAGCAACTCCTGACTGACACCGTCCTGCCCGTCAGCGAAGTGGCAGGACTGGCCGGATTTGCCAGCGTGCGCCGCTTCAACGCCGCCTTTGTGCAGCACTACGCACTCAACCCGGGTCAGTTGCGCCGCAGTTGCGCCGCGAGCGACCGCAGCAGCACCCTGCCAGGCATCGCCCTCAGGCTGTCCTACCGTCCACCCTACGACGTTGACGCCATGCTGCAGTTCTTTGCCAGTCGCAGCGTGACCGGGCTAGAGCAGTTCTCGCTAGAGCCGGGTGTCCAGTGCATCGGCAGGACCGTCAGCACCGAGTTCGGCGGACAGCGCCACACCGGTTGGTTGCAGGCACGCTTCGACGTGGCCCGGCACCGGCTTGAACTGAAGCTGAGCGACTCACTGCGACCCGTTCTGCCCGCCATGCTGGCGCGGGTCAGGGAGTGGCTCGACCTGGATGCCGATCCGCAGCCCATCAACAAGCTGTTGCACCCGCACTTTCCGAAAGGTGATGGCTTGCGTGTTCCCGGGACCATCGACGGCTTCGAACTGGCCGTTCGCGCCGTGCTGGGTCAACAGATCACCGTGGCTGCCGCGCGTACCCTGACCACGCGCCTGGTGCAGACCTGGGGTGAACCGATAGAGACGCCCATCGCCGGTCTGAACCGGCTGTTTCCGACCCCCGACGCACTGGCCGGCGCCAGCGCCGATGTCCTGGGAAGTCTGGGTATCGTCAAGCAGCGTCAGGCCGCCATCCACGCGCTCTGCGAGGCCGTGCTGACGCAGGGACTGGTGCTGCAGGGCGGCACCAACCCCGAGCGAACCATCAGCCTGCTCAAGGCCCTGCCCGGCATCGGCGACTGGACTGCACAGTACATTGCCATGCGCGCACTGCACTGGCCCGACGCCTTTCCGGCAGGCGATGTGGCCCTGCATCGGGCCCTGGGCCTGCTGGGCAGCAAGAACCCGGCGCGGGAGGCACTGCTGAAATCGGGCGCCTGGCAACCCTGGCGCAGTTACGCCGTCATTCGCGCCTGGAAGGAACTGTCACCATGAAATTTGCAGCCAACACCGTTCAGTGCCGCACCGACAGCCCGCTGGGCCCCGTCGTTCTGGCAGCCAGCGACGCCGGCCTGGCAGGTCTGTGGTTCATCGGCCAGCGTCACCAGCCTGAAATCCGGCAATGGCCAGAGCGCCCTCAAGACACGATCCTGCAAGATGCCTGCGCACAGCTCAGCGCTTACCTTGCCGGCCGACGCCAGGCATTCGACCTGCCGCTGGACCTCCGTAGCGGCACGGCCTTTCAGCAGGCGGTCTGGCGTGCCCTGCTGGAGATTCCGTTCGGACAGACCACCAGCTACGGCGCACTCAGCGCCACCATCGGCAAGGCAAGCGCGGTGCGCGCTGTAGGCGGCGCCATCGGACGCAACCCGCTGAGTGTGATCGTTCCCTGTCACCGCGTCATCGGTGCGGGCGGATCACTCACCGGCTATGCCGGCGGGCTGGCGCGCAAGACCGCGTTGCTGCAACTTGAAGCTGCGCTGTGACTGCTTCCCAGTCGAGCAAGCGGTGGCTGGGCCGGCTGGGCTCGGACTAGGGATTGCCGAGTTCCTGCCGGATGGCGGCGGCCAGGGCGGCCACGCCGGTCCTGATTTCATCCGTCGAGGGCGTCACGAACGACAGGCGCAGACTGCGCGTGTCACCGCCCTCGGCAAAGAAGGGCAGGCCCGGCACATAGGCCACACCTTTGGCCACCGCCTTGTCCAGGAAAGCGACGGCGTCGATGCCGGCCGGCAGCCTGGCCCACAGAAACATGCCGCCTTGTGGCCGGTTCCAGCTCACGTCCAGCCCCTGCATTTCGTGCGCCAAGGCCGAAAGCATGGCGTCACGCTGCGCCTTGTAGCGCGCGCGGATGGTCGGCACATGGCGCGCCAGAAAGCCGCCCTGCATGACTTGCCACACCATGCGCTGGTTGAAGCTCGGGCTGTGCAGGTCGGCCGCCTGCTTGGCCTGCAGCAGCTTGGGGTACAAGGCGGACGGAGCCACCATGAAGCCCAGGCGCAGGCCCGGCGCCAGAATCTTCGAGAACGAGCCCAGGTAAACGCAGCCTTCGGGGTTGCGCGCCGTCAGCGGCGGCGGCGGTGGCGTGTCGAACCACAGGTCGCCATAGGGATTGTCCTCAACAATCGGCAGACCCAGTTCCCGAGCCCGGGCTGACAGGGCAGCCCGTCGTGCTTCGCTCATGGTCCGTCCGGTCGGGTTCTGGAAATTGGGCAGCACGTAAAGGAAGCGAGCGCCCCCGGCCTTGGCAGTAAGGTCTGCCATGTCGACGCCCTCCTCGTCGCTGACGACGCCGTGTACATCCGGCTCCATGGGTGCGAACGCCTGCAAGGCGCCCAGGTAGGTGGGTGTCTCGACCAGCACGCGGCTGCCGGTGTCGATCAACACCTTGCGATCCTAGAGGCTTTTGTATCCAGACTCGCGCTGGTGGCACAGCGCCAGCACCAGGATGCGGTCGACATGGGGCAAGAAACGGTAGAGCGCAAGATAGCCGGTTTTCCCCCTTGAGATCACCAGCTCGCGCTGCCCAAAGTGGACTTTGCGGCCAATCTCGGGGTGCTGCACCAAAATTTCCAGCGCTTCAAAAATCAGTTCAGCCGTCGCTTCTGCGGCCTGCGGGTCGGTTTCCAGCAGAAAATCGCTGAGCCGTTCCAGGTCCAGCAGCGCCTGCTCGGCGTAGACCAAATCAGTCATGCGCTGGCGACATGGGCTTGGTCGCATCCAGTGGCCGCGCCTGCGGCCTGCCCGGCTTGCCACCCTTTACACGGGCCATGACATAGGCTTTGACCTCGGCAGCACCAAAAACGGCGTTGCTGCGCACTGTCTCCCGATAGGAAGCATCGGCGTCGGCATAAAACTGCTGTCGGGTCAGTGCATCTTCCATAGCGGTTTGCAAGGTGTCCACCATCAGTGCGTGCGCTGTCTTACCCTCAAAAGCCGCCACCTTGGCAATGCTGGCCTTCAAAGCATCCGGGAGCTTGATCGATGTGGTGGCGGGCATGAGGTTCTCCAAAAGGTGACACGATGGTAACACCTTGAAGCCATCACAGCGCATTTCGCACGTTGATCGGCCCGCTGGCCGTGTGCGCCCTCAACTAGGGGCGCGAACTGGAGCAAACCACGATGTAATGCCCTGGCTGCCCTGGCACGGGGATGGCGGTGCACTTGGGACTCTTGGCCTGCACAGGCGTCGCGATCAGGGCACTGCCCAAGGTGGCGATTACAGCGAGTGTGGTGAAAAGTGTACGGGTCGATTTCATCATGGTGGATCTCCTTGTTGCCGCCCAAAATTGGGGTCGGTCAACCTTTGCAAGGCCCGTGCCAGCGCGTGAAATCTTTGTAAATCAATGACTTGCGTTGGCCCTCGCGACGACACGGGTCAAATCACCCACGCCAGTCACCCACTTCGTGTCACTTGCCCCACTGCGCCACAGTGAAAGTTTGGCTCGGCTACCTGGCAAGCGTCGCGGGTATGCAGCGTCAGTCGCCTGCTAGCTTGGCACCATGAGCGCCTCGAATTCATCTACTGGCAGCGGCCGCGCAAACAGGTAACCCTGGTAGGTTGGGCAGCCCAGTGCCGCAAGGCAATGTCGTTGCGCTTCGGTTTCCACACCCTCGGCAATGACTGCAAGTCCCAGGCTGTTGGCCAGTGCAATCACCATGCGGGCAATTGCCGCATCGTCCGGATCCGCAAGAATGTCGCGCACAAAACTCTGGTCGATCTTTAGCTGGTCCAGCGGCAGCCGCTTGAGCACGGACAGTGACGAGTAACCGGTGCCAAAGTCGTCCAGCGCAAAGCGCACGCCAGCCGCTTTGAGGACGTTCATCTTGAGTGTCACATCGTCTACGTTGGCGACCAGCACACTCTCGGTCAACTCCAGTTTGAGCAGATGTGCCTTCGCACCCGTGCGCTCCAGAGTTTCCAGCACCCGGTCGACAAAATCGCTGTCGCGAAACTGGCGCGCGCTGACGTTCACTGCCATGGTCAGGTGCGCGGTCTCGGGTCGTTGTGACCACAGTACGAGTTGCTTGCACGCTGTCTCCAGCACCCACAGACCCAGGGGAATGATCAGCCCGGTCTTTTCGGCCTTGGGGATGAACTCGGCGGGGGACACCCAGCCACGCCCCGGATGTTCCCAGCGCAACAGGGCCTCAACGCCAACAATCTGCCTGGCACCGTTCACCTGCGCCTGGTAGTAAACGCAGAACTGCCGGTTCTGGACAGACCAGCGCAAGTCTTCTTCAAGGGCCGCAGCGAACACCATGTCGGTCTGCATCTGGCCGTCAAAAAAGCACAGGGTGTTGCGCCCGGCGTCCTTGGCTCTGTGCATCGCCAGATCCGCCCGCATCATGGGTGCTTCCACGCTCTCCGACTGCTCACCAAAGAGTGTGATTCCAACGCTCGCAGTGCTGTTGTGTGCCCCTTCGCCAAGTTCGTAACGTTCACCGAGTTTGCGCAGGATCTTTTCTGCCACAACCGCTGCCTGGGTGGCCGCGTGCAGCATGTTTTCGCCCAGTTCTTCCAGCACCACCATGAATTCATCACCACCGAGACGCGCCACGGTATCACTGTCGCGCACACACTCCCGCAGGCGTCTGGCCACCTGTTGCAGCAACTGGTCGCCCGGCTGATGACCGAAGGTATCGTTGAGACTCTTGAAGTTGTCCAGGTCAACCAGCAGCAGCGCACCGAGGTGTTTCTGCCGAACGCTGCTTAGCAGTGCATGTTGCAGTCGATCCTGCAGCAGCCGGCGATTCGGTAGCCCGGTCAAGGGATCAAAATAGGCCAGGTTTTCGATCCGCTGCTCAGTCAGTTTGCGATCTGTGATGTCCTGAACCGTGCCAATCAGGCTGACCGGATGGCCCTGCTCGTCATAGGAGATCTTGCCCAATCCATGCATCCAGCGCTCGGCGCCATCGCTGGGACGAATGATTTTGTAATCGGCATCAAAAGGCTTGCGGTCCCGGATCGAGTCGAGCAACGCATCGGCCATGGCTTGCCTGTAGTCCGGATGCATGAACCTCACCCAGCCTTCATTGGTGTGAGGGTAGTCCTTGGTAATGCCGAAAATCTCTTCCAGAACGGGTGTGGCTTCGAAAGTACCAGCACTGATGTTGTTGATGTAACTGCCAATGCGAGCAGCCCCCTGCGATTCGCGCAGCAAATTTTCATTCTTTCGCATCGCCGCCTCAGTCTCTTTCACCGCTGAAATGTCCGACACGATGATGTAAACACCCTGCACCTGACCGGCGATGATGTCGGGTATGTACTGCACCAGACCATACCACGACAGGCTGCCATCGGCTGTGTACGCGGGCACTTCAAAACGCTGCTCCTCGCCTTTGAGTGCTGCTTCAACGTAGGGCAGATTGATACGGTAGCGTTCTTCGCCTATGAAATCACGCAGATGCATGCCCGGCATTGCCTCCGGCTGGAAACCAAACCATTGGGCGTAGGCAAGGTTGCCAAAGCGGTTGCGCAAATTGCGGTCCCAGTAGCCGATCATGGTCGCCATCTTGCCGTCGGCAGATCGCAGCCTGCCCTCCCGATGCAGCGGTGCATCAGGCGGCCGTTCTGGCCTGGTTTGATTCTTTGTGGTCGTGGGCATGTCTCTCCGAGTCCCCGGTGCCGTGGTTGCAATCAGCGCATGGTGCCACTTGGGTCACTGCAGTGTCGTGCCGGATCAAGATCTCGTCAAGCATGCGACGGAAATGAAATCTGGTATCACTTTTTGGTTGCGAACACCTCCGGCCTCAGACGGTGGCACGCACCTGATCTGGTACGCTTGGACGGATGTCTGTTCAAACCCAACCCACGATGGCGCCCGGCCTGACGGTGCTCCTGCTGTCTTTGCTGCTGGGGCTGCAACCGATCACCACCGATCTGTACCTGCCGGCACTACCCCTGCTGACCGAGGGCTTTGGCGCTTCCATGGTGCAGGCGCAGCTGACGCTGACCGCGCTGCTGCTTGCCTTTGGCCTTTCGCAGCTGATCTGGGGACCGCTGTCGGACCGCTTTGGTCGACGCCCGATTCTGCTGATCGGAATGAGCGCCTACGTGCTGGCTTCGGTTGCCAGCACGCTGTCTTCCACCATGGAGATGCTCATCCTCTGGCGCACGCTGCAGGGCGCGGCCATGGGTGCGGGCGTGATGTGCGCACGCGCCATTGTGCGCGACCTGTACACGCCGGCCCAGGGTGCACGTGTCATGTCCAAAGGCCTGAGTGGCCTGGGACTGATCGCCTGCCTGAGCCCACCGCTGGGTGGCCTCTTGTCAGACCTGTTCAACTGGCGCGTCTCGCTGCTGACGCTGGCCATCTTTGGTGCCGTCAGTCTGGGGCTGGTGGCGCTTCGCTTTGAAGAATCACTGCCAAAGAAGAATATGCAGGCCCTGCAGACCAGCAACCTGCTGCGGACCTGGCTCCTGATTCTGCGCAATCCCACCTTTGTCGCGTTTTCGGCCCTTTCCACCGCCTCCTACGGATGCCTGTTCACCTTCCTGGCCTCCAGTTCCTTTGTCTTCATCAAGGTGCTGGGTCTGAGCACCACCCACTACGGCATGCTGGTATTTTCGATGGCATTCTCCTACCTGATGGGTACGTTTCTGTGCCGCTATCTGCTGAACCGCTTTGACGTGCGCCAGGCGGTGGCCATTGCCGGCGTGCTGAGCCTGTCCGGCGGCACGATTGCAGGTGTGCTGGCGCTGCTGGGTTACCACAGTGCGTGGACCATCATGCCCCCCTTCTGCCTTTTCATGCTGGGCCACGGCATCCAGATGCCCTGCAGTCAAAGTGGCGTGGTCGGGCCCTTTCCCCAATCGGCCGGTGCTGCCTCGGCGTTGAACGGATTCTTTATGATGCTGGCCGCTTTTCTGATCGGCAACTGGCTTGGCACTCACATGGACGGCACCATCTTCCCCCTGGTCTACGGCATCTGGTTCTGGAGCGCCATGATCGCGCTGATTGCGTGGACGCTGGTCCAGCGGCAGGGCAAACGCAGTGCCCACTGAGACCGCGTTGCGTTACGTCGCCCTGCTCGGGCCGACGGCGTCAGGCAAGACCGCTGCCGCGATGGTGTTGGCCCGGCAGCAGCCTGTGGAAATCGTGAGTGTTGACTCGGCCCTGGTCTACCGTGGCATGGACATCGGCACCGCCAAGCCCTCGCCCGACGAACTCGCCGCTGTGCCGCACCACCTGATCAACATCCGTGATCCATTGCAGGCCTACAGTGCCGCTGAATTTGCCAGGGACGCACGCGCCTTGATTGCAGACATCACGACGCGCGGCAAGCTGGCGCTGCTGGTGGGTGGCACCATGCTCTACTTCAAGGCCCTGCGCGATGGTCTGGATGCCATGCCCGGAGCCGATGCGGGTATTCGCGCGGCGCTGGATCAGGAAGCAGCGCAAAGCGGCTGGCCGGCTCTGCATGCGGAACTGACACGGGTCGATCCGGTGACAGCGGCGCGGCTGCAGCCAACCGACGCCCAGCGCATCAGTCGCGCGCTGGAGGTGTTCCGGAGCAGCGGGCAGCCACTGTCTTCCTTTCACACTGCTGGAGCGGCCAAGGGAGGGGCTGGCACTGTGGATCAGGACTGTCTGCTGATTTCGCTGGAGCCAGCCGAGCGCAGTTGGCTGCACCAGCGTATAGCGCAGCGCTTTGACGCCATGCTGGCGCTGGGCTTGCTGGACGAAGTGACTGCGCTACGGGCTCGCGGTGACCTGCACGCCGATGTGCCATCGATGCGTTGCGTTGGCTACCGGCAGGCCTGGGAGGCGATGGAGGGCCTGTCGCCGATGAGCCAGTTGCGCGACAAGGGCATCTTCGCCACGCGCCAACTCGCCAAACGCCAGCTGACCTGGTTGCGCGCCATGCCGCAACGCCAGGTCGTCGTCGCCGATGCGCCCGATGCCCTGCTACAGGTGCTGACTCTGGCCAGCCGCTACGCGACGCAGCGACCATGAGCCTGATCATCACGGACCTGAGCAAGCGCTATGGCGACGTGGCCGTGTTCAGCCACGTCTCGCTCACCGTACAGACGGGCGAATTTGTGGCCATCGTCGGCGAGTCCGGCGTTGGCAAGTCAACCCTGCTCAACTGCATGGCGGCCCTGGACTGCTGGAACAGTGGATCCGTGGAGCTTGACGGTGTCGATCTTGGCAAGCTCAGTGACGACCAGAAGGCAGGCCTGCGCCGTGAGCGCATCGGCTTTGTGTTCCAGGCTTTCCACGTGCTGCCGCACCTCGACGTGGCGCAGAACGTGGCGCTGCCGCTGCTGCTGCTGGGCCGACACGACCCGGCGCGGGTTCAGGCCATGCTCGATGCGGTCGGCCTATCGGGTCTGGGTCAGCGGCTGCCACAGGAGCTCAGCGGCGGGCAGCTGCAGCGGGTCGCGATTGCGCGTGCGCTGGTGCACCAGCCCGCGCTGCTGCTGGCGGACGAACCCACCGGCAACCTTGACCCCGGCACCGCCACCCGGGTGATGGACGCCCTGATCGCGCAGAGCCGCCTGCATGGCGCATCGCTGGTTCTGGTGACACACTCCGAGGCAGCCGCCCGACGCGCCGACCGGGTGTTGCACCTGAGCAGTACCGGCTGCACCGAGTCCGCGCAAGCCTGAACGCGTCAGCGCGCGTAGACGTCCAGACCAACAACACCGATCTTCTGCAGGCCCAGGCGTTGCGATGCACTCAACACGGCCGCCACCGCGTCGTACCTGGCCAGCGGATGAGAGCGGATGTGAATCTCGGGTTGCTGCGCCAACTGCGCTGCCGCCCGCAGCCTGAGCTCCAGCGGGGCGCTACCCCCCAGTGGCTCGTCATTCCAGAGGACCTGGTTCTGCTCGGTGACCTCGATTCTCACCACCAGCGGCACCGTGTTGGGCGGCGGTGGCAAGCCCGCGGGCATCTCCATGTTCACCGAATGCAGCTGGATCGGAATCGTGATGATGAACATCACCAGCAGCACCAGCAGCACATCGATCAGCGGCGTGGTGTTCATGCCGGAACTCAGCTCGGGCTCCGCCGAATCCAGCGCTTCTTCAAAATCAATGGCCATGGTCGGTCGGGTCTGTTACAAAACCGATATGAGCGATGCCGGCCTGCTGGCAGGCATAGAGCACCCGCGCGACGGCCGCAAAGTCGGCCCGGGCATCGCCGCGGATATGGACCGCGGGCTGCGGGGTCTGCGCTGCCGCCTGCTTCAACCTGTCCTGCAAGGTCTGTGGATCAGTCAGCCGGGCGTCGAACCAGTAACTCTGGCCGGCCGCATCGATGGAGATCAACACCGTCTGGGGCTGGCTTTCCTGCAACTGCGTCGTCTGGCGCGGCAGGCGCACTGCCACCGAGGTGTTGATCACGGGAATGGTGATCAGAAAGATGATCAGAAGCACCAGCATCACATCCACCAGCGGTGTGGTGTTGATCTCGGACAGGTCGGTGGCATCATCCACCGCATCCTTGAAGCTGATCGCCATGGTTCAGGCGTCGCGGCGCACGCTGGTCTGCTGCTGCGTTCTGTCCATCTCCAGCAGCAGTTGGGTGTGCAGTTCCGAACTGAAACCCTTGACCGCATGCAGGCTGACGCGGTTGCGCCGCACCAGCCAGTTGTACCCTAGCACCGCCGGCACCGCAACGGCCAGGCCCAGGGCCGTCATGATCAGCGCCTCGCCTACCGGGCCGGCGACCTTGTCGATGGAGGCCTGGCCAGATACACCAATCGTCACCAGCGCGTTGTAGATGCCCCAGACCGTCCCGAACAGGCCGACAAAGGGTGCCGTCGCGCCCACCGTTGCGAGTACCGACAAACCCTCCTGACTTCGCATCTGCAGACCGGCCACCGAGTGCACGATGTTCTGGCTCAACCATTCACCGGGATCCACCTGCCGTGCCATTCCCGGATGCCGCCGCGCCGCCTCCAGTGCCGACTGCACGATCACGCTGCAGGCACTGTCGGGCTCCAGGCTCTGCACACGCTGCTGCCAGCTTCCAGCACCGGCAAACGCTTTGTTGGCTGCCAGCACCTGCGCCGTCAACTGGCGTTGCGAAAGCCACTTGGCGACGATGAAATACCAGCTCAGCAGCGACATCATGGCCAGAATCAGCAGCGTGGCGCGGGCCACCCAGTCCCCCTGTGCCCACACGGATCGCAGACCGTAGGGATTGCTGAGCGATTCGGTGACCGGCGCAACAATCGCCGCCGTTCCCGATTGCGCCTGTGCCGGATCAAGTAACAGCAACAGGCCCGAGAGAAGCAGCAGAACAGGCAGTCCAGCAGCACCAGGGTGTGAGGTCGAAAAGGATCTTGACATGATGGCTTCCTGAAAAATGAGGTCTGACTATTTGCACTTGTCCATGGCCGCAGCGATTGGAATCGTGATGACACCAAGCAAGCTGCCGGCGGCATTCGGTGCTATGCAGTCGGGCTTGCCTGCCCCTGCCACGCCCTCGGCCAGCCGATCACGCTGTGCGCCGCCGTTGAGTTGTTCGTTGGCTATTTCAGCCAGACTGCGCTGGCGCGGCTGGCCGCGCATCATGGGGGGGTAGAGGTTCAGTGGTGCCGCAGCGGTGCCTGCGCCTGGCGCAGGGCTTCGCGGCGACACCGACGGTACGGCCGGCGCGGCGCCGGTCGCCGGGGCAGCCTGCGCTGGCGTAATGGCCGCTGGCCGCGCAGGTGCCAGCGTAGGCGCTGGCGCCGTGGCCGCCGCAGGAGTCGGTGTGGTCGCGGGCGCTGGCGCGGGTGCAGGCGTTGGTGCAGGCGTTGGTGCAGGTGCTGGTGCAGGTGCTGGCGTTGGCGCAGGAGTTGGCGAGGGCGCTGGCTCGGGCAACGGTGCGGGTGCGGGTGCGGGTGCGGGTGTCGGCGTCGGGACGGGGATGTGAGTCGGCGCCGGGACAGGCACAGGCTCCGGCATCACCTCCACCAGAGGCGGCGGCTCCGGCCTGCGCACGACCGGCACCGGCGCAGGCGCAGGCTGCGGCTGCGGCGGGTCCGGCAGCACTTTTTCGGGTCGCGACACGGTTGCCGGCACAGGCAGCACCGGCTGGATCTTGAGTTCCACCGGCTTCTCGGGTGGCAGTTCTATGGCTTTCGGTCTGGGCATGGGGGGCTCTGGGGCCACCATCTCGGTAACCGCCTTCAACTTGGGTGTTGGCAGAGGCGGGCGGAGCGCTTTGACCGGCTCCTGTACGGGCAAGGTGATGGGAGCCAGATAGTGCACCACGGATCGAACCGACTGCACCACGGGCACCGACTGCAGCACCAGCCACAGCAAAGCCAGGTGCAGGACACCCGTGCTCAGCAAGGCTGGCCGGGAAACGCGAGCCGCAACGCTCATGGAAAGAGCAGTTCTCCAAAGCGGCGCAAGTCCACATTGCCACCACTGAGGATGACGCCAACACGTTTTCCCGCCAGCGCCAGTCCCGCATGGCGGGCCGCCGCAAAGCCCAGGCATCCGGTAGGCTCCACCAGCATCTTCATGCGCTCTGCAAGAAACCGCATTGCTTCAACCAACTCGGGGTCGCCCACGGTCAGGACATCGTCCACGTCGCGCCGGATGATGGCAAAGGTGTACTCGCCCAGATGCTGGGTTTGTGCGCCGTCGGCAATGGTGCGTGGCGTCTCGATGTGAACGATGGAACCGGAGCGCAAGGACTGCTGTCCATCGTTGCCGGCGGCGGGCTCAACCCCGTAGACCTTGCAGTTGGGCGACAGCGCACGCGCCGCCAGCGCCGATCCCGCCAGCAGTCCGCCGCCTCCCAGCGGCACCAGCAGAAAATCAAGCTCGCTGACCTCCTCCAGCAACTCCCTGGCGGCAGTACCCTGCCCCGCAATCACGTCCGGGTGGTCGTAGGGCGGTATCAGGCTCAGGCCACGCCGCGCGGCAAGGTCGGCTGTGAGCGCCTCGCGGTCGCTTTTGAAGCGGTCGAACAGGATCACCTCGGCACCGTAGCCGCGCGTGGCGTCGATCTTTGTCTGCGGTGCGTCCAACGGCATCAGGATGGTGGCCGGGATGCCCAGCAAACGCGCTGAAAGGGCAATCGCCTGCGCGTGATTGCCCGACGAGAACGTGATGACACCCGCCTGCCGCTGCGCGGCGCTGAACTGTGACAGCGCGTTGAAGGCACCACGAAACTTGAAAGCGCCCATGCGCTGGAAGTTCTCACACTTGAAGAAGAGGCTGGCCCCGAGTTGTTGATCCGCTGTGCGCGAGCGCATGACCGGCGTCCGGTGCGCCTGGTTCCCGATTCGGGCAGCGGCAGCCACCACGTCGTCATAGGTCGGCAAAGTCAACATGGTGAAGCTTCCGTTGCAGTCAGGAACGTCAACTGCGCTGCATGGTGGCGCGCAAGGATTCGGTCAGAATGCCCAGACTCTCGGCCAGATGGGCCTGTGTCTCGACACTGCGTCCACTTCTGGCCAGGGCAGCGCGCAGGGACTGCTGCAGTCGCGTAGCGTGCAGTCGTGCCAGGCTGAGTGCGTCGCTTGGCAGTGCGGCCGAGCCCTTGGTCAGAACGGTCTGCAGGCGTTTCAGATGCTCGCGTTGCAGGCCGCGCCGCAACACATCGATCTCCGCGCCACTGGAGAGTTCGCTCCAGATGCTGTTCTGCAGCGTCTCGTAGACCTCGCTCAGCGAGATCATCGAGCGCCGCTGCGCTGGCGCCAGGTAGTTGGGAAGATCGAGCAGGCGTTGGGCCGTGTTGCCCGAGAGCAGGCGGTCCATGGCCGCCGTCTGTGCGCGCAGCACCACGGCCCTGAGATTCACGGGGCCACCGCGATCCCACTCGTTGTAGTCCACCGTCAGGCCCGAGAGAAACTCCGGCCTGAACCTGAAGGATGTTGCACTGAACAGCCCCGTCGCCAGAAACTGCAAGGCCTCTCTTTGCTTGACCGGATCTACCGGGGTGAAACTGGCGCGACCGGTGCTGCCGGGCAGGTCGCGCAGCGCATGCATGCCACCCACATACTTGCTCACCAGATCGGCCGCTCGTTGCAACTGGTTGAAGCCCGACAGCAGGACGCGGCGCTGGCGCAGCGGGTCTTCCCCAGGCTGGGGCTTGCGGTCCTGCAGACGCGCCCAGAGTTCCTGTGAAAGCTTCAGGCGCTTCTTGTAGTAGGCCAACGGATCGTCGCCCAGATCGAACCGGTTGACCAGGGGATCCATGCCATCGTTGTTGGCTCCGCCACCAGCATCGCTGTCATCGCCATAGGCCAGCGCGCTCTCGGTGCTGCGCGCCGCGATCCGTCCCAGTTCGACAGTTTCTGTTGCGGGGTCCAGCGGCTTGTAGGCGTATTCGATGGCCCAGTAGTCGTAGGCACCCAGGGTCGTATTGGTATAGCTGCCCTGGCGTTCACCGTTGAGCGCCAGGTTGTAGGCGTTGTAATCCATCACCGAGCCCGAGATGCCGTGGGCCTGGGTGTAGCTCAGGTCCTGCAACTGAGCCTGGCTGATGGTGGTGGAGGCCTTGAAGTTATGTTTGAGGCCCAGTGTGTGTCCGACCTCGTGCATGATGGTGTCGGTAATCACCGCTTGCACAAAGGCCTCGGCCTCTGGACTGTCGGGCGCGATGTCGCCGCGTGCTTCCAGCACGTCGAGTGCGAAGTTCATCTCGGCCGCCGCCTCCTGTGCGTAATTGCAATAGGCGTCGTGCGCGGAATGGGGCGCGCCGCCCCTGGCCGCGTCTTCCACCACAAAACGCCGTGCGCCACGGGCAAAGACATCACTCATGCCGATGTCCGCATCCAGGATTTCGCCGGTGCGCGGATCGGTGTGGCTGGGGCCAATCGCAAAACCGACATCCGCACCCACAAACCAGCGGATGGAGGCGTGCGCCGCGTCCATATTGTCCCAGTCCGCATCATCGGGCTGCTGCTTCGCCACGACCGCAGTCTTGAACCCGATTTTCTCAAAAGCCTTGTTCCATTCGGTGATGCCAGCCTGCACCGCCGGGCGGTACCTGGCGGGAATGTTCTTGTCCATCCAGTACAGGATAGGACGCACGGGTTCCGACAGCGCCGCGGTCGGGTCCTTCTTTTCCAGACGCCAGCGCTGGACAAAGTGAACACGGGGGTTGGCCTTCATGTCAGCGCTGAGGTCGGTGAAAGACTCCATGAAATGTCCCAGGCGCGGATCCGCCGGTCGCGTTGCCATCGGTGTCTGCGGCAGTGCCGCGAAGTTGTAGACGTAGCTGACAAAAAAACTGCGTGGATCGGGCGTGGCCTGCGGCGGTGTCGGGCTCGGTACCGGTGGCGGCGTCAATGGAGCTGCAGGAATGCGGGGCGTGGAGAAGTGCACGCGCGCGGTCAGGGTGCTCAGGGTCGGTTCGGCGCGCGTGGCATCAAAGAAGGAGTTGGGCTTGTCCAGCGAGTAGGTGAGCCTGTAGGCCGACTCGATGCGCGTCGAGTAGCCCGGGATATCGGCCAGAAGGAAACCGGCGTCGACCAGGATCGATTTTCGCTCCGGGTGCTCCAGGCTGAGTACCGCTGCCGACGCCAGCAGGCTCGGTGAGAACGCCTGGCTCACAGCCCGTTCTGAGCCGCCCACGGCCCGGAACTTGGTATTGAGCGCAAGCAGTTGCATCTGGTTGCCAATACGGCGCCACTGCGCCAGTTCATCGCGGCCCATCTGGCTCGCATACAGGCCGCGCTCGCCGACCGAATTGGCGATATTGACCGTGAACATAAAGGGTTTGTCGATCGCCGCTTTGGGTATTTCCAGCCAGACCTTCTCATCCTTGCGCCAGATCGGAAACATGCCGTCCTGTTGCTTGGCATCCTTGATCACTTCGGCAAAGGGCTTGGGCAGGGCGGGGTCTGCCGGTCTGGCAGGCGCCGACGCAGAAGCCGCTGACGCGGGCGCCGCCGGCGCTGATGCTGCGTTGGCACTGGGTGCCGCCTGCTCCAGCACGGGTCGTGCCTCAAGCCTCGGGCACAGTGCCAGCAGAGCCATGGCCGGAACCAGGGTCGCCAGACGCAGGGCTGCGCGGTGGAAGCGCGCAATGTTCGGATACGCACGGGTATGCAGAGTGATGGACTGTGTCATGGCGTCTCACAAGAAAAAACAGCCCGAGTGTACCCAGACCACGGCGTCCCGGCAGGTGCAGCACAATCCGCCATCGATGTTTGAACTGCTGAAAACTTTTTCCTGGCAAGAGTTGCGCCATCACCCCTGGCGCAACGCCGCTGCCGTGCTGTCGGTGATGCTGGGTGTCGCGCTGGCGTTCTCGGTGCACCTGATCAATAACTCGGCGCTGGCCGAATTCTCGCAGGCGGTGCGCTCGGTGGGCGGCCAACCGGACCTGGAACTGCGCGCTGTTCGCGGCAGTTTTGACGAATCGCTGTACGCCCGCATCGCCGGCCTGCCGCAGGTCGCGGTCGCCTCCCCGGTGCTGGAAGTTGCCAGTTACGCCATGTCGGCCACGGGTGAGCGCGTGGCCTTGCGCCTGCTGGGTGTGGACGCGCTGCAGGTGGCCAGCGTCGCCCCGGCATTGATGCTGCAACCGGCTTCCGGCAGTGATCGGCTGACGCTGTTTTCTCCCGGCCAGGTCTTTCTGAACGCCAGCGCGCGGCAGAGACTGCAGGGCGAGACACTGCGCCTGCAAAGCGCCCTGCAGCTCAAACCGGTCCGCGTCGCCGGCGCGGTTGCGGCGTCTGGCAGTGCCCTGGCGGTGATGGACCTGGGCGCTGCGCAGGAACTGCTGGGCAAGCAGGGCCAGCTCTCACGCATTGATCTCAGGCTGCAGGCAGGGGTGGACGTCCAGGCCTTTGTGCGCACGCTGCGGGGCACGCCCGACTGGCCGGCCAATGTCACGTTGACCGAGCCCGCGGACGCCTTGATGCAGGTCAGCAACATGTCGCGCGCCTACCGCGTCAATCTCAGCGTGCTGGCACTGGTGGCTCTGTTCACGGGCGCCTTTCTGGTGTTCTCGGTGTTGTCCCTGAGCGTGGCCAAGCGCTCGCAGCAATTCGCCCTCTTGGGCGTGCTGGGCTTGAGTGCGCGCAGCCGGCTGGCACTGGTGTTGTGGGAATCGCTGGCACTGGGTGTGGTGGGCAGCCTTGCCGGCATTGCCCTGGGCACGGCACTTGCAGTGCTGGCACTTGGTGTCCTCGGAGGAGACCTCGGCGGAGGCTATTTTGCCGGTGCCGCACCCAGCCTGCAGTGGGGCAACGGCGCCGCCCTTCTTTACGGCTGCCTCGGTCTGGCCGCGGCACTGGTGGGCGGTTGGTGGCCTGCGCGGCAGGCGCAGCGCCTGGCTCCGGCGCTCGCGCTCAAGGGCTTGGGCACCGCCGCCTCCAGAGCGGGCAGTCACTGGGTCAGCATCGCCCTGCTCGCCAGCAGCGCCCTGCTCTGCCTGGCGCCGGCGGTTATGGAAATACCGCTGGCCGCCTACCTTGCCATCGGCCTGCTGCTGCTGGGCGGCATCACCGCGCTGCCCTGGATGATCGGCCTGCTGCTGGACCGGATCGCGCCGCTTGTGGACCGCCGCGCGCTGCCCCTGCTGGCGCTGGAGCGGGCGCGGCGCGTGCGCGGCAGCGCGGCGGTGGCGGTGAGCGGTGTCGTGGCAGCGCTCAGCCTGGCCGTGGCACTGACCGTGATGGTGTCCAGCTTTCGTGAATCCATGGTGCGCTGGCTTGATCAGGTGCTGCCGGCAGACCTGTACCTGCGCAGTGCCCGAAACGCCGGCGCCGGCGACACGGTTTACTTCAGCCCGGCCTTTGTGCGCGCTGCCGCCACGGTCAGCGGCGTGCAGCGCGTGCAGTCGCAGCGCCTGGTCTCGCTGCTGCTGAACCCGGAGCGGCCGGCGGTCGCGCTGATTGCACGGGAATTGCGCGACCCCGGGCGCGACCTGCCGATGGTGGGCGAGCCCCTGCCCGTACCCGCAGGACACATTGGCATTTATGTCAGCGAGGCCATGACCGATCTGCACGGTGCCCGGCCCGGCACCGACTTCCCCGCACTCGCAAGGGCGTTCAAAACCGCCGATGAAAGCAGCCAGTCGCCTGTCAGGCAGTTCTTTGTGGCGGGAGTGTGGCGTGACTATGCCCATCAGGGCGGTGCCATCGCCATCGATGCCCGCGCCTTCGAACGCTTGAGCGGCGACGAGCGCAGCAACGACCTTGCACTTTGGCTGAGGGAAGGCACCGAGCCCGGAGCCGTTCAGCAAGCCCTGCGTGGCGTGGCAGAGTCGCGTGAGAAAGGCTCGGGTTCGCTGCTGGAATTTGGCTCAACCCGGCAGATTCGCGAAACCTCACTACGGATATTTGACCGCAGCTTTGCCGTCACCTACTGGCTGCAGGCGATTGCGATCGGCATCGGACTTTTTGGTGTCGCTGCAAGTTTCAGTGCCCAGGTGCTGGCACGGCGCAAGGAGTTCGGCCTGCTCGCCCATCTCGGGCTGACGCGTCGCCAGATCCTGTCCGTGGTGGCTCTGGAAGGCGCCGCCTGGACCGGTCTGGGCGCCATCGCGGGCGTGGTCCTGGGCCTGGCTGTGGCACTGGTGCTGGTGCACGTGGTCAACCCGCAGAGTTTCCACTGGACCATGGACCTGGCGCTGCCATGGGGCCGCCTGCTGGCGCTGGCGCTGGCGGTGGTGGCATCGGGCACGCTGACGGCGTGGATCACCGGTCGCGCTGCCGCCGCTCAGGATGCGGTACTGGCGGTCAAGGAAGACTGGTAGCGTCCGCATCGACAATGTTCCGGGCGTCGCCGGAGCCGCCAGCGGTTCCTTTGACCTGGTTCTTGTGGGCCTGTTGATCAGCTTTCCTACCGTCGTGTTTGGCAGCTCCATGGTGTTGCCGCTGGTGGAGCGTTTCCCTGTCATCATCAAGATTGGGGCTGCCGTGCTGGCCGTCACGGCCGCCAAGATGATCGTCAGCGAACCCCTGCTGTCCGACCTGTACGATGCAAATTCAGAACCCACCCCGGAACTGCTGCACAGCGCAGCGCAGTGGATTACTTATGCGTTGGCCGTGCTGGGTGTGGTCGGACGCGGCTGGTGGGCCGGTCGTCGCACCGGCACCAACGGTGGTGAAAAGCTGATGAGTAACTGAATCGATGCGCAAGTGCAGGGACCGCCCCGGTCCCTGCTTGGCAAGCAGAGAGTGCAAGTAGAACGTCTAACTTTGGAGAACGGTAGGGACACCATCATTGTTTATGTTGATGAAGCCTCTTACGCGCTGAGAATGCTGCCCCCCTGCTGGCAGTTGGTCAGGCACGCGCGCCGACGCGCTGGATCGTACTGGCCTGTGCAGTCCGGGCGATTCGGTCGTGAACCGGGTCGCCGAACGTGGCATGTGCGAACAAACCGAGTCCATGGTCTCGCGCTACTCGGGCGGGCGCGGGCTTGACGCCCGGCGCCCGAAATTTGGCCAGGACATGGAGCCTGTCACGCGCTCACAACCGGTGCCACAACAACACGTCGCCGACTACGCCGCTGCATTTGCTGGTGCCGCCCTGCTGGTGGCTGCCGATTAGGGACGTTCGGTTGGCGCCACGGCAACTGGACGTGCCAGGACGTGCGCGCCGACAAAGCTGAGACCAAGGATTGTGATGACGGCCAGACCCAGGCCGACCTCCCTGCCCTCGTACCAAAGCGCCACATCGGCCTGCAGCCAGCGCAGCAAACCCAGCGCAGCCACGCCCAGACTGATCATGGCCACCATCAGGCCCATCACGCGGGAAACCACTCGGGCTCGCTGATCTGCGCGGCGCAGCAGGCGTGCGATCCACAGGCCGTTGATGCCATCCATCAGCAGCATGCCGCAGGTGAAGGCCAGACCGAGCACCAGTGCATGCACGATGCCGCCGTGCCGGGTCGCGGTCAAGGCGAACAGCGCGGCCTGACTCATGGTGTCAAAAGAAAGTGCAAACAGAGCACCAACAGCGGCAATCGCCAGGGGATGCGAGGCCGACTGCAAATGCACCAGCAGTCCCGCCTTCACGCCCACTGGCGCCACCACCACGTCCCGCGCTGCACCAAAAACGGCGCGCAGGTTGAGCAAACCCAGCAAGGTGAGAAAAGTGATGGACACCCAGGTGCCCACGTCTTCCATCCAGGGCGGCACCTGCCAGTGGCTGGCGGCCATGCCGACGCCCAGGGCGATCAGCATCACGATGCTGCCGTGACCCAGCGAGAAAAGTGAGCCGCACCAGCGCG
Source organism: uncultured beta proteobacterium (assembly GCA_903875275.1). Taxonomy (GTDB): domain Bacteria; phylum Pseudomonadota; class Gammaproteobacteria; order Burkholderiales; family Burkholderiaceae_C; genus Rhodoferax. The sequence continues at coordinate 714 of CAIQVX010000029.1, read as the reverse complement.
CCCGCTGCGGCGCCTGGCGCAGGTTGTAGCGCGTCAGACCATCGATGGTGGCCAGGTGGTCGGGATCCAGGCCATGCTTGGCGCCGAAAACGAACACCAGACCCAGTAAGGCAATCCAGTCGTTGGGAAGTTCCATGAATCGTCACCATACAAGATCCGTGCCGCGCGCGCAACAGGATGAGGCGCCAGTCAAATAGGGATCATCCCCTCTTCAGACTGCATGCAGATTCACACGACAACCGGTTAGCTCACCGGTTATTACCTAATCATTGCGGATTGAAATGCTGCAATGCAGTATTGACGCGCCATAGGCAAGCCCTCGAATTCGAAGCGACTCGCCACTAGGCACCGGCATGGCGCGCTATTTGCTTTTGCCATCACATCAGGCCCGATCGAGGTCTGGCTCCAGGAGACAACATGGGCGAAATGAACGACATTTTCACGCTGGGTCGTGAGGCTTTGCACGGCATCGAACAGCGTCTTGGCATGTCCCGACGCGACTACCTGCAGTTCTGCGCCACGCTGGCGGTCACCATGGGTCTGCCCAAGGGGGCGGATGCCGCGGTGGCGAAGGCGATCGAGTCGGCCAAGCGGCCTTCCGTCATCTGGTTGCACTTTCGGGAATGCACGGGCTGCACCGAATCCCTGCTGCGCGCCGAGCATCCGACGCTGGAGAAACTGATCCTCGAAGTCATCTCGCTGGACTACCCCGAG
>CAIQVX010000028.1 GCA_903875275.1 uncultured beta proteobacterium | reverse complement strand
TTGACTTTGATCAACATCTGAACCTAGCGGCCATGGTACAAACCAGCGACCTGATCGATGCGAGGAGTCTTAGCAAGCTGAAATGGCGGTGCCGCCGCGGTCTGCTTGAAAACGACATTTTCATCGAGCGATTCTTCAGACGTTTTGAGTCCAGTCTGACTGTCAGACAGTCACAAGGGCTCATCGCCTTGATGGATCTCAGTGACAACGATCTGCTCGACCTGCACTTGGCACGCCAAACGCTTGCGCAAGTCAACGCCGATCTCGATCGCGAGGATGTGCGTGAAGTTTTGTGTATGTTGAGAAAAACTCTTGAAAGGCAAGAAAATGAAATTAGCTGACTACAAAGCCACCCTGTCGTTCAGTAACGGCAAGCCCAGCATGGAATTGCCTGTCTATCAGGGCAGCGTCGGTCCGGACGTGGTGGACATCCGAAAACTCTACGGCCAGACCGGAATGTTTACCTACGATCCGGGGTTCCTGTCCACTGCATCCTGCCAGTCAACCATTACGTACATTGACGGTGACAAGGGCGAACTCCTGTACCGTGGCTATCCGATTGAGCAACTTGCCACGAATTGCGATTTTCTGGAAACCTGCCATCTGTTGTTGTACGGGAACCTGCCCAATGCCTCGGCCAAGGCGGATTTCACGAAACGTGTGACACGTCACACCATGGTCAACGAACAGATGCAGTTCTTTATGCGTGGCTTCCGTCGCGATGCCCACCCAATGGCCATCATGACCGGCCTGGTTGGCGCCCTGTCGGCGTTCTACCATGACAGCACCGACATCAACAACCCGGAGCATCGCGAAGTTGCAGCCCTACGTCTGATTGCGAAAATGCCAACACTGGTGGCTATGGCTTACAAGTACAGCATGGGTCAGCCTTACATGTACCCGAGAAATGACCTGAGCTATGCCGGCAACTTCATGCACATGATGTTTGCCACACCCTGCGAAGACTATTCCGTCAATCCCGTCATCGAGCGCGCTCTGGACCGCATTTTCATCCTGCATGCGGACCACGAGCAAAACGCCTCCACATCGACAGTTCGACTGTGTGGCAGTTCTGGCACCAATCCTTTCGCGGCGATAGCGGCCGGTGTGGCCTGCCTCTGGGGCCCGGCGCATGGTGGCGCCAACGAGGCCTGCCTGAATATGCTTGAGGAGATTCAGGCGTCGGGCGGCATTGCAAAAGTCGGCCATTTCATGGAACAGGTCAAGGACAAGAATTCGGGCGTCAAATTGATGGGTTTCGGACACCGGGTCTACAAGAACTACGATCCGCGCGCAAAACTCATGCAGGAAACCTGCAGGGAAGTACTCACCGAACTTGGTCTCGAGAACGATCCCCTCTTCAAGTTGTCCATGGCGCTTGAAAAGATCGCCCTCGAGGACGACTATTTCGTGTCGCGCAAGCTCTACCCCAACGTTGACTTCTACTCTGGCATCGTGCAACGGGCCATCGGCATTCCGGTCAACATGTTCACTGGCGTCTTCGCACTGGCCCGCACAGTCGGATGGATCGCGCAACTGAACGAAATGATCAGCGACCCGGAGTACAAGATCGGCCGCCCACGCCAGTTGTTCTCTGGTTCCGTCACACGCAGTGTGCCGCCAATGGCACAACGCTGATAGGCCCCATTTGGCGCGCCCGCCGGATGGCAACACCGGCGGGCCTTTTTTTTGCGTGCGCCACATTGCCCCAGTGCCCCGATTAAAATCAGCGCATGCCAAGTAATAGCCATAGGGCTCAGCCCGAAACCGCCTCGCTGGGGCGCACTCTCTACGACAAACTCTGGGACGAGCACGTGATCCGCACCGAAGAGGACGGCACCGCCCTCCTTTATATTGATCGTCACCTGGTCCATGAAGTGACAAGCCCACAGGCCTTCGAAGGATTGCGCCAGAGTGGCCGTCCGCTTTGGCGCGCCAGTTCCATTGTTGCCACCGCCGATCACAACACACCGACCAGTGGCTGGGAAATGGGCTACGACGGCATCACCGATCCCACCAGCAAGGAACAAGTCCTGACACTGGACGCCAATATGCGGGAAATCGGTTCCGCCACCTACTTTCCCTTTCTGACCCGGCGACAAGGCATTGTGCATGTCATCGGCCCGGAGAATGGGGCAACTCTGCCTGGCATGACAGTGGTTTGCGGTGATTCCCACACCTCGACCCACGGCGCCTTCGGTGCTCTGGCGCACGGCATAGGCACCAGCGAGGTCGAGCATGTGATGGCAACGCAGACACTGCTGGCCAAGAAGGCAAGAAACATGCTGGTGCGGGTCGATGGTGTCCTGCCCCGAGGCTGCGGCGGAAAAGACATCGTGCTGGCCGTCATCGGCAAGATCGGCACTGCTGGCGGAACCGGCTACACCATTGAATTTGGCGGCTCTGCGATACAGGCACTGAGCATGGAAGGCCGTATGACCGTCTGCAATATGGCGATTGAGGCCGGCGCGCGAGCGGGGCTGGTAGCCGTCGACGACAAGACCATCTCCTATGTCAAAGGCCGTCCGCTAGCGCCTGGACAGAGTGCCGATACCGATGCGGCCGCCACTATGGAATGGGAAATGGCAACGGCCTACTGGAAGACATTGCACAGTGATTCCAGCGCAGTGTTCGACGCTGTTGTCGTTCTTGAGGCCAGCCAGTTGGTGCCGCAGGTAACCTGGGGCACCTCACCAGAAATGGTTCTTGGCATCGACAGTCTGGTACCTGACCCGGACAAGGAAAAGGATCCCAACAAGCGCAGCGCCATCGAACGCGCCCTGGTTTACATGGGGCTGGAACCTGGCAAGGCGTTGAATGACCTTTTTGTCGACAAGGTCTTCATCGGGTCATGCACCAACAGCCGGATTGAGGACATGCGTGAAGCCGCAAGCCTGGTCAAGAAACTCGGGCGCAGAGTGGCCAGCAATATCAGGCTGGCGCTGGTCGTCCCCGGCTCAGGCCTGGTCAAGGAACAGGCTGAGCGCGAAGGCCTGCATCATATCTTCAAGGCAGCGGGATTCGAATGGCGTGAACCAGGCTGCTCCATGTGTCTGGCAATGAATGCGGACCGCCTGGACCCGGGAGAGCGTTGCGCCTCCACCAGCAACCGCAATTTTGAAGGACGCCAGGGCGCTGGCGGACGCACCCACCTGGTGAGTCCCGCCATGGCCGCCGCAGCGGCCATCCATGGGCACTTTGTTGACATCAGAAAATTGGTTTAGGCAGGTCCGACAAAAAAACATCATGCAAAAATTCACATTGCACAAGGGACTGATCGCGCCAATCGACCGTGACAACGTCGACACCGACGCCATCATTCCGAAGCAGTTTCTGAAGTCCATCCGCAAAACCGGCTTTGGACAGAACCTGTTCGATGAATGGCGTTACCTCGATGCCGGATTTCCGGGTCAGGACCCCCACAGCAGACGACCCAACCCTGATTTCGTACTCAATTTGCCGCGCTACAAGGGCGCATCAATCCTTCTGGCGCGCAAGAATTTCGGTTGCGGTTCCTCGCGTGAACACGCGCCCTGGGCGCTTGACCAGTACGGGTTTCGGGCCATCATCGCACCGAGTTTTGCGGACATCTTCTTCAACAACAGTTTCAAGAATGGCCTGTTGCCAATTGTCCTGAGCGAAGTCCAGGTCAACCAACTGTTTGATGAAAACTCAGCCTTCCCTGGTTACCAGCTGACCATTGATCTGGAACGTCAGCTTGTGATCAAGCCCGACGGCCAGGAGTTTGAGTTCTCCGTTCAGGCCTTTCGCAGGTATTGCCTGCTCAACGGATTCGACGATATTGGACTGACACTGCGCCATGCTGATGAAATCAGGTCTTTTGAGACACAGCGCCTGACCCAAAAGCCCTGGCTGGCTCGTACCCTGATGGGATAGGCCGGGTCAGGGGGACTTTGCCGGACAGGAAGGCGTTGCAGACGGAAGCCCGTTGACTGTCCCTGACGATTTGAGAGGTTTTGTTTGACTATGAAAATTGCAGTATTGCCTGGTGACGGAATCGGAACCGAAATTGTGGCGGAAGCGGTCAAAGTGCTCAATGCACTCGACCTCAAACTCGAAATGGAAACCGCACTGGTCGGTGGCGCGGCCTTCGAGGCCTATGGACATCCCTTGCCGGAGGCCACGCTGAAGCTGGCGAAGGGCTCAGATGCCATCCTGTTTGGCGCGGTCGGCGACTGGAAATACGACAAGCTCGACCGTCCCTTGCGTCCGGAACAGGCGATTCTCGGGTTGCGAAAGAATCTGGGCTTGTTTGCGAATTTCCGACCCGCCATTTGCTATGAACAGCTCGTGGACGCGTCGAGCCTCAAAGCGGAGCTGATTTCCGGCCTCGACATCCTGATCATTCGCGAGTTGACCGGCGACATCTACTTTGGCCAGCCCCGAGGGCGACGCGTGGCGACTGACGGACATTTCCCGGGGACCGAGGAAGCGTTTGACACCATGCGCTATTCACGACCCGAGATTGAGCGCATCGCCCATGTTGCATTTCAGGCGGCCCGAAAACGATCCAAACGCGTCACCAGTGTCGACAAGGCCAATGTGCTTGAAACCTTCCAGTTCTGGAAAGACGTGGTCACCGAAGTTGGTAAGCAGTATCCGGATGTGGAACTCGATCACATGTACGTGGACAACGCGGCCATGCAACTGGTGCGAGCACCCAAGAAGTTCGATGTCGTCGTCACAGGCAACATGTTTGGTGACATTCTCAGCGACGAGGCAGCCATGCTCACCGGTTCGATTGGCATGCTGCCATCCGCCAGCCTGAATTCCAGTAATCAGGGCTTGTACGAACCCAGCCACGGCAGCGCCCCTGACATTGCCGGCAAAGGAATCGCCAACCCGCTGGCAACCATACTGAGTGCTGCCATGATGCTGCGTTTCAGTCTGAACCAGAGCGAGGCGGCCGAGCGCATCGAAACAGCAGTCAAGTCGGTGCTGGCGCAGGGGCTGCGTACGGCGGACATCCTCAGTGCCGGCACGACACGGGTCAACACGCAGGAGATGGGGACTGCCGTGGTCAGGGCGCTGTAACTTTTGTTTTCGTTATTCCAACCATTTGAAAGAGCAATATGATGAAAATTGGTAATCTGGTCGGTCTGGTGGGCTGGCGCGGCATGGTCGGGTCGGTATTGATGGATCGAATGCAGTCCGAGGGCGATTTTGACCTGATCGAGCCAGTCTTTTTCTCTAGTTCTGACGCGGGCGGGAAGGCGCCGACGCAAGCCGGAAATGAAGCGCGGCTGAAGGATGCCTTTGACATTGAAGCGCTGAAGAAGTGCGACATCATCATCAGTGCCCAAGGTGGCGACTACACCACGGAAGTGTTCCCGAAATTGCGGGCAGCTGGCTGGAAAGGACATTGGATTGATGCTGCTTCCACGCTGCGCATGAAAGAAGATGCCGTCATCATTCTGGACCCGGTCAACATGCCAGTCATCCAGAATGCACTGGCCAAGGGTGGTAACAACTGGATTGGTGGCAATTGCACCGTCAGTTGCATGCTGATGGGTGTGGGCGCTCTCTACAAGGCCGGTCTGGTTGAATGGATGACCAGCATGACCTACCAGGCCGCGTCTGGCGGCGGCGCCCAGCATATGCGCGAGCTGCTGACCCAATTCGGCACACTCAATGCGGAGGTCAAAGCGCTGCTGGACGACCCGAAGTCGGCCATCCTGGAAATTGATCGCAAAGTACTGGCCAGGCAGCAGTCACTCAGCGGCGCCGAGACCGCAAATTTTGGTGTACCGCTGGGCGGCAACCTGATTCCATGGATTGACAAGGACCTTGGAAACGGCGTCAGCCGTGAAGAATGGAAGGCAGGCGCCGAAGCCAACAAGATTATGGGTCAGGGCCCGGGCTTTGGTACAGCAGCGGTACCGGTGGACGGTTTCTGTGTTCGCGTTGGTGCCATGCGCTGCCACAGCCAGGCGCTGACCTTCAAGCTGAGGAAAGACGTACCGACGGCCGACATCGAAGCTATGATCGCGGCCGACAACGCGTGGGTCAAGATCGTTCCGAACACACGTGAAGCCACGCTGCGCGATCTGACCCCGGTGACAGTCACCGGAACTCTCGGGATTCCGGTTGGACGCATTCGCAAACTTGCCATGGGACCGGAATACGTCGGCGCCTTTACCATAGGCGACCAACTCCTGTGGGGTGCCGCGGAACCTTTGCGGCGCATGTTGCGCGTGTTGCTGGCGGCCTGAACCGGCCTTGGAGGAACCCGCCGATCACGTTGTGGTTCGACAACATAGAATCTAGCTTCGGGGTACGTAACCGGTAGCGACCTCTGGTCGCGGTTACGGTGCCTTGTCAGGCCACAACATTGATGTTATGGTGATCCTCCAGATTTTGGTATCGATGCAATTGTTGGCAAAATGAACCCCCTATTCCAGCAGTCTGAACAACGGAGCCCACAAATTGATTGCTAAATCACATCGCTGGCATCAGGTCGCCATCGCGGTAGCCGCCTTGTTCGGACTGTGGGAACCTGGCGCCATGGCATTGTCCCTGGGCCGTGTCACGGTTCAGTCGGCCTTGGGCGAACCGCTGCGTGCCGAGGTGGAGTTGCTCGACATCAATGCCGAGGAAGCGGCTTCCTTGAAGCCTTCCGTGGGCTCAGCAGAGAGTTTTAAAGCCGCCGGTCTCGACTACAACCCGGCTCTGGCCAATCTGCAGGTCAGCCTTCAGAGGCGCGCAGACGGACGTGCTTACATCCGATTGAGCGGCGAGCGCACCATCAGCGACCCGTTTGTCGACCTTATTCTGGAAACACGTTGGTCCAGCGGCCGCATTGTTCGAGACTACACGCTGCTGTTCGACCCACCCAATCTCCGGACTGCAACAACGACAGCCCCCATACCGCCGCAAGTGAGTTCGCAGGCCATTGTGACCAATGGCAGCGCGGCAACTCCCGTCACAAACTCGGCCGTGACGAATGGCAAGCCACCGGTGCCAGCGGTCAAGCCCGTCGTTACCACTGCCCCCAAAGCCCCATCGCCGAACGCGGCTGCAGCGCGAGTGACCGTCAGGCCAGGCGATACCGCTGGCAAGATTGCGGCCTCGATCAAGCCTGAGAACGTGTCACTTGACCAGATGCTGGTCGCGCTGCTGCGCAGCAATCCTGCATCGTTCATGGGGGACAACGTCAATCGAATAAAGGCTGGCGCCATTCTGACAGTACCCAGCGCTGACCAGGTTGCCATGACACCCGCAGCCGAAGCTTCGCAAATGGTCGTGGCGCAGAGCCGGGACTTCAACGAGTTTCGCCGTCGTCTTGCGCTCAATGCGCCCGAGACCCCGCTGAAGGAAAGTGACCGAGTCGCGGCCGGGAAAATTGAAACCCGGGTCGAAGAAAAGAAGCCGATCGCCTCGGCGCCCGATAAATTGACCCTGTCCAAAGGCGCCATCGAGAAGATTTCTGCCGAGGACCGCTTGGCCAAAGAACGCAGCGCCAAAGAGGTGGCGGACCGCGCTGCCGAACTTGCCAAGAACATCAGCGATCTTGGAAAACTGGGCGCGGCCTCGGGCGCCGCTGACAAGCCCGCTTCGCCTGCCTCCGTCACCGGCCTGAAAAGCCCGGTTGCAGCCAGTCAAAGTGGTGCTTCGGCGCCTGCGGCGGTTGCCACACCCCCGGTCAAAGTACCGTCAGCCGCTACTAGGCCCGAGCCTGGATTTATTGACGGGCTGACGCAAAACCCCTGGCTGCCAGCGGGCGCATTTGGACTGATCACGTTGCTGACGGCGCTGGGCGTTTACCGATCCAGGCAGCGCAAGAGTTCGCCATCCGTGGACAGCATGGCTATTGGGAACGGGCAGCGTCCCGACACCTACTTCGCGATAAGTGGTGGGCAAAACGTCGACACCCACCACGGAACTGCCAACAGTTCTGCCCCGGCGTCGGCCCCGGGCCACCTTGAGGGTGTTGACGACGTCGACCCGGTGGCGGAAGCCGACGTCTACCTCGCCTACGGACGTGATCTGCAGGCTGAGGAGATATTGAAGGACGCCATGCGTGCGTCGCCTGAGCGCATCGCCGTTCATTTGAAACTGCTTGAACTTTTTGCCAAGCGCCGAGATACCAAGTCGTTCGAGCATATCGCCACCAAAGCGTTTCGCCTGATGGATGCCGACAGCGCAGAGTGGCAACACATACGTGAACTCGGACTCGGCATTGACCCTGGAAATCCGCGTTACCTGCCTGGCTGGCAGCCCGCTGAAGTTGAAGGTAAGCCCTCCATCCCGACACCGCTAGAAGACAGCAGTCCGAGCGCCGCCAGCGATACCGCCGCACGTACCGATGTGCCAACCCAGCCCGGCGCCGGCGCCGGCGTCGATCTCGATCTCGATCTCGATCTCGATCTGGACCTGGACCTCGATTTTTCGATCGAGGACGAATTGCCCCCCCCGGTCGGCGAAACCAGCGCCAGCGTGGCCGAAACCGCACCTGCCGCGCTTTCTGCACCGCCCACGACCCCTACCCCAGCCCCGGAAGCAAAAGCGGCGCCGGCCCAGGATTTCGAGATGCTCGAGTTTGACATTGGATCGCTCTCGCTGGATCTGGATGACCTGACCGACGCCCCCACCAGCAGCAAGCCGGTCGTTGCGGAAAACTCGCTGGCAACCAAGCTGGCACTGGCTAAAGAATTCGTCGCAATTGGTGACGTGGAAGGGGCACGCACCCTGATAGAGGAAGTTGTCGCGGAAGCTTCTGGAGACATGAAAATCAAGGCGCAGCAGGCCTTGAGTCATCTTCAGTCACTGTGATCAAACCGTGAGGTTGGCGCTCGGCATCAGCTACAACGGCCATTCCTATCAAGGTTGGCAGAGCCAGTTGTCCGGCAAGACGGTTCAGGACCAGCTTGAACTGGCTCTGGAGAAGTTCAGCGCCCACAAGGTATCTACACTGTGTGCCGGCCGCACCGATGCAGGCGTACACGGACTGATGCAGGTTGCGCATTTCGATACCCGACTGGACCGTACAACCTTCTCCTGGGTGCGTGGCACCAACGCTTTCCTGCCACGCGATATAGCGGTGCAGTGGGCGCAACAGGTTCCTGACGAATTTCACTGCCGTGCCAGCGCGCTGTCACGCCGATACAGCTACGTTCTTCTGCAGTCGCCGGTGCGCCCCAGCATTGACAGCGGTCGCGTCGGATGGATTTTCTCTGCATTGGAACTGGACCGAATGCAGCAGGCGGCAAACCACCTGCTGGGTGAGCACGATTTCACGTCTTTTCGTGCTTCCGCGTGTCAGGCCCTGTCGCCGGTCAAGACACTGCTGCGCCTGGACATCACAAGGCGCGGCGCCTACTGGCGGTTTGACTTCGAAGCCAACGCGTTTCTGCACCATATGATTCGTAACATCATGGGCTGCCTGGTGATGATAGGCCTGGGCAAGCAGTCACCACAATGGATGCAGGAAGTCATAGCAAAGCGCGACCGGGACGCAGCGGCCCCGACATTTTCCCCGGACGGACTCTATTTTCTTGGGCCGCGCTATGCAGCGCACTGGGGCCTGCCCGATCAGACTCCTGGTTTTGATTTCCTGCCATGAGTGCAAAGACCCGAATCAAGATATGTGGCCTCACCCGTGAGGCCGATGTCGGTGCAGCAATCGCGGCCGGTGCAGATGCCATCGGCTTTGTTCTGTATCAGAAAAGTCCACGCTACGTTCCAATTGAGAGGGCGGCCGCGCTGGCGCGGCTTCTGCCGCCATTTGTAACACCGGTACTGCTGTTTGTGAACGAAGCGCCCGAAGGAGTCCACGCTGCCTGCAGCGCCGTCCCGGGCGCAACACTTCAATTTCACGGCGATGAAACACCCGACCAGTGCCTGCAGGCGAGCCAGGGCGGTAAGTACCCGTTCCTGCGGGCGGCGCGCATCCCACCGGGCGAGGCTGGCCGCGACTTCGATCTCGTAAAATACGCGCTCGACTATTCAAAAGCCCATGCCATCCTGCTAGACACTCAAGTCGATGGCTACGGTGGTTCGGGACAAACATTCAATTGGTCACTGCTTCGTCCAAACGTCAACGCTCACCTCGTCTTGAGTGGTGGGCTGAGCGCTGCAAACGTAGCCGACGGCATATGGCAGTTGCGGCCCCGCTGTAGCAGCCTGGCCGTTGATGTGAGCTCGGGCGTCGAGCTCTCAGGTCCGGGCAACAAGGGCCTGAAAGACCCAAAAAAGATCAACCAATTTGTGGCTGCGGTACGCGCGGCCGATCAAGCATGAAACCCTATCAGCAACCCGACCAGCGTGGTCACTTTGGCATCTACGGCGGCAGTTTCACCTCGGAAACGCTCACCTTCGCGATCAGCGAACTCCGGGCAGCTTACGCCCGTTATCAGCATGACCCAGCCTTTGTAGCGGAGTTCAACGACGAACTGGCCCATTTCGTCGGCCGTCCGTCCCCTGTCTACCACGCTGCCCGCATGAGCCGTGAGCAGGGCGGTGCGCAGATTTTCCTCAAGCGCGAGGACCTCAACCATACCGGCGCCCACAAAATCAACAACACAATCGGCCAGGCCATGCTGGCCAAACGCATGGGCAAGCCGCGTGTGATTGCGGAAACCGGTGCCGGTCAGCACGGCGTGGCAACCGCCACCATCTGTGCCCGGTACGGGTTGCAGTGTGTGGTTTACATGGGCAGTGAAGACGTCAAGCGCCAAAGCCCCAACGTCTACCGGATGAAACTGTTGGGGGCCACCGTGGTGCCGGTAGAGAGCGGCAGCCGCACACTCAAGGACGCTCTGAACGAGGCCATGCGCGACTGGGTTGCCAATGTCGATAACACTTTCTACATCATTGGCACGGTAGCCGGCCCCCACCCTTACCCGATGATGGTGCGTGACTTCCAGAGCGTCATCGGTACCGAGTGCCTGATGCAAATGCCGGAGATGTTGCGAACACATGGCTGCTCAAGTCCACAACCTGATGCCGTCGTGGCCTGTGTTGGCGGCGGCAGCAACGCCATGGGGATTTTTTACCCCTACATCGACCACGCTGATACGCGCCTGATCGGCGTTGAGGCGGCGGGTGAAGGTATCGATTCGGGTCGCCACTCGGCTTCCTTGCAACGCGGCAGCCCGGGCGTCCTGCATGGCAACCGCACTTATGTCCTGCAGGACGACAACGGACAGGTCACCGAAACGCACAGTATCAGCGCCGGGCTGGACTACCCGGGCGTCGGGCCGGAACACGCTTACCTGAAGGACATTGGCCGCGCTGAGTACGTCGGCATCACAGACCAGGAAGCCCTGCAGGCCTTTCACTACCTGTGCCGCGCCGAGGGCATCATTCCGGCCCTGGAGTCGAGCCATGCTGTGGCCTATGCCATGAAGCTGGCAAGGGCCATGCGCGCCGACCAGTCCATTCTGGTCAATCTGTCCGGGCGCGGCGACAAGGACATAGGTACCGTGGCTGACCTCTCCAACGCTGACTTCTACTGTCGCCCGAGCTGTACCGGACAAGCCGTCAAGGGTGGCCAGACCATGGTGAAGGTAGCGCAATGAGCCGCATCGCCGCCACCTTCGTCAAGCTCCAGGCCAGTGGGCGCAAGGCGCTCATTCCTTATGTTACGGCCGGCTTTCCTTTTTCAGATATCACGCCCGAGTTGATGCACTCGATGGTCGCCGGCGGTGCCGATATCATTGAACTGGGCGTACCTTTTTCTGATCCCAGTGCCGATGGACCGGTGATTCAAAAGGCGGGCGACAAGGCCCTGGCTGCCGGTGTAGGCATGGTTCAGGTGCTGGCCATGGTCCGGGCGTTTCGCCAGCGTAACAGCGCGACACCTGTGGTACTGATGGGCTACGCCAATCCGGTAGAGCGCTACAACCAGATCCACGCTCGCCAGGGCCGCGGGAGCGCCTTTGTAAGGGATGCCGCAGCAGCCGGAGTGGACGGCGTACTGATCGTTGACTACCCGCCCGAAGAGTGCGAGGGATTTGCCGCCGAGCTTAAAGCGCAGCATCTGGACCTGATTTTCCTGTTAGCGCCGACCAGTACCGAAGATCGCATGCGCCAGGTCGCGGCTGTGGCCAGCGGCTACGTCTACTACGTATCGCTGAAAGGTGTCACGGGCGCTGGCACCCTCGACACGGCGGCCGTTGAAGCCATGCTGCCGCGCATACGCCAGCACGTCAGCATCCCGGTGGGCGTCGGTTTTGGCATACGCGACGCTTTCAGCGCGCGCGCCATCAGCAAGGTGGCTGATGCCGTCGTCATCGGCAGCAGGATCATCCAACTGATTGAATTGCAAGGCAGAGACCAGGTCGCTGCGGTGGCGCAATGCTTCCTGCAAGAAATCCGAACCGCGTTGGATTCATAATCCGACCTCACGCCCCGCATAAGGGAGTTGCTACCCAGCGTTAAGGAATCCCATGAGTTGGCTCGAAAAACTGCTACCGCCCAAGATCCAGCATACCGACCCGGCCGATCGACGCAGTGTGCCCGAAGGGCTGTGGATCAAATGCCCAAGCTGTGAAACCGTGCTTTACAAGACCGACCTGGAGCAGAACCAGAACGTCTGCCCGAGTTGCAGTCACCATCACCGGATTGGCGCGCGCGCGCGGCTCAACGTGTTTCTGGACAACGAGGGCCGCTTCGAGATAGGCCAGGAAGTAC
>CAIQVX010000027.1 GCA_903875275.1 uncultured beta proteobacterium | reverse complement strand
GCCATACAGGCCAGTTGGGATCTGCAGATGAACATCCTTGAGTGCCTGTACGCCGTTGGCGTAGGTCTTGTTGAGTGCCTTGATGGTCAGCATGTCAATTCCTTAGGGTTACGGTTCTGGACTGGATCTCAAGTGCCGAGTGCTCGCTCAATATCGGCCGCCAGGTGGTCGACTGCGGCTTCGCGTGTGGCCCAGGAACACATGAAGCGGGCGCCACCACCGATGAAGGTATAGAAGTCCCAGCCCGCGGCTTTCAATCGGGTCAGCGCCTCCTGTGGCAGGTTGACAAAAACGCCGTTGGCTTCGGTGGGCAGCAGCATTTCGGCCCCTGCGATACCGGCGATTTTCTGGGAAAGGCGTTGTGCCATCGCGTTGGCATGACGGGCGTGGCGCAACCAGTGGTCATGACCGAGCATGGCCAGCCAGGGCGCCGACAGAAAGCGCATCTTGGACGCCAGCTGTCCGGCCTGTTTGCAGCGGAAAGAAAACTCCTCACCCAGTTTGCGGTCAAAGAAGACGATGGCCTCGCCGACCGGTAAGCCCATCTTGGTGCCGCCAAAGCACAGAACGTCGACGCCGGCGCGCCAGGTGAGGTCGGCCGGTGTCAGGTTTAGCGCCGCCACCGCGTTGGCAAAGCGCGCGCCATCCATGTGTACCCGCAGTCCGTGTTGCTGGGCAATCCGGGCAATGCCGCTGATTTCCCCCTTCTGGTAGATCGTGCCCATCTCAGTGGACTGGGTCAATGTCACCACTTTGGGACGGGGGTAATGCACGTCGGTGCGACGGGTGATCACCTCCAGCACGCCGGCCGAGGTCAGCTTGCCGTGCCGATGCGGCGCCAGCAGCAGCTTGGAGCCATTCGAAAAAAACTCGGGTGCACCGCATTCGTCGGTTTCCACGTGCGCGGTGTCGGTGCAGATCACCGCCTGGTAGGACTGGCACAGCGCGGCCAGCGCGATCGAGTTGGCCGCTGTGCCGTTGAAGACAAAGAAGATTTCGGCATCCGCCTCGAACAGCTCGCGCAAACGGTCACAGACAAGGTGGGTGGCATCGTCGTTGCCGTAAGACGCGGCAAATCCGCTGTTGGCCAGATTGAAGGCGCTGAGCGCCTCCGGGCAGACGCCGGCGCTGTTGTCGCTGGCGAACTGCAGGAAGTAGCCGGGGTAATCGGCTTGGCGCGCGCTCATCGTGTCAGGTTGAAAACACGCAGCGCGTTGTTGCCCCGGATCGCGTCGCACTGGGCTTGCGGCAGAGCGGCGGTGTTGGCAAAAGCGCCCTTGGTGTCATGCACCTGGTGCGGCCAGTCGGTACCAAGCATCACGTGCTCGGACCCCACCACCGAGACCAGGTACTGCAGGGCGCCCAGGTTGTAGGTGATGCTGTCGTAATAGATGTGGCGCAGGTAGTCGCTCGGCTTGCGCTTCATCTGGCGGCGCTGCGGTATCTCGACCTCGTCGCCCTTTTCGAAACGACCCACCAGGTAGGGCAGGGTGCCGCCACCGTGGGAGGCGATGATTTTCAGGTTCGGGTACTGATCGAAAAAGCCCTCGAATATCATGCGCGTGATGGCCAGCGTGGTGTCAAACATGAAGCCGACCGACCAGCTCAGATCGAATTTGGTCATGTCCATCATGTCCACGCCCGGCGGATCGGTGGGGTGCACCAGAACCGGTAGTGCGCGCCGGTCAATCTCGGCCCAGATCGGCGCAAAAAGCGGGTCGGTCAGACTGCGGCCCGCCACATTGGCCAGCACCATCACGCCCACCGCACCCCTGTCGCAACTGCGTGCCAACTCCTCCACCGCGCGCTGCGGGTATTCCCAGGGTAGCGAGGTGAACCAGCGAATGCGAGCCGGGTAAGTCGTCTGCGCCTGGGCCATGGTGTCGTTCGATTCCACCGCTGCGCGACAGCTGATCTCCTCGTTACCCCAGTACACGTTCGGGCAGGTCAGTGAAACGATGGAGATGTCGATGCCGGCCGCGTCCATGTGCTTGATGCGCAAGTCGTAATCGAAATG
>CAIQVX010000026.1 GCA_903875275.1 uncultured beta proteobacterium | reverse complement strand
CGTCGATTCGCCCCTGGGTGGCGAGATGAGCGGGCACATCTTTTTCAAGGAACGCTGGTATGGCTTTGATGACGGTACGTACGCAGGTTGCCGTTTGCTGGAGATCCTGAGTCGCTCACCCGATGGCAATGTCGTGCTGGACGCGCTGCCGACGAGTTTTTCAACGCCGGAACTCAATGTCAAATGTGCCGAGGGTGAGCCGCACACGCTGGTGGATCAACTGCTGGCGGCGGCCAACTTCGCTGCACCTGCCGTGGTCAATCCGATTGATGGACTGCGTGTGGACTGGCCCGATGGCTTTGGCCTGATCCGTGCTTCCAACACCACACCGGTGCTGGTGCTGCGCTTCGAAGGACAAACCGAAGCGGCACTCAAGCGCATCGAAGGCGACATGCTGGCCCTGCTGCGATCGGTCAAACCCGGTGCCAAGCTGGACGAGGCAGCGCATTGAGCCGTAGCGCCGGGGCGTTGTCTTGAAAATCTTGATCGTCAAGCTGTCTTCGCTTGGCGACGTGGTGCACGCGATGGCCGCAGTGCAGGATATCCGGCGAGCCTTGCCACAGGCGCAGATCGACTGGGTGGTGGAGCGCGGCTTTGGCGCTTTGGTGCGGCGTTGCGCAGGTGTGAACCGCGTCATCGAGTGCGAGCTCAGGCGCTGGCGCAAAGCCCCTGTGTCGGCACAGACCCGGAACGACTGGCGAAGTTTCAGGACTGAACTTCAGTGCGAGACCTATGACGCCGTCATCGATTTGCAGGGTCTGAGCAAGTCGGCCCTCGTTTCCTGGCTGGCGAAGCTCTCGCCACAGGGCCGGCGCTATGGCATGGCACTGCAGAGCGAGGGATCGAGCTTTGAGGCGCCGGCGCGCTGGGTGGCTGATGTCGCGATCAAATTGCCTACGCACATTCATGCGGTCGAGCGTTCGCGCCAGTTGTGCGCCAGGGCACTGGGCTATGAGCTCACGCAGCGGCCTGCGTTCGGATTGAAGGCGCATGGCCGATCCCGGTCTGGAGCACGTCCGCTCGTGGCCCTGGTCCACGGCACTTCCCGTGCCGACAAGCAGTGGCCGCTGCAGTCCTGGCAGGCATTGGCTTGCAGGCTGATCGAGCAGGGGTACGACCTGGCCTTGCCCTGCGGCAATGATGCTGAGGAGCAGGCTGCATGCCACATTGCAGGCAGCCTGATGCAGGCCCAGGTCTGGCCCCGCCTTGAACTCGACGCGCTGACCGACGCACTGGCTGGCTGTGCCGGGGTCATTGGCGTTGACAGCGGTTTGAGCCACATCGCAGTGGCCCTGGACTTGCGCCACGTACAGATCTACAACTTCGACACGGCCTGGCGCACCGGACCGTCCGACTGTCCGCATCAGCGCAGCGTGTTCGCCAGGGCCGCACCTACGGTTGATGCGGTCTGGCAGGCCTGGCTCGGGCTGGCAGAGAATCCCGCAGCGAGATGACCCGGCTCTTCTACAACTTCCTGATGTGGCTGGCGCAGCCGCTGCTGCGCCTTAAACTGGCGCGCCGGGGACAGCGGGAACCGGGCTATCTGCATGCGGTTGCGGAGCGCTTTGGCCGCTACGATCAGCCTGTGCCCGAGGCGGCAGGACCCACCGTCTGGTTGCACGCGGTTTCTCTGGGCGAGACGCGCGCTGCGGTCCAACTGGTGCTGGCGCTGCGCTCACGCCTGCCGGGCATGCGCTTGCTGCTTACGCATGGCACCGCCACCGGCCGCGCCGAGGGCCAGAAGTTGCTGCAGGCAGGAGATATTCAGTGTTGGCAACCCTGGGACACGAGTGCCTGTGCGGCGCGTTTCGTCGCGCATTTCAGACCCCGCATCGGCATCCTGATGGAGACCGAGCTCTGGCCGAACCTGGTGGCCGCCTGTGCGCAGGCCGGCGTTCCATTGGTGCTGGGCAATGCGCGCCTGAGCGAAAAATCGCTGAACTGGTCACGACGGCTGGGCTGGCTGGCGCGCCCGGCCTACCGCAGTCTGACGGCGGTATGGGCCCAGACCCAGGACGATGCGAAGCGCCTGAGCGCCATGGGTGCCAGGGTGCAGGGTATTCTGGGCAATCTCAAGTTCGACGCCACGCCGGACGCAGGGCAAGTCCAGATGGGCCGTGCCTGGCATGCCACAACCGGGCGACCGGTCATCATGTTCGCCAGTTCGCGTGAGGGTGAAGAAGCGGCCCTGTTGCAGGCGCTGAACGCAACCGACAGCGTTGGCGTGGCGCGCGCTGTGCAGTGGCTGGTGGTGCCGCGCCATCCGCAGCGCTTTGAAGAAGTGGCAGCACTGATGGCGCAGCACGGTTTTGCCGTTTCCCGTCGCAGCCAGTGGCGGGGCGGACCGCCCGCTGCAGCGGTGACGCAGGCTGAGCAGCCGACGCTTTGGCTGGGCGATTCGCTGGGTGAGATGGCGCTGTACTACGGTCTGTCCGATGTCGCCTTGCTGGGCGGAAGTTTCGAGGCCTTGGGCGGACAGAATCTCATCGAGGCGGCTGCCTGCGCGTGTCCGGTCGTGATGGGTCCGCACACGTTTAATTTCGCCGAAGCCGCTGAACTGGCCCGGGCCAGCGGTGCGGCCGAGCGCGTAACCAGCCTGCGCGAGGCAGTGCGAGCGGCCTCGGCACTGGTGGGTGACCCGTCACGCCTGTCTGGCGCGCGTCAGGCTGCGGATGCCTTTGCACTGGCGCACCAAGGCGCGACCGGGCGTCTGGCGGACGCCATTTGCAGGCTGATCGAAAAATGAGGCGTGTTACTTGCCGAGCAGGGCGTTGACGCTTTGCAGATCATCGGCCTTGAGGGTGCCGTTGGCCTGGCGCAGTTTCAGACCACCGAGCAGCACGTCGTAACGGGCTTTTGCCAGTTTGGCCTTGGTGTCGAACAGCTGGCTCTGCGAGTTCAATACATCAATGTTGATGCGCACACCCACCTGGTAGCCGAGCTTGTTGGCGTCGAGTGCGCTTTGGCTGGAGGCTTCGGCTGCTTCCAGCGCGTTCACCTGACCCTGGCCTGAGAGCACGCCAAAGAAGGCGGTACGGGTCGCCTGCGCCACGGTGCGCTTGGCACCTTCGAGGTCGTTGCGGGCCTTCTCTTCCAGTGCCAGCGTTTCCTTGATCCGGTTCTGCGTGGCAAAACCGGCAAACAGCGGCAGGTTGAACGACAGGTTGATGGAGCCGGCATTGACACGCGAACCCACGCCCGCCGCACTACTACCCTCCAGATTGTTGATGGCACTGTAACTGGCGCTCAGGTCCAGCGTTGGCTTGTGGCCGGCCTGTGCCTTTTGGGTTTCGAGTTGGGCGACGTCGAGCGCGATCTGCGTCTGTCCGATCGCCGGGTGGGCTGCCTCTGATTGCTGCACCCAGACCTGAACATCGCTCGGGCTCAGAGTCGGCAGCGTCAGTGGTAGCGCCAGTGCTCGTGGCTGTGTGTTGTCCTTGCCAACCAGTTGGTCGAGGGCAATGCGCTTGACGCGCAGGTCGTTCTCGGCGGCAATTTCCTGGGCGATCACCAGGTCGTACCTGGCTTGCGCTTCACGGGTGTCGGTGATGGTGGAGGTGCCGACTTCGAAATTGCGCTTGGCCGACGCCAGTTGCTCGGCGACTGCGGTTTTTTGTGCTTTCACGAAGGCCAGACTGTCCTGTGCCGCCAGCACGTCAAAGTAGCCCTGACCGACACGAACAATCAGGTCCTGATCGGCGCTTTGCAATTGGGCCTGCGCCAGATCGAGTTGCTTGAGTCCCTGCTTGTAGCTGGCCCAGTTGGCCGGGCGGTACAGCGGCTGCGATGCGCTCAGGGTTGCGCTTTGCGTACCGTAGGAGCGCTCGCTGCTGGCCCCCAGATCGGGAATCACTTCCTGCGTCGAGCGTGACAGGCCGAGCCCCAGATTCGCGGTCGGCAGAATCGCCGATTTGGCCTGCTCTGCTTTGGCCAGTGTGGCCTCGTACTGCGACTTGGCCGACTGGTAGGACGCGTCAAAGCTGCGCGCCGACTGATACAGCTCGATCAGACTCTGCGCCTGCGCTGGCACGGCCAGCGCAACACCGACGGCGACAAAAAGGGGTAGCAGGCGAAACGTGTTCATGAAGGCCTTCGGTAAGAATCAGAAGCGAAACGGTGAGGGTACCGGAAAATTGACCAGCGTCGGGGCTGCACTGTCCCAGGGTTGGCGCGTCGAGAATTCAGTTTCGGTGCCGCGTGTGATGATGGTGGCACGCATCACCGGGTCCTGCCCCACGATGGCGACCAACCGGCCACCGATCTTGAGTTGCGACAGCAGATTCTGCGGCACTTCGGCGACACATCCGCCGAGCATGATGACGTCGAAGGGACCCTCTGCAGCGGCTCCGACAGCGCCATCAAACTGGCGCACTTCGGCGTTGTGGACCCCGGCCTTCTGCAGATTGGCACGCGCCATGGCAGCCAGCTCGGGCTCGATTTCAAGGGCGATGACACGTTGTGCCTGGTGTGCCAGCAGGGCGGTCAGGTAGCCCGAGCCCGCGCCGATTTCCAGGACCTTCTCGTGTTTTTGCACAGCCGCATCTTGCAGCAGGCGCGCTTCCAGCCTTGGCGCGAGCATGCGTTGGCCGTGACCCAGGGGAATCTCCATGTCAACAAAGGCCAGAGCCTTGTGCGCCAGTGGCACAAAGTCTTCCCGCTTCACCACGGACAGCAGATGCAGCACCTGATCGTCCAGAACGTTCCAGGGACGGATCTGCTGTTCGATCATGTTGAAGCGGGCTTGTTCATAGTTCATTTCGGTACTCCAGGGGGCAATTGGTTGACGAATTCTGCGAAATTTTACCCGCTGGCGCCTTCGGCAGCGCCCCAGCGCCGGCGCAGCCATTGCGCCAGATCATCCATATAGCAGTAGACCACCGGTACCACCACCAGCGTCAACAGCGAGGACGTGATGACGCCGCCAATGACGGCTTGGCCCATGGGGGCGCGCTGCTCCGAGCCTTCGGTCAGTGCAAAGGCCAGCGGCAGCATGCCAAAGATCATTGCCAGTGTGGTCATCAGAATCGGGCGCAGCCGCACCCGGGCTGCCATCAGAAGCGCCTCGCTGCGCTCCATGCCATCCTCGCGGGCGCGGATCGCGAAATCCACCAGCAGGATCGCGTTTTTGGTGACCAGGCCCATCAGCATCACGATCCCGATGATGGAGAACATCGACAGGGTGGAGCCGAACATCAGCAGCGCCAGCACGACACCGATCAAGGTCAGTGGCAAGGCCGTCATCAGGGCCAGTGGCTGGAAGAAGCTCTTGAACTGGCTCGCCAGAATCATGTAGATGAAGACGATGGCCAGCATCAGCGCCGATATGGCGTAGTCGAAGGACTCGGCCATGTTCTTGGTGGATCCGCCCATCTGGTAGCGGTAGCCGGGCGGAAAGCGCACGCTCGCCAGTGCCGCCTTGATGTCGTCCGATACCTTGCCGACCGAGCGCTGATAGACATTGGTGCTGATCGCCACTTCACGCGTCATGTCACGCCGGTTGATCTGGTTCGGTCCGGTTGACTCCGTGATGGAGGCAATCTGGTTCAGGCGCACGATGCGTGCGCTGCCGTCGGCATTCGCTCCCAGTGTGAACGGCAGATGTTGCAGGTCGTCCGCACTGTTTCGGGCGAGTGGTGCCAGGCGCACGTTGACGTCGTAGGTCTGGTCATCGGGGGCACGCCAGTTGCCCACGGTCTGACCCGCCACCAGCGTGCGCAAGGCGCTGGCGATCTGGCCGACGCCCAGTCCCAGATCGGACGCCGCGTCGCGCTGGACCGCCACCTCCAGCGTGGGCTTGTTCGGTTTTGCGCTGGAATCCAGGTCCACCAGGCCCGCAATCGGGCGAATTTTCTGCATCACCAGCTGCGCAAGGCGCTCAAGTTCCGCAAGATCCTGTCCTTGCAGCGAAAACTCGATCTGCTTCTGGCCGCCCACAGGATCCATCAGGCCGACATGGGTGACCGTGATGCCGCTGACCTGCTTCAGGCGTTCACGCAGCGCCGACGACAACTCGTCGACGCTGCGCTTGCGGTCCTTGCGGTCGACCAGGCGGATGTAGTAATTGGCGTAGCTCTTGCCAGTGGCGCTGCCGGTGTTGATGGTCGCCAGCGAATAGCTCACTTCGGGGTAACTGCGCAGGATCGCCTCAACCTGCTTGACCTTGCCTTCAGTGACTTCGATGGAGGAGCCCATAGGGGTGTAGAAGTTAAGCCAGGTCTCCGAGAAATCGGCCGATGGCACAAATTCGGTGCCCAGCAGCGGCACCATGAAGACGCTGGTGACAAAGATGACCAGTGCCAGAAGCAGGGTCTTGAGCTTGTGCACCAGGGACCAGCCGAGCAGGGTCTGGTAGGCGCCGGTCAGGTAGTCGGTGGCGTGGTCAAACCAGCCGGTGACACGGCCAATGCTGCGGTCGTAGAACGTGACCGGCGGGCCCTGGCGGCCATGGGCGTGGATGCTGGGGTCATGCCAGACCGAGGACAGCATGGGGTCGAGCGTGAAGCTGACAAACATGGAGATCAGCACGGCGGCGACGATGGTGATGCCGAACTCGTGGAAGAACTTGCCGATGATGCCACCCATGAAACCGATGGGCATGAACACGGCCACGATCGACAGTGTGGTGGCCAGCACCGCGAGGCCGATTTCCTGGGTTCCATCGAGCGCCGCCGGGTACGCTTTTTTCCCCATCTGGACATGGCGCACGATGTTCTCGCGTACCACAATGGCGTCGTCGATGAGCAGACCAACACACAGGCTCAGCGCCATCAGCGTGATCATGTTGATGGTGAAGCCAAACAGGTTCATGAAGAGGAAGGTGCCGATCAGCGCGATCGGCAGCGTCAGGCCGGTGATGACCGTGGAACGCCAGGAATTGAGAAACAGGAACACGATCAGGATCGTCAGCAGGGCGCCTTCGAGCAGGGTCTCGCGCACGTTTTCAACGGCCACCCGGATCTGGCGTGAGCCGTCGTAGACCGGCTCCAGCCTTACGCCGGCGGGCAGTTCGGCCTTCATCGCCGCCACCGTTTTGTGCAGTCCGTCAATCACGGCAATGGTGTTCTCGTCCTGGGCTTTTTGCACCGTCAGCAGCAGCGTGCGCTGACCGCTGTACAGGGCCAGCGTGTCGGTTTCCTGGGCGCCGTCGACCACATCGGCAATCTGGCCGATCCGCACCGGCACGCCCGCTTTGCGCGCAACGATGATGCGGCTGAAGTCCTCCGGGCGTTGCATGCGCGCCTGGATCTTGACCACGCGCTCCTGTTCCAACGATCGGATGGCCCCCATCGGCAGATCCTGATTCTCATAGTTGACCGCAGCCACCACCTGTTCGGGCGTCACGCCGAAAGCCTCCAGCGCCAGTGGTTTGAGGTAGATGTTGATCTCGCGCTTGGTGCCGCCGACCACGGTCACCGAGCCCACGCCACGCACGTTTTCCAGGCGCTTGCGCAGGGTCTGATCAGCCCAGTTGGTCAGCTCAACCTCTGACATGGATTTCACGCCCGCAGGGCTGTTGTGCGTCGCGCCGGACCGCTCCAAGCAAGAACGCACCCCCTCGGGGGGCAGCGCAGCACATGAAATGGCAAGCGTGGGGGTTGCTAACACAGCGAGGGACCAGACGGCTTTGCTGGCAGGGTCGAAGCGCAGCACGCGCGGTTCCTTGACCTCGGTGCGCAGGGTGGGGCGCACGATGGCCACTTTTTCACGCACGTCGTCTGCCGCCTTGCGGCCATTGATGTGCAACTGGAATTCGATGATGACCACCGACATGCCCTCGTAGCTGCGTGAGGTCAGGGCGTTGATGCCGGCGATGGAGTTGACGCCTTCCTCGATCTTCTTGGTGACTTCGCTCTCAACGATTTCGGGTGAGGCACCCGGGTATTCCGCGGTAACCACCACCACCGGAAAGTCAACATTCGGAAACTGATCGACCTGCAGACGCTGGTACGAAAACAGGCCCAGCACCACGATGGCCAGCATGACCATGGTGGCAAAGACCGGATTCTGGAGACTGACGCGAGTGAACCACATGCGCTACTTGCCTGCGCCGCTGGTGGCCGCTGCGAACCTGACCGCTGTGCCATCGCGCAGGGTGCCAAGCTTGCCGGAAATCACCCTGGCGTTTTCGCTCACGCCCTTGACGGCCACCATGGCCTGCCCATCGAGTTCGCCGCGTGCGCCCAGTTCCACGGTCTGGTGGCGGACCTGCTGCTGCTCGATCAACTGGACATACGGTTGCGGCTTGTCGGTGCGCACGGCGCTCAACGCGACCGCCAGCGTCTGCAACCGGGCTGTGCCCAGAGTCCCCTGGGCAAACAGCCCCTGGCGCAGACCGGGAGCGGAATCCACGGCCAGGTAGGCCGTCACGGCGCGGCTGCCGGCAACGGCGCTGGGGTTGATCCGCACCACGCGTGCAGAAACCGGGCTGGCCGAGCCCTCGATCTGCAGCACGGCGATCTGTCCGAGTCGCAATTGCAGCGATTCGGCCGCGCTCAGGCTGGCTTCGAGTTCGATCCGGCCCAGATCGACGATCTCCACAATCCGCGCTTCCGGAGCGACCCGTTCACCCGGCTGTGCCAGACGCTGCGAAACCAGGCCGCTCAGGGGCGCTCGCAGGATAGTGTCTTCCAGCGACTTGGCGGCGACCTCGGAGCCGGCCTGCGCAGCCCGGAAACTCGCCTCAGCGGCGGCCAGACTGGCCAGTGAGGTGTCGAGCGCGGTCCTGGAGATGAAGCCCTGCTCCACCAGCGAGCGGTTGTTGTCGAAACTGCGGCGGGCAATATCGACCTGGGCCTTGGCAGATTCAGCCAGTTGCTGGGCCTGGCGCAGGCGCGCCTGGTATTCCGTCGGGTCGACCCTGGCGATGATCTGGCCGGTCCTGACCGTGTCGCCTTCGCGCACCGCGAGTTCCTGCAATTCACCGGCGACGCGGGCCTTGACAATGGCCGAATTGACGGCTTTGAGCGAACCTGAGATGGGCAGACCCAGTGCCAGTTCGCTTGACCTGACCTCCACCATGTCAATCGCCGTGAGTTCGACCACGGTCTGACTGCCAAGGTTTGTCTGTCTGGCCAGTGTGGCCTGCTGTGCCTGGCGACCCGACAAAGCGCGCCAGACACCACTTGCAAGCAAACCGGCCAGCAGCACCAGCAGCGCCCATTTCATCCAGCGTTTCATAAGCGGTGATTTCCTTTATTTGTCACAGCGGCAGCGGGCCGCACGCAAAGGCCGGCAAGAATGATCTGAAGCTGACTGGCCAGATATTCTTCAGGTACCACTTCGGTGTGCGCAGTCGAACCATAGTAGGCCGTGTTGGAATGCATCAGAAGTTGCAGAAAGATCATGGGTGCCAGGACGGCGAAGACCGCGTATTTCATGTCGAGTGGCGCAAATTCACCGCGGTCCACGCCACGCTGCAGGATGCGCGCAATCAGCAGGTGGGCCGGCTGGATCACTTCCTGCTGGTAGAACAGGGCCAGTTCGGGGAAGTTCTTGCCTTCGCTGAGCATCAGCTTGGTGATGCCTGAT
>CAIQVX010000025.1 GCA_903875275.1 uncultured beta proteobacterium | reverse complement strand
TGCCAGGCCTGGCTGTCCAAGCATTTGCCGCACGCAGAGCGCAGACCTGTCTCCAGCAACGCCGAGGGCGCCCGCCTGGCCACCACCAACCCGGCCTGGGCCGGATTGGCCAGCGAGCGCGCAGCGACCCAGTTTGGTTTGCACATTGCAGCCCATGCGATTCAGGACGAGGCCTACAACCGCACGCGCTTTGCCATCATCTGTCTGCCGCAAACGGTGGGTACACCGCCGCCCTCAGGCAAGGACTGCACCAGCCTGATCGTGTCGGTACCGAACCGTCCTGGCGCCGTGCACGACCTGCTGGTGCCGCTGAAGACGTACGGCGTGTCGATGACGCGTTTTGAATCGCGCCCGGCGCGCACCGGGCAGTGGGAATATTATTTCTATATTGACGTTGAGGGTCACCCCTCGCAGCCCCACGTGGCCGCAGCGCTGGCGGACCTGCAAAAACTTTCTGCGTTTTACAAACTTCTGGGCAGTTATCCGGTGGCCGAATAATGTTTGAGCAACTTGGCATCATTGGTTGTGGCTTGATGGGCGGCTCGTTCGCGCTGGCCCTCAAGCGCGCCGGTCTGGTCAAGCGTGTAGTCGGGTACAACAAGTCGATGCAGAGCACCGAGCACGCGCGCGAACTCGGTGTGATCGACATGTCTGCGAACTCTGCGCCGCAGGCAGCGGCCGGCGCCGATATTGTGCTGCTGGCCGTGCCGGTTGCGGCGACGGAAGCCACGCTCAGGTCCATCCAGCACCTGGTAACGCCTGAGATGCTGATCATGGATGTGGGCTCCACCAAGCGCGATGTGATTGATGCTGGACGCAGAGCCTTGCGCGAGCAGATCGGATCCTTCGTGCCGGCGCACCCCGTGGCGGGACGGGAAGTCTCCGGGGCGGAAAACGCCGACGCCGACCTGTACCATGGAAAGCAGGTGATTCTGACGCCGATTGAACGCACCTTACCGGCTCAGTTGCAAAAGGCACTTGAGGTCTGGACTGCACTGGGTTGCCGCGTTGTCACGATGTCACCCGAATCGCACGATGCCGCATTTGCCGCAGTCAGTCATCTACCGCATCTGCTTTCGTTTGCGCTCATGAACGCCGTCGCGGGCCAGCCCCAGGGGAAAGAGTACCTATCCTTGGCCGGGCCAGGTTTTCGCGATTTTTCGCGGATCGCCGCCAGCGATGCCAAGATGTGGCGCGACATCATGCTGTCGAACCACGAGGAGTTGCTCTCGCAACTGAAAATTTTTCAGCACAGCCTGCAGGCACTGGAGTTGATGATCTCCAGCGGCAACGGCGAGGCACTTGAAGGCCTGCTTGACCGCGCCAGCCTGAGCCGTGCCAAGTGGCGCATGGGACAGCAGCAAAAATAATGTTTTCCACCGCGTTTCTTGACATACCGCATCTGACGTCGGCCGGGGGTAGCGTCGCACTGCCAGGCTCCAAGAGCATATCGAACCGGGTACTCCTGCTGTCTGCGCTGAGCCAGGGCAGCACCACCCTGCACGATCTGCTGGACTCGGACGACACCCGCGTCATGCTCGATGCCTTGCGTGCCTTGGGCTGTGGCGTGCATCAAAGTGGCACCAGCACCCGGATCGACGGTCTGGGTGGCGCACCCCGCAACACTGCGGCCCACTTGTTCATGGGCAACGCCGGCACTGCGATCCGTCCGCTGACGGCGGCCCTGGCGGTCATGGGTGGCGATTTTGAACTGCGCGGTGTTCCGCGCATGCACGAGCGGCCCATTGGTGACCTGGTCGATGCGCTGCGCCAACTGGGGTGCCAGATTGTCTACCTGGGACAGGACGGCTACCCGCCGCTGCGCATTGGCAAGCCAACGCTGTCGCTGCGGCAGCCGATCCGGGTTCGGGGCGATGTCTCCAGCCAGTTTCTGACCGCGCTGCTGATGGCCTTGCCGCTGGCGGCATCCAGCCAGGAAATCCGGATCGAAGTGGTAGGGGAGTTGATCTCGCGCCCGTACATCGAGATCACACTCAAGCTGCTGGCGCGCTTTGGCATCGACGTGGTGCGCGATGGCTGGCAGAGCTTCACGATTACGGCTGGCAGCCAGTTCAAATCTCCCGGCACGCTGCATGTGGAAGCGGACGCCTCGTCGGCCAGCTATTTTATTGCCCTGGGTGCCATAGCGCGGCCCGGCGCGCAACACAGTTGCCTGCGCATTGAGGGTGTTGGCGCAGACTCGATCCAGGGTGACATCCGCTTCATTGATGCGGCACGAATGATGGGTGCCCAAGTGACCAGCGGACCCAACTGGCTGGAGATTTCACGCGGGCAGTGGCCGCTCAAAGCCATCGCGCTGGACTGCAATCACATCCCGGATGCGGCCATGACCCTGGCGATCATGGCCCTGTATGCGCAGGGCACCACCACTCTACGAAATATTGCCAGTTGGCGTGTCAAGGAGACCGACCGTCTGGCCGCCATGGCTGGGGAGTTGCGCAAGCTCGGTGCCAGCGTGCAGGAAGGTCCGGATTTCCTTCGCATCACTGCGCCAGCGACAAGCGCCGACTGGCGCACTGCCCGCATCCACACCTATGACGATCACCGCATGGCCATGTGTTTTGCGCTGGCGGCTTTCAATCCTGCCGCTCTGCCAGTGCGCATTGAGGACCCCAAATGCGTTGCCAAGACCTTTCCGGACTACTTTGAAGCGCTGTTTTCGGTGGTGCAGACAGGCGCCACATCCATCCCCATCATTTGCGTCGATGGGCCCAGCGCGTCCGGCAAGGGCACGCTGGCAGCGGCACTGGCCAGCCAACTGGGCTACCACTTACTGGACTCCGGATCGCTCTACCGCATCAGCGCACTGGCTTCAATGCAAGCCGGTCTCGCACTCGACGGTGCGCATGAGCAAGCGATTGCCGACCTGGTTGCGGGTTTGGCGATCCAGTTCTCGGCTGACCGGGTGCTCCTGAACGGCCTTGACATCAGCGAGGCGATTCGCAGCGAAGAGGCCGGCATGAACGCCTCCCTGGTGTCGGCCCTGCCCAAGGTCAGGCTGGCTCTTGTTGCTTTGCAACAGGGCTTCAGGCAGTTGCCGGGACTGATTGCCGATGGCCGCGACATGGGCACGGTGATCTTCCCGGATTCCGCGCTCAAGGTGTTTTTGACGGCAAGCGCCGAGCAACGAGCGCAGAGGCGCTATAAACAATTGATTTCAAAGGGAATTTCGACTACACTCTCTTCCCTTTGCGCTGACTTGCAGGCGCGTGATGCGCGGGATTCGTCCCGTAGCGTAGCGCCTCTGAAGGCGGCACGAGACGCCCGGTTGCTGGACAACTCGAACTTGACGGTTGAAGAATCCGTCGAGCTGGTTTTGAGCTGGTGGCAGGACACGCAAGCTTTCGAAGCAGTTTAAGAGCTTGCACCGGTCCACACAGGCCCTTTCGCGCAGCACATTGCGCACTGCTTGTGTGGTTCTAAAACTAAACCGCGGATAAAACCGCAAATTAACCTGCGGTT
>CAIQVX010000024.1 GCA_903875275.1 uncultured beta proteobacterium | reverse complement strand
CATGCTGTTCGGTGGCCGCGACCGGCAGCACGGCAATCGTCTGTGCTGACTCGCCGCTGCTGATTAGTCGGGCAAAGTCCTGCGTTGTCAGGTCGGCCCAGAATCTGGATTTATTGCTCATCGCGCTATCTTAGAGCCTGATTGGGCTCCAGATGCCGTCCCTGCCTTTGCACCAGACTCTTTGGCTTGCGCATCGCCGGCGCAAGCTGCCTGGGCAACAGTCCTTGCAAAGCGTGTGGACTGGCTCGGGCCCCGCTGCCGGTGTAGTCGGACAGCAGCGCCTGTGGCACCTCCTGGCGGCTCATGCCGCAATCACCACAGAGATAGTCAGCCAGCGCATCCACCAGCAGTTCCGGCGACAGCTCGCTGGTCTTGCCGGTACGCTGCCAGAGCCAGTCGGAGAAAGCCAGGAAGGTATGGAACGGCGAATGCCGGTCCTGCTCCAGCAACATCGGCAAAGTCTGCTTGAAGCGTCCCGAGTTGGCAAGCAGATCCCAGTAGCGCGCGAAGCGCTTGAAGCGCTGAACCGTGGCTGCGTCCAGCACGCCGGTTTGCAGCACGGTATAGGGTGGTTCAGTTTCATAAACCATGACCTGCTCCGCGCTGTGGCGCTCTATCGGCGTGCCGCGCAAACGCTTCAAAACGCCCAGCTGAATTTCGTCGGGCCGCAGTGCATACAAGCGGTCAAAGCCGGCAGCAAAGCTTTCCAGCGTTTCACCGGGCAGGCCGAAAATCAGATCCGCGTGCAGATGGGCATGGGACGCTTTGGCCAGCCAGCGCAGATTGACCTCGGTCTTCGCGTTGTCCTGTCGCCGTGAAATACGCTCCTGGACTTCCGGGTTGAAACTCTGGACTCCGATTTCAAACTGCAGTACGCCCGGAGGAAACTGCACGATCAGGTCTTTCAGGCGCTCGGGCAAATGGTCTGGAACGAGCTCGAAATGCAGGAACATGCCTTCGGTCAGGCGTTCCAGAAAGAACTGCAAAATGCGCACGGAGGCGTCAATTTTCAGATTGAAAGTCCGGTCCACAAACTTGAAGTGGCGCGCGCCGCGCTGGTGCAATACCTGCATTGCTGCCAGGAACTTCTCCAGATCAAAGGCCCAGGCGGTCTGATCGAGCGAACTCAAACAGAATTCGCACTTGAACGGGCAGCCGCGCGAGGCCTCCACGTAAAGCAGGCGGTGCGCCAGGTCGGCGTCGCTGTATTCATCGTAGGGCAGGGCAATCTCGTTCAAGGGGGGGTGCTCGCCCTCGATCACTTTCATCACCGGTTGGGGTCCGTCCAGTAGGGCACGACAGAGTTTCGGAAAACTCACATCGCCCCAGCCGGTGATGACGAAGTCCGCCAGTCGAGTAATTTCCTGCAGTTCGACTTCATGGCTGACCTCGGGGCCCCCCAGCACAATCCTGACGGCCGGTCGCGCTGCCTTGAGCAGGCGTACCAGCTCGGTGCTTTGCGTCACGTTCCAGATGTACACGCCCAGGCCAATGATCTGCGCCGCACCATCCTGCTGTGGACCAAGCAGCGCCAGCAGTTCCAAAGCAATTTCCTGCGGCTTGCGCGCAACAGTGAATTCGCGCATCGCCGTCTGCGCCTTCAGGTCCCCCATGTTCGCCAGCAGATAGCGCAGGCCCAGCGAGGTGTGGATGTACCTGGCGTTAAGCGCACATAAAATTATCATTAACAATCAATAGGTTACGCATCGAAATTGTCTGTCGTCACGTTTTTGTCACTGCCCAATTTGTTGCTTGCGGGCGACGAAGTGCTGCGTGATCAAGTGAACAAGCAGTTGCGAGGGTCAAACTTGCACCTACGTTTTCAAGCACCTCGTACTCGCCAAGAAGTGTCAGATGCATCCATGAGTTTCTCGGTTTTCGCCCATGCTAAAGGCACTGCACCTGAACGCGGGGACGACCCGCGTAGGTGTCAAATGGATCAACCAGATCAGTTGCAAGTTCGAAGATCCCGGTCACCACTGCATTACGGATAAAACCTTCGACGACATTGATGGCACGCACGTTGTGGACTTGATCGAACTCGATTGGTCCAGCAAGTCTATCCAGGCTTCGAACTTCATCGAAGTTGTGGTTGAAAGGCGGTTCCACAGGCTCTCCCGTTGGTGTTCGATTTCATTCTGGCACAAGAACAGTGAACGCTCGCTGAGCGACCAGTTGCAAGTTGCCCGCCAAATGACGGCGGCGCGTTACGGCTCTGCGAAAGAACTTTTTGATGCGCTCGATAAAAAAACCGGCAAAGGCAAAGCGCGCGCCTCTGCCAAGAAAGTCTGACCACTCCCGTTTGTTCGAAAAGGACTGGGAGAAGCTCAACCACTCAGTTTCCCTTTTTGCGTGTCACCGACCGCCGTATAGGCTCCATTCCATGATCGGCGTATTGGAGCCACTGGCAGTGCGTTGAGCGATACGTTGCCAGAATCCCTGCGGTCACGATCCTGGAATCATCGGTCACGTTGGACCGGAATGCTCACGTGCAGCGTGTTTGCGTGTTGCCACGTAGTCCAGAACGCGACGCAGTTCCTGCGGGGTCAGTGTTTTTGCTTGGCTCATGTCGCTCTCCTCAATCAAATAAAAACGCCTGATTAGCAATGAACGTCAGCCACCCCGGTGGTGGCCAAGAACTCGGCGAAAAAGGTCAGCTGTGCGCTCGGCGTGGCGCTGGCGCCATGGTCCCACTGCACGTGAATTCGACCGCCCGGCGTGTCCACCGCCATGGCCTCCAGTGCCTGCGTTTGGACAGCAAGTTGACGCCTTTTTGCTTCACCCATTTGGTGGCCTCGATATATCCGTTGAAACTGGCGCCCAGTCTAGCTTGCCGCCGGTTTACGCCCTGTCAACTGCCGGAAATAGGATCATTCGGGATTTGGCGGCACCGCGAGTTGCTGCCGGACCGCCAGATATGACAGAGTTGCTCCGGGCGTTGGTGCGAGAGATGCGCGTCGCCGCATGAGGCAAGGATCCTCCTCAGAGGCGCGTACCGCCAATCAGCTCCAGTTGCTGCGGCAGGCACTTGGATTTCAGGTCATAGCGCTCAAGTACAGTCTCCCGGGCTCGCCGGCCCAAATCCCGATAGTTCTCAGGTTGGGCCAACACATCGATCACCTGCGTCGAGAGTGCAGCCGCGTCAAAGAAATCAAACAACAATCCATTGACGCCGTGTTCGATGACCTCCTGCACCGGGCCAGTGTTGCTGGCCACCACGACGCGGCCAGCACTCAGGACTTCCAAACAACTCCAAGACAGCACAAAAGGATAGGTCAGGTAAACATGACAACTCGAATTCTGGATCACACTCAGATAGTCCTGATAATGCGCCTTGGGTCGCTGCTTCAATATTTCTGGCAGTGCTCGCATGAACACATGAAAGCCCCTGTAGGGCTCCAGATTGCGGTTGACAAAGGTGATCACTTCATCCGCCGCAGTCAATGTCAGGTTATCTCTCTTCAAATGAATGCGTGCTTGCTGTTTAGGCGCGACCAGTGCGGTATCAATTCCGTCAAAAATGACGCTGATCTTGTGTTTGTACGCGGCTGGAAACTGGCTGTACTGCCAGCGCGTCGGAGTGTAGACAGCATCGGCTGCGTGCAAAGCCTGCCGATGCACGCTGTTTTTCAGGCGCAAACGAGCTCTGGCAGCCAGACTGTCTTGGGCAAACTCGGCGTCAAAGTTGTAGTCAGATCCCTCGAACGCATAAGAATTCGGCAAACATGATGAGCCGCGCCCGGGGCCACACATCCTTGCAGAACAGGGATTCACCCCAGCCCGGATGGGCAACGATGGTGTCAGGCGTGAACCCACCTGCTTTGAGCTGCTCCATGGCTTGGGCGCAGGCAACACCGCGCAGAACTTTAGTCTCAAAGTCCCTTGCCGCTTCCACCTCGGAGAGCTGCTTGGGGGGCTTGGGGGGCTTGGGCTCATATCGGACGTACCTGACGCCTGGCAACGCACGCCCCTTGATACCAAGCGCCACAACCTCGTGGCCCAGACGAACCAAAGCGCTGGCAACATGTACAAACTGGCCAGGAAAGTTCTGGTGAATGAAAAGAAACTTCCGTTGGATCATCCTGCCTCAAATGCCCCACAAGTCAGCCGCCGAAAGCGCTGGATGCCCGGTAAGAATGGCAAATGCCACTTGTGCTTGTGCACCCGATCCGTCGGGGTCGTAATAAAGAGTGCCACTGGACGTGCTGTACAGAATAAAGTCATCTGCACTCAGCGCCACCGGATTGGTGCCAGACACCAGACTGGCTGCAGCCAGGGCTCCCAGACCAATCGAGCCAAAGACCGTGTGATCCAGCGCAATCTTGTCCGTGCCAGATACAAAGTCGGCCACCGTGTCCACATTGGTGCTGGCATTGAGCGCAGTGTCAAACACAAAGGTGTCATTACCGGCACCCCCGGTCAAAGTGTCTTTGCCGGCGCCGCCGTCCAGTGTGTCATTGCCCGCCAGTCCGCTGAGCTTGTTGGCTGCGCCGTTGCCACTCAGAAGGTTGTTTGATGCATTGCCAGTGACGCTGATGGCTGCGCTCACTGAGGTCACCAGCGCGTTCTCCACCCCGGTCGTCAGAATATAGGTGCCTGCTGCAGCAAAGCCCAGATTGACCTGGTCAATGCCATCACTGCCGGCAGCTGTTTCGTTGACGATGTCCGTGATGATGTCCAGCACATACAGGTCATTGCCGGCACCGCCCAGCAGACTGTCTGCACCAGCACCACCATTGAGCGTGTCGTCACCCAGGCCACCGATCAGGGTGTTCACAGCCGCATTGCCTGTAAGCAGGTTGTTCTCGGCATTGCCGGTCAGATTCACTTTCAAGGTCGCTGCGGCGGTCACCGTCGCATTCTCGATGTTGGCTGCCAGGACGTAAGTAGCGGCAGCCGTAAAGCCCACATTGACCAGATCAATGCCTTCACCCGCGTTCTCCACCACCAAATCACCGGCTACGTCAATTGCGTAAGTGTCGTCTCCTGTTCCACCAATCAGGCTGTCGGTCCCCAGACCACCGATCAGGGTGTCATTGCCGTCAAGTCCGGTAATTGTGTCGTTGCCAGCCAGGCCATCAAACAGATCGGCGCCGGAACTTCCCGTCAGTGCGTCATTGCCGGTGCTGGCCACATTGAACTGAACCTCTGCCAGGCTGAGGGTTCCGTCTGCAAATGTAATGTTCTCAATATTGCGAATTGTGATGGCTTCACCGGTTCCGGCATTGACCAGTACGGTGTCAGTCGCATTGGGGCGGCTGCGGGTGTAGTGGGCAAAGACGTCCAGTACCACCAGGGTGTCGCTCTCGGTGCCGCCATCAACGATGTCAATGCCTGTGCCTGCGTAGAGCGTGTCGGCTCCGGCCATGCCCAGCAGGGTGTTCTTGCCTGCATTACCGGTGAGGATGTTGTCACTGGCATTGCCTGTGAGGTTGACCGCCAGCGCCGGTGCGGCTGTGATGGTTCCGTTCTCGACGCTGGCCGCCATCACATAGGTGCCAGCCGCAGTAAAGGCGACGTTGACCAGATCAACGCCGTCACTGCCAACCACGGTTTCGTTGATGATGTCGGTGGCCACATCGACAAAGTAGGTGTCATCTCCAGCGCCACCGATCAGGCTGTCAGTGCCTGCGCCACCGTTGAGGGTGTCGTTGCCGGCCAGGCCAGTGAGGGTGTTGGCTGCCGCGTTGCCGATGATCAGGTTGTTCTCTGAATTGCCGGTCACACTGGCTGCCACGGTGGCAGCAGCTGTAACTGTGGCGTTTTCGACATTGGCCGAGAGAATATAAGTGCCGGCAGCGGTGAAGGCCACGTTGACCTGATCCGTACCTTCGCCTGAGTTCTCGACTACCACATCGGCTGCGACATCGACAATGTAAGTGTCGTCTCCGAGTCCACCGGTCATGTTGTCGCTACCGGCCATGCCGTTGATGGTGTCATCGCCATCTGTACCGACCAGGGTGTCGTTGCCCACGCTGGGGCAATTGAACTGCACTTCTGCCAGTGTCCTGGAGCCGTCCTGGAAGTTGACCTGTTCTATGCCGCGCAAGGTCAGGCTCTCGCCAGTGGTGGCGTTGAGCAAAACGGTGTCGGTTGCGTTGGGGCGGCTTCGGCTGTAATCGGCAAAGTTGCCCAGGACCACCAGGGTGTCAAGGCCAATGCCACCATCGACCACGTCAACGCCTTTGCCGCCATCGAGCAGGTCGTCGCCATCGCCACCGAGCAGTGAGTCGTTGCCATCGCCACCGAGCAGGGTGTCGTTGCCGGCAAGGCCACTGAGGGTGTTGGCCACAGCGTTACCGCTGAGGTGGTTGTTGGAGGCATTGCCCGTGACGTTGATGGCCGCAGTGGCAGAGGTCACCAGTGCGTTCTCCACGCCGGCGGTGAGCACATAGGTTCCCGCTGCCGCAAAGCCCAGGTTGACTTGATCGATGCCAGCGCTTCCGGTAACCGTTTCGTTGACGATGTCTGTGATGACATCCAAGACATACAGGTCGTTGCCAGCGCCACCAAGCAGGCTGTCCGCACCGGCACCGCCAATCAGGGTGTCATCACCCAGGCCACCGATCAGGGTGTTGACGGCTGCATTGCCTGTGAGCAGGTTGTTTTCGGCATTGCCGGTCAGATTGACTTTGAGGCTTGCCGCCGCTGTTACCGTGGCATTCTCGACGTTGGCGGTGAGAAGGTAAGTGCCCGCAGCGGTGAAGGCCACGTTGACCAGGTCGGTGCCTTCGCCAGGGTTCTCAACCACAAGGTCTGTCGGGACATTCACCACGTAGGTGTCGTTTCCCAATCCACCCATCAAGGTGTCTATTCCTGCCAGGCCATCCAGGGTATCGGCACCGTCTGTGCCGATCAGCAGGTCGGCCCCGGTCGAGGCGACGCCGCCAACGATGTGGGTGGCTTCGCTGGTCACAGATTCAGCGGTGCCATGGCCGTCTTTGTAACTGGCTGAGACGGTAATGGTTTTACCGACATCGGTACTGGTCAATACGTAAGTGGCTTTGGTTGCACTGGCTATGTTGACCCCATTAGCCTTCCACTGGTAGCTGATGGTGCCAATGCCGTCAAGGTCATCCAGCGTGTTTGAAGCCGTGAGTGTCTGGCCTTGGGTGGCAGTGCCCGTGATCGTGACCGCGCCAGTGGGCGCATCATTGACATTAGCCACTGCCGCTGTTGCACTCGAACTCACTGACTCGGCCGTG
>CAIQVX010000023.1 GCA_903875275.1 uncultured beta proteobacterium | reverse complement strand
GGTCACGAGCAGGCAAGCACTGGCCGCCTTACCCGTGATTCGCAAGCACGAACTGCTGGAACGTCAGCAAGCCAGC
Source organism: uncultured beta proteobacterium (assembly GCA_903875275.1). Taxonomy (GTDB): domain Bacteria; phylum Pseudomonadota; class Gammaproteobacteria; order Burkholderiales; family Burkholderiaceae_C; genus Rhodoferax. The sequence continues at coordinate 4,446 of CAIQVX010000023.1, read as the reverse complement.
CGGGCTGTTGCCGGTGGCGACGTGTTCGGTGGCTTCAGCGCTGTCGGCTACGGCAATCACATGCCGCGAATTTTTGCCAGCCCCGGGCCGATTTATGAACCAGAGGGTGCAGCCAAAGACTATTGGCGTATGGCGCGCGCCATCTTTGCGGCGGGCTTTCGACCGGGTGAGCTGATCCACAACTGCTTCAGCTACCACTTTGTTCCCGCCGGATCCATGATGGAATCCGGTGCGCATGCACTCGGTTGCACCGTCTTTGCCGGCGGCACCGGCCAGACCGAGCAACAAGTACAAACCATGGCCGAACTGCGGCCGGCCGGCTATATCGGTACGCCCAGCTTCCTGAAGATCATCATCGACAAAGCGGCCGAAATGGGCGTCGCCCTGCCCAGCGTGAAGAAAGCCATGTTTGGCGGCGAAGCCTTTCCGCCTTCGCTGCGAGACTGGTTTGCCGAGCGCGGTGTGGCCGGCTACCAGTGCTATGCCACGGCCGACGTTGGCTCCATCGCCTTTGAGACCGCAGCGCGCGAAGGACTGGTGATCGACGAGGGCGTGATCGTCGAAATCGTTCGCCCGGGCACGGGTGACCCGGTGGCGCCGGGTGAAGTCGGCGAAGTCGTCGTGACCACGCTGAACCCGACCTACCCTTTGATCCGCTTTGGTACCGGCGATTTGTCGGCCGTTCTGCCAGGACCCTGCCCGAGCGGGCGCACCAACACCCGCATCAAGGGCTGGATGGGACGCGCGGATCAGACCACCAAGATCCGCGGCATGTTCGTCCACCCGGGGCAGGTTGCCGACATCGTCAAGCGCTTTCCCGAAGTGGCGCGTGCCCGTCTGGTGGTGACCGGCGAGATGGCCAATGACGCCATGACGCTGAAGGTAGAGACCGCCTGCGGTGGGCCGGATGCACTGGCCGCGAAGATTGGCGAAGCGATTCGCGACGTGACCAAACTCCGCGGCGTGGTCGAATTCCTGCTGCCCGGAAGCCTGCCCAATGATGGCAAGGTGATCGAGGACGCGCGCAGCTATTCCTGAAGCCGACCAGGTCACGCCGTGGGCGGATTTTCCTGTTCCTTCTGATCCACATCAGTCAGATGGGTCCCAACGGTTGGTACAGTGCTGGTTTGCGCAGACCCGGTCAGCGACAGCTATTGACTATGAACCACAGGAGATCCCATGTCCGTCAAAATTGACTTTTCCGCCCTCAATCTCATGGATGCACTCGATCTTGCCATTCTGATCGAGGCAGAAGCGCAGAGTCGCTACGACTTCTTTGCAGAACAGATCGGCCGGCGTGATGCGGTCGATGCCGCGTCCATCTTTGAGTCGATGGCCATCAATGAAGCCAAACACGGACAACAACTGGCCGAGCGCCGCAAGGAACTGTTCGCAGACAAGCCCATGCGCGTCAGCAAGACCGCCATCTTCGACGTTGAGGCCCCGGAATTCGGTGCCCCGCGCTGGAACATGTCGGCCTACAAAGCCTTGCAGCTGGCCCTGTCGTCAGAGGAAAAGGCGTACTGGTTCTATGACGAGGCGATCAAGCACGTGAAAGACGAGAGCGTACGCACGCTGTTCACCGAACTCCGCGACGAAGAGACGGAACACGTGCAACTGGTCAAGGCAGCGATCGATGCCCTGCCCCCGGGCTCGGATGTAGACACCCAGGATCAGGACGACTGATCTTCAACCCTGCTCAGGCACCCAATTTGGCGTAGTACTGCGCCACAGCCGGAATCCGGGCAATGCGCTGCCGCCCGGTGCGGGAGATCTGGCGGATTCTATGTAAATCCGCGCTGAACGTCTTCACATGGAGTCGGGCCCCGGGGCGTTTACCTGTTCAGGTACTCGGCAAGAAGATCAAAGAACCGGCGGTAGAACTTCTCGTCAACAATCGTCATGCCTGATACCTTGACCAGCGAATCGGCCGACTTGCTCCAAGGCAAGGCGATGCCGCCACCGGCAATACTCAGACTGGCGCCACTGCTGGCCTTCTTGAGCTTGTAACCCGTTTCCACAGCATTTGCGAACACTGTTGAGCCGCTGCCGGTTGCTTTGCAGGTGATGTCGAAATCGATGGTGGTATAGACCTCGTCGTCCGGCTGAAAGTCTTTTTGGGCTCGAACACTGGAGAGGCTGGCGCGCTCGACCCGGTAGCCTTGGCTCAGAAGCGCGCGCTGGGCGGCTTCACACGCACGCTGCTCACTTCTCTGGAATTCGCGCTGAAACGGCGATTCCTTCTTGAAGGTCTCGTCCTTGTAAACCGCGCCTGTGCCACACGCCGTGCACAGAACCAGCACTTGTGTCATAGCCCCCAGGCCGATCAGTCTTCTGGTAATTTTCATCATGCGGCACAGTATAGATCGGCTGCTTTGCGCCGCCTACTGCTGTACTTGAAGTGCCGCCTGCAAGCTCAGGCGGAGGGAAACCTGATTCGGGTCGTACTCAGCGAACTCAGGTGCGGAAAGGCGGCCGGTATGGCGCTGCTGGCGGTTCCAGCCCGAACCCGGCGACGTTTGCGCACGTCATGGTTGACCTTGGACAGCAAACTCTCGGCTTGTGCCTGTGCCTGCTCTGTGGTGGCGTCTTTCACGTCGAACAGTCGCATCAACGCAGCGGCAAGTGCAAGGCATGCAAGAGGCAGGAATATAGTGAGGGCAACGGTGGTGAAGTTCATACGCATTGATCCTAAGCAGGCAGCCACGCCGGGTCTGTACGGTGTCACACAAAAAGAACCCAGCACATCACAGGCTGCTGGGCATAACCACGTACTGGCGAACGTGGGACCTGGGAGACTACGTGGCAACGATATCGTGGAGTTCGATCTTTGGGGTCAAGCCCAAGGTAAGACTTTTGTCACTTGTGTTGGAATTTGTTTCGGGGGTCCTGCCAACCCATGCGATAAGAAGCCGATGCGATACCGCAAAGGCTTAGGAATCGAGCCCATCACTTGACCACTTCGCCGAGTGCCAGCGTCTCGTCACTCGTCACTGATAACCGCTCGCCACGACCGCCGCATTGTTAGTCCGAATGCCCAATGTATCTTGGATTTTGGCACTTGGTTCGGGAAAGTCATTTCCAACGTTGATCGGATTGACCTGCCCCTTACCAGCCAATCCCTCCACGACCCTTCAGACCTGTCGAGTACCGGAATCAGCCTAAGTCGGACCGTACAGTTGTATTGTGTGAACTATGCGGGTTAGGCGGCCCGGATCAACGTTTGCGTTGCTGACTCAGACAGGTTTTATAGGCGGCATCCGCCTGGCGCCGGCAATTTCCCATCTCATTACAGCGCTGATCACGCTTGGCGCTGTATTCACGGCATTTGTGGCGATCCTCGACCGATCTGCCGGCGCAATACTTGTTTGCATACTTGGTTGCCATAGCACACTGTGACCGGGTTTCGCTACGGCAAACGCCCAAATTGCTGTTATGCACTGCCGAGCAATTCTCCGTGGCAACAGCTAGCGGTGACACTACCAGCAAGGCACTGGCGATGACAAGCAGACGACGCAATTGACTCATGTCTCTCTCCTTTTGTGGTTGGCAGTGTCTACCCCCGACTGGGGCACGTCACACATTACTCCCGCCAACAGGTTTGCGCAATCGTTTTTCAGACCAATCTTTCAGATAATTCCGGATATTGCTCTTGACGCCGGAAGGAGCCCCCCTTGAACAACGGCAATTCCAAGTTGAACGGCCGGGCTGCGGGGGTTTACAGCTACCGCCGAATCCAGACGCTGACCGAACAACTTCTGAGCGAAGCGCTCAGCCTGTTAGACGCGCCCACACAAATCGAATTACCCCTGACCCAGCCACCCGCTGATTCGTACGGGCGATGACTACGCCGATCTGTTCACCCTGGGGGCACAGCAAAACGCCCAACTGCCGTTCAACCAAGAAGAGGATTCCCAATGACTATGAGCATGAATGAGATTGAACGCACCCTGCGCCCTGCGCGAGCTGCGCCTGTCAGGCATTCGCGCCACGCTCGATACGCGCATCCTGCAAGCCCAGGCCACTCAGCAGCCGTTCCTTGAAACCTTCTCCCTGATCTTGCAAGATGAGCTTGACCGGCGTCGCTCGCGACTGACCGAGCGGCGTTACCACCAGTCGGCTCTGGACGAGCGTGCCACGCTGCCTTGCTATCCGCGTAAGAACGTAAGACTCCTTTCCAATCAGAGTGACGTTTTTACACCCCTAGACTTCGAGAATGTCGTTAAAGGTCTATCGCTAACGCCGCGAGTACTGACTCGTTGCCCAGACCAATGGGTTGGAAACGTTGAGTGCCAACATATGGGATTTGTGTATTTGGGCGACAGTAACCAGGACTTCCTTACCCGACTGAGCCTCGATGAGGCTGCCACCTCACTGCCCTCGAAACGAATCATCTTGGTACTTGAAAGTCCACATATTGACGAGTTTGCTTCTTGCCTCGAATCG
>CAIQVX010000022.1 GCA_903875275.1 uncultured beta proteobacterium | reverse complement strand
GCCTTGGGCGCGCGACGGTCCGAGTTGCCCTCGCGCAGCACGGGGTTCACGGCGCTGCCGATGCAGCGGGAGTAGCGGCTGCGAATCGCCTTGTCGGCGTCGGTCTTGGGATCTTCCGGGTAATCCGGTACGGCGTAGCCCTTGGACTGCAGTTCCTTGATGCAGGCCATCAACTGCCCCACCGAAGCGCTGATATTGGGCAGCTTGATGATGTTGGTCTCGGGCAGCTGTGTCAGGCGGCCAAGCTCTGCCAGGTTGTCCGGCACTTTCTGTGCTTCCGTCAGGCATTCAGGGAACTCACCGAGCACACGTGCGGCGACCGAGATGTCGCACTCTGCCACATCGATGCCGGCCGGTGCCGCAAAGGCGCGAATGACGGGCAGGAACGCACACGTGGCCAGGAACGGCGCTTCATCGGTCAGCGTGTAGATTATCTTGGACGGTTTTGACGCCATGGCATTCCTCTTTCTGATGGGGTTGGACAGTAACAAGTGACTGTATTCGATGGGCGCCGGCCCGCCCGGCCCGGACTGCCGAAAAAATTTGATTTACATCATGAATTGATGATGTAAGTCTCGTATCACATGTTGCCAATCATCACTTGGCCAAAGCCAGAGCAGCTGACCTGCGTCGAGCCTTCCATCAAGCGCGCAAAGTCATAGGTGACTTTTTTGCTGGCAATGGACTTCTTCATTGAACTGATGATCAGATCAGCCGCCTCTCTCCAACCGAGGTGGCGCAGCATCATCTCGGCCGAGAGGATTTCGGACCCTGGGTTCACGTAGTCTTTGCCAGCGTATTTCGGTGCGGTGCCATGCGTCGCCTCAAAGCATGCGACAGTGTCAGAAAGGTTCGCCCCCGGTGCGATACCGATGCCCCCAACCTGGGCTGCCAGGGCGTCGGAGATGTAGTCGCCATTCAAGTTCAAGGTCGCAATCACGCTGTATTCCGCGGGGCGTAGCAGAATTTGCTGAAGGAATGCATCGGCAATGCTGTCCTTGACCGTGATCTCCCGGCCTGTCTTCGGATTCTGGAACCTGCACCAGGGTCCACCATCGATCAGTTCGGCACCAAACTCCCTTTGCGCAAGACCATAGGCCCAGTCACGAAAGCCACCTTCGGTGTACTTCATGATGTTGCCCTTGTGCACAATCGTCAGACTCGGCTTGTCATTGTCGATGGTGTACTGCAGCGCCTTGCGCACCAGGCGTTCGGTGCCTTCACGCGATACCGGTTTGATGCCGATCCCTGAGGTGCCTGGAAAACGTATCTTGGTGACACCCATCTCCTTCTGCAGAAAATTGATCAGCTTTTTGGCCTGGTCGGATTCGGCTTCAAACTCGATGCCGGCATAAATGTCTTCAGAATTTTCACGGAAGATCACCATGTCGGTCTTTTGCGGCTCTTTGACAGGGCTGGGGACGCCGTCAAAATACTGGATCGGGCGCAAGCAGACGTAAAGATCGAGTTCCTGGCGCAGCGCCACGTTCAGGGACCGGATGCCACCCCCCACAGGTGTGGTCAACGGTCCCTTCACCGACACCACGTACTCACGCAACGCCTGCAAGGTTTCTGCCGGCAGCCAGACGTCCGGGCCGTAGACCTTGGTCGACTTCTCACCCGCATAGACCTCCATCCAGTGGATCTTCCTCTTACCACCGTAGGCCTTTGCCACAGCGGCATCAACCACCTTGAGCATCACTGGCGTGATGTCCAATCCCGTGCCATCGCCTTCGATAAACGGAATCACCGGTTGATCCGGGACGTTCAGCGAGGTATCGGCATTGACCGTGATCTTCTCGCCCTGGGGTGGCACCTGGATATGCTGGTACATGCGGTTCCTCCATCAACGGGTCGAATTGGGATGAATTTTGTGGCCAAAACCAGACAAAAGACCCTGTTCCAGACTGGTTTGAAGACGGTTTTGAATTCTAGTCCCAAAAAAATGCAGTTTTCTGTCAACCGACGGTAAACCAGCCCCGTTACGGACAGACCTTCCAAAGCTTGGGGGGAATTTCTGAAATAACGTTATCTCAAGGAAACTGAAAATGAACAAACTCCTCGCCACTTTGGTTGCTGGTCTTTTCGCTGCTGGCGTTTACGCTCAAGCTCCCGCCAAGGCTGCTGCCCCGGCCGCTGCTCCCGCACCCGCCGCTGCTCCCGCTCCCGCCGCCGCTCCCGCTGCTGCCGCTCCCGCTGCCAAGGCTGATGCCAAGAAGGAAGCTGCTGACAAGAAGGCCGCTGCCAAGAAGGAAGCTGCTGACAAGAAGGCCGCTGCCAAGAAGGAAGCTGCTGACAAGAAGGCCGCTGCCAAGAAGGAAGCCGCTGACAAGAAGGCCGCTGCTCCCGCTGAGAAGGCTGCCGCCAAGAAGCCAGCCGCTGCTGCTTCCAAGTAATAGGGACTTCAGAAGCTCAGCTTCTGAAACTTATGAAAATGCCCGCTGCTGCGGGCATTTTTTTGCCTGATTGACTTTGACCTCTGCGCCACTTGCCGCAAAATCGGAACATGAAGAAACTGCTGATCTCACTTCTCGGATGCCACCTTGTCTTCACGCAAGTTGTCCGGGCCCAGGACGCACCTCAATTGAACCTGCCTCGCATCAAGATTGGCGCCGGCATGCATCTCATCGACACGCAACTGGCGACAACCCCACAGCAACGAGCAACCGGACTGATGTTTCGCAAGGAGATGCCGGCCTCAGAAGGGATGCTGTTTATCTTTGAGCAAGCCAGTGAACAGTGCTTCTGGATGAAAAACACCGTTATGCCACTGACAGCGGCATTTGTGGCCGACGACGGCACACTCGTCAACCTGGTTGACATGAAGCCATTGACCACCGAGTCCCATTGCTCGGCCAAGCCGGTCCGCTATGTCCTTGAAATGAACCAGGGCTGGTTCGCCAGGAAAGGCATCAAGGCCGGCGCGAAGCTCACAGGAAAGCCCTTTCAGTCCAACTGAGAGGGCTGCGCAGGTCAGGCGAAGTTGCCTTCGGCAAAACTCCAGTTCACCAGTTTGTCGAGGAAAGTCTCTACAAATTTGGCGCGAAGATTGCGGTAGTCGATGTAATAGGCATGCTCCCAGACATCCACGGTCATGAGGGCTTTGTCGGTGGTTGTCAGTGGCGTTCCAGCCGCGCCCATATTGACGATATCTACCGAGCCGTCGGCCTTCTTCACGAGCCAGGTCCAGCCAGAACCAAAATTGCCAACCGCAGACTTCACGAAAGCGTCCCGGAAGGCTGCATAAGAACCCCACTTGGAATTGATCGCAGCCGCGAGGGCACCGGATGGTTCACCGCCGCCATTCGGCTTCATGCAGTTCCAGAAGAAGGTGTGATTCCAGATTTGCGCAGAGTTGTTGTAAATCCCGCCGCTGGACTTGCGAACAATGTCTTCCAGCGACATGTTCTCGAAATCGGTTCCCTTTTGCAGGTTGTTGAGATTCACCACATAAGCGTTATGGTGCTTGCCATGGTGAAATTCCAGTGTTTCCTTTGAATAATTCGGCGCCAGCGCGTCAATCGCGTACGGCAGGGCGGGCAATGTGTGTTCCATGGGATCCTCGTCTGTTGATGGGTCAAGATGGGCGATTGTAGAAACTTTGTTCAATTGATGTCGGCCACGATCAAATCAAGCTTCCCGTCCGCCAGGATCGCCTGTACTGCCTGTCCGGGGCGAGCCTCGTGGACACTGCCAATGGTCCTCCCGTCACTGCTCGTGAGCCAGGCATAGCCCCGATGCAAGACCAGACTCGGGTCAAGCAGGCCAAGGCGCAGTGCGGCCCGCTGCAAGTGTTGCTGTCTCTGCTTCAGGAAGTCCAGGGCGAGATAGTTCAGCCTTTGCGAGCGGAAGGATAACTGCAGACGCTGCTGCGCCACCCGCTCGGAAGGTCGGCCTAGGCGCGAGGCGGTGAGATCAAGACGCTGACCGCGCTGCTCAATCTGTCGGCGAGTAGCGATCTGCATTCCCCGCACAAGTCCGTCCACCCGCGCCAGCCAGACATCGCGCGGCTGGGATGCCATTTCTGCCGCAGCTGTGGGCGTCGGAGCCCGCAGGTCCGCTACGAAGTCGGCAATCGTGAAGTCGGTCTCGTGGCCAACGCCGCAAACAACCGGCACGGGACTCTGCGCAATGGCGAAGGCCAGTTGTTCATCATTGAAGGCCCACAGGTCTTCGATCGAGCCCCCGCCACGCACCAGCAATATCACGTCAATCGGTGATTTCCCCTTCTCATGCATGGCATAGAGTCTGGACAGTGCCTGCACAAGTTCAGCCGGCGCACCCAGCCCCTGCACCGCGGCCGGGGCCAATATCACCGGAATATGGGGCACACGGCGCTGCAATGCCGTCATGACGTCGTGCAGGGCAGCGGCATCCAGTGATGTCACAACACCAATGGCGCGTGGCATCGGACGCAGTGGCCGTTTTCTTCCAGCATCAAACAATCCCAAGCCCTCAAGCTTCGCCTTCAATCGGGCAAACTGCTCCAGCAAGGCACCTTGACCAGCACGCCGCATGCTTTCCACAATCAGTTGCAAGTCGCCACGCGCCTCATACACGCCCAGTCGACCGTGCAGTTCAACCAGTTCGCCGTCACGCGGGGAAAATTCGAGGAACCCTGCAGCCCTTCGAAACATTGCACACCGAATCTGTGCACTTTCATCCTTGAGTGAAAAGTAGCAGTGGCCACTTGAAGCCCTGGAAAATCCGGAAATCTCACCCCGCACCAACACCGGATTGAAGCGCTGCTCCAGTGCCTGCGTCACGGCCTGACACAAAGCCTGTATTTGCCACACCCTGGCACCGGATGCCGTTGCCGCCGACTCCATGCCCAACGATGCAGAAACACCCGCCAGAGTCCCTGATTCGACGTTGGAAGTTGTTGATTTCATTTGATTTCTTGCTGCCTCATTTGTCATCAATCTGTCACAAGCCATGGCTGGCGCCACTTCACAATGCTTTGCGGTCCAGTTTTTCACAAGGTTATCCACAGAAATTGTGGGTGGTCCCCTGCGTCAGATCGGACGCGCCTTCTGGTGCATGCAACAGTCCGGGCTTCGGCACACCCGGTTCGGTGGGACATAATTGCGAAGCCCTAAATCTCCGCGGAGTCTGCATTTGTTCTCAATCATACAAGCCGCTGGTTGGCCCATATGGCCACTCATAGCCTGTTCAGTCCTGGCCCTGGCACTGGTCATAGAACGGTTCATCAGTCTGCAAACCAGAAAAGTCGCGCCTCCGCGTTTGCTTGACGAAGTCCTGACCGTATCGCGAGCGGCGATTCCGGCCCATGAAGTCATCAGCCAGTTGGAGAAGAACTCCGCGCTGGGTGAGGTGCTTGCCGCTGGACTGCGTGCGCTCTACCTTAACCCACGCTGTAGCGAAGCCGACCTTCGAGCCACCATGGAGGCCAGCGGTCGCGTGGTGGCGCACCGGCTGGAACGGTACTTGAGTGCGCTCGCGACCATTGCATCGGCAGCACCTTTGATGGGTCTGTTTGGTACGGTGGTTGGAATGATCGAGATCTTCGGGTCGCAAAGCCCGACCGGCGGGGCAACCGGTGGCAATCCGGCCCAACTGGCACACGGCATTTCGGTCGCCCTGTACAACACGGCGTTTGGCCTGATGGTGGCGATTCCGTCACTGATCTTCTGGCGCTATTTTCGGGCACGGCTTGACGCTTATCTGTTGACGCTGGAATTGGCGTCTGAAAGGCTGGCGCGGCACCTCAACACACTGCGCCGGTAATCGCTTATGAATTTCCGACCCCGTACACGGGAAGAGCCCGAGATCAACCTGATTCCGTTCATTGATGTGCTGCTGGTTGTTCTCATTTTCCTGATGCTCTCGACCACCTACAGCAAATTCACCGAGTTGCAATTGCAGTTGCCCGTCGCCGATGCACAGGCACAGCGTGATCATGCCCGGGAAGTTCTGGTTACCGTCACCAGCGATGGCGCATACGCCGTCAACCAGGTTCCAGTCGCTGATCGCGATGTCGCCACGCTCGCTGCCGCGCTGCTGGAGGCCGCCAAGGCAGGAAAGGAATCTGTACTGATCATCATCGCCGACGCCAGCGCCAGGCACCAGTCAGTAGTCACCGTAATGGAAGCCGCTCGGCGCAGTGCACTGACTCAAATCACGTTTGCCACGCAGTCCTCGTCGGGCAGAAGCGGAACGCCATAGATGATGAGTTGGGCAGCGCAACAGTCAGCGTTGCACAACGTGGTGCGCAGCGCCTGGACACACCGCGGCTGGCTGGCATGGCTGCTATGGCCCTTGGCACTGACATTTGGTGCGCTTGTTGCGCTTCGCCGAAGGTTCTACGACTGGGGCTTGTTCGAGCGCGGCAAGGTCGCCGTCCCTGTCATCGTCATCGGCAACGTGGTGGCAGGTGGCTCAGGCAAGACGCCCGTTGTCATGGCGCTCGTCCAGCACCTGCAGGGACGTGGCCTCAAGGTCGGGATCGTCTCGCGTGGCTACGGTCGCCGTGCCCGGGACTGCCGCGAGGTGCTGCCGCACAGCCGTGCAGATGAGGTGGGAGACGAGCCTGTACTGATCAGGCGCAGGACTAAAGCGGTAGTCTACGTCGCGCCGCATCGTCTGGATGCCGCCAGTGCGTTGCTGCGTAACCATCCCGACACCCAGATCATCGTCTGCGACGACGGCTTGCAACATTGGGGCCTGCAGCGTGATCTGGAGGTTTGTGTGTTTGATGATCGCGGCATCGGAAACGGATTCCTGCTTCCAGCCGGCCCCCTGCGGGAGGCTTGGCCGCGCCGCGTGGACATGGTCTTGCACACCGGCGCTCAGCCAGCGTTTTCTGGCTTCACCGCCCAACGTGCGCTGGCCCCCTACGCCAAACGCGCGGACGGCACCCAGGTGACATTCACCGAGTTGATGCTGGCGGGTGCTCAACCCATCCTGGCGGTTGCAGCCATCGCCAAACCTGAAGAGTTTTTTGCCATGCTGCGGGCAGCGGGGTTAAAACTGACACAAACGCTGGCACTGCCAGATCATTGCGATTTCGGCAACTGGTCTGCCCAGGATTTCCCCACGTTTCGCATCGTTTGCACCGAAAAGGACGCTGTCAAACTCTGGCGGCTTGAGCCGCAGGCGCTGGCCGTACCGCTCCATTGCATCCCTGAACCCGCCTTCATCGCGCAATTGGAATCAAGACTTCAGGGTTTGCTGATCGACAAGTCAGTGACGGCGCTATCATCTCGGCATGGACACACGACTTCTTGAATTGCTGGTCTGCCCGGTCACCAAGGGCCCTCTTGAATATGACCGTGAAAAGCAGGAACTGACCTCCCGTAGCGCTCGACTGGCCTACCCGGTGCGTGATGGCATTCCAATCCTGCTGGAGAACGAGGCCCGAACGCTGAGTGACGAGGAACTCGGCCTTTGAGTTTCACGGTACTGATACCAGCCCGGCTGGCCTCCACCCGCCTGCCCAACAAGCCTCTTGCCGATATTGGCGGCCTGCCAATGGTAGTCCGCGTCGCTCAGCGCGTTTCTGGCATTGAACTGGCGGAAGCAAGGATACGCGTTGTGGTGGCAGCCGATAGCAACGAAATTGTCAGCGCTTGCCGATCCCATCATATTGAAGCGATCATGACTCGCACCAACCACGCCTCGGGCAGTGACCGCTTGGCTGAGGCCTGTGAGTTGTTGGAACTCGGCGATGAGGAAGTGGTGATCAACGTCCAGGGTGACGAGCCGCTGATCGCACCGGCCCTGGTTGAGTCGGTTGCCCAATTGCTTATCAAGCGACCCGAAGCCAGCATGAGCACAGCGGCGCACCCGATTCAGACTGAACTGGATTTCAACAACCCCAATGTGGTCAAGGTGCTGGTCGACATCCGGGGCATGGCCTTGTGTTTCAGTCGGTCACCTGTGCCCTACTGGCGCGACAAACCGGGCCGAATGCCCAACCCGGCGCCGCTGCGTCACATCGGCATCTATGGCTACCGGGTCGGTTTCCTGCGGCAGTTTCCGGCGTTGCCGCAGGCCCCCATGGAAATGGCAGAGGCGTTGGAGCAGTTGCGTGCCTTGTGGCACGGCTATCGCATCGCGGTTCACATTACCCAGGACATCCCGGGCGCGGGCGTGGACACACCTGAAGACCTGGAGCGCGTGCGTCGTCTGTTCCAGTCGTGAGTGGCTTAAGATGTAAGCTGTCGCCATAGGCGGCATGCTATTCTTGGAGCACAGACGCATGGTGCTCGGTTCTGCTGGGCAGCGCACGATACTGCCAGGTTTTCATTTATTCGAAAGAGGGTCATGAAACTTATTTTGTTGGGCGCACCAGGCGCTGGCAAGGGCACTCAAGCCACTTTTATTTGCCAAAAATACGGCATCCCGCAAATCTCCACTGGCGACATGTTGCGCGCAGCTGTGAAGGCTGGAACAGCCTTGGGCGTGGAGGCCAAGAAGATCATGGAGGCAGGCGGCCTCGTGAGTGACGAACTGATCGTCAATCTTGTCAAGGAGCGCATAGCCCAGAGCGACTGTGCAGGCGGATTCCTTTTTGACGGATTTCCACGCACGATCCCGCAGGCAGACGCCATGAAGTCAGCTGGTGTCAAGCTCGACTACGTGCTCGAAATTGATGTGCCTTTTGACGCCATCATCGAGCGCATGAGCGGACGACGCTCGCATGCACCATCGGGGCGCACCTACCATGTCAAGTTCAACCCCCCCAAAGTCGAGGGGCGAGACGACGTCACCGGTGAAGCTCTCATTCAGCGCGCCGACGATCAGGTGGAAACCGTCAAGAAGCGGCTGGAAGTCTACAGTGCACAGACGCGCCCTCTGGTGGACTACTACGCGGGCTGGGCCAGAACCGACCCTGGCGCAGCACCCAAGTACCGCGCGATCAGTGGCACTGGCAGCGTTAACGAAATTGCAGAGCGCGCGCTGGCCGCATTGGCCAGTTGATCAGGCCATCAATTTGAGCATCAGGGCCACCCTGGCCTTGACCGGCGACAGGCCCTGCGAATCCGAAAAAACGGCCGTGGCGGTCGGCAGCACGCGCCCACTGGGACAACGACTCGCCAGCACCACGGCAACACCGTTGAATTGTGCTCTGAGCAGGGCTGATTCCAGTTCCTGATGAACGGTCCCGTTACCGGTCGCGTCGACAACCAATCCCTGCACCGGCAAGACTGGTCCTGGTGGCGCCGCAGTCTGCGTCATCATGGCGTCGATGATTGCGCCTGACGCGCCCACATAATTCATCACAATTTCAACCCGCGGCCAGTGAGTCACTGAAAGTACTTTGTGCAAGACAGCCGCTGAAGCCCCCGCCAATGTTCCGGACCGACCCCGGATCCAGCGAACATTGCCCTCCTCGATGTAACCCATAGGCCCCGCATCACCTGAATTGAAGGCATCCAGGCGGTAGGGATGCACCTTTTGCACTTCCACAGCGCCGTGGACCGTACCTGCACACACGGCCAGAACGCCTGCCGCGCCAGAACTTGCCGCGACCGTCAGCGCGTCCGTCAGGTTCTGCGGCCCATCCGGTGCTGCGCTGGTGGCTGGCCGCATGGCGCAGGTCAAGACGACCGGCTTTTCCGCCAGCAATGCCGACTCAAGTACGGAATGCAGGAAATAGGCAGTCTCCTCAAGCGTGTCGGTGCCGTGGGTGATCACCACGGCCCTGACGTCACGCTGATGCAGATGGAAGTTCACACGCGAAGCCAGTTTTTGCCAGACCGCAAAACTCATGTCCTTGCTGTCAATCTGCGCCACCTGCTCGCTCACCAGTAGCGACCCCGCCGCCGCCAGTTGCAAGCCCGGGACTGCGCTGATCAGTTGATCCACGCTGAGTTGTGCGGCAGCATAGCCAACATTGTCCGTTCGACAAGAGGACGTGCCCGCAATCGTGCCGCCTGTTCCCAGAATCACGATCTTTTCAGAAGTTTTTTCCAACATCGCTTGCAAACTTTCAAAAACTGGTTAAAAATACAGTTACTGGATATCAACACAGTGTGTACAGACTAACAGCAAGACCCACCCAAACCATCAGGAGTCGCCATGCTTGAAAGCCCCAAACTGACCGCCCGCCAGCAACAGATTCTGGACCTCATCCAGAGCGCCATTGCACGCACTGGCGCGCCACCTACTCGGGCCGAGATCGCTGCCGAATTGGGCTTCAAGTCTGCCAATGCGGCAGAAGAGCATCTGCAGGCCCTGGCCCGAAAAGGCGTCATCGAACTGGTCAGTGGCACCTCGCGCGGTATCCGCCTCAAGAGCGAGGCCTTGCGTTCAATCAATGAGTCCCGCAACAAACAGTACTCCTTCCAACTCCCCAGTCTGGCCCAACTGGCACTGCCCCTGATTGGACGCGTTGCCGCAGGCTCACCGATTCTCGCGCAAGAGCACATCGATCGAACCTACTACCTCGAAAGCAGTCTGTTCCAGCGCAGGCCAGATTACCTGCTCAAGGTACGCGGCATGTCAATGCGGGACGCCGGCATCATGGACGGCGATTTGTTGGCCGTTCAGTCCACCAAGGATGCGAAAAACGGTCAGATCGTGGTGGCTCGCCTGGGTGACGAAGTGACGGTCAAGCGATTCCGTCGCAACAAGGATCTGATTGAATTGCATCCTGAGAACCCTGACTATCAAACGATTGTGGTTGAACCCGGTGAACCTTTTGAAATTGAAGGATTGGCCGTTGGCCTGATTCGTAACACGATGTTGATGTAGACCCTAAGAGGGGTCTCGATGGAGAAATTTGAATGAGCTTTGCACTGTATGCCCTTCCTGGAATCTTTTCGCCACTGAATGATTGGTGGCACCGTCCGTCACCCGTTCCTTTGTCCAGACACATGTCAGCACCTCGCCAGGATCCCTTTCGGGCGGCAGGTACACCGTTGATTCGCAAGCCCCTTCGCGTGGTGCGAGTTCTCGAAGTTGGTCAGGCACCAGGCCATGTCGGACGTATGACAATCTCGGGTCGCATGGCCGATGTCTGCGCCGAACTTGATCGGCTTGCATCGCTGCACTGACTCCGGCTTGCGGGCTGCGGCCTAGGTCTCCAGGAAATTGCCAAGGCACAATATGAGCTTATGAATATTGTGATTCTTGATGATTACCAGGACGCGGTTCGCAAACTCGAATGCGCCGCAAAACTGGAAACCTACGCAGCCAAGGTCTATACGAATACGGTCAAGGGATTGGGCCAGTTGTCATTTCGGCTCAAGGACGCAGACGTCATTGTCCTGACCCGCGAGCGCACTCACATGCCGCGCTCGCTTATTGAAAAGTTACCCAAACTCAAACTGATCGTACAAACCGGCCGCGTTGGCTCACATATCGATGTGAACGCATGCACCGAACGCGGCATTGCGGTCGCAGAAGGAAGCGGATCACCTGTGGCGCCCGCAGAACTGACCTGGGCTCTCATCATGGCCGCAATGCGACGCCTGCCGCAGTACATAGGCAATCTCAAGCACGGTGCCTGGCAACAGTCCGGGTTGAAGGCCGGTTCCATGCCGACCAACTTCGGCTTGGGCGTTGTCCTTCGGGGTAAGACTCTTGGCATATGGGGCTACGGCAAGATCGGACAGATACTGGCGCAATACGGTAAAGCCTTTGGTATGAAAGTCCTGATCTGGGGACAGGCGCCCTCGCGCGAGAAGGCCGTCGCCGACGGTTTTTTCGCAGCTTCAAACCGTGAGGACTTCTTCGCAGAAAGCGATGTACTGTCGCTACATCTCCGATTGGTCGATGAAACCCGGGGTATTGTCCGCCTTGACGATCTGGCACGCATGAAGCCGACAGCACTTCTGGTCAATACGTCGCGCGCCGAACTGATCGAGCCCGAGGCACTGATCGGTGCACTCAATCGAGGCAGGCCGGGCATGGCAGCAATCGATGTGTTTGAAACCGAACCAATCCTGCAGGGCCATGCGCTGTTGCGACTGGAGAACTGCATTTGCACACCCCACATTGGCTACGTCGAGCAGAACAGCTACGAAATGTACTTTGGTGCCGCTTTTGACAACGTCATCAATTTCATCAAGGGCACACCCACCAACATCGTCAATCCTGGTGCACTGCAGGTTCGCCGTTGAGACCTCGGGTGCCTATTTTTTTGACGCCCGTGCCGCCATCATCAGTTCAGTGCTGATCTTGCGATCAACATTAACTTTCTTTACAGTTGAGCGATCGCCCATGGCACGCAGGTAGTCCTTCAGTGGCAGGCTTGCCAACAAGTCCTCTCCATAAATCAATTTGGTGGCGCTCATCACCAGTGGAAGGTGCGCAATGGCAGCGCAGTCAGCGAGCGTAAATCTGGAACCGGCAATGTAGGGTGCAAACTTCGCCAGACTGGAAAAGGCTGCCACCCCCTTGCACAGCAGCTTGTAAGTACGCTCCTTCGTACCGTCACTGATCTTGGCACCAAAAAAGGCTTCCGGATAGAGCTGACGTGCAACCAGTTCGAGATGCAGTTCGCTGTAGAGGATCAACTCGCGCACTTTGGCAGCCTCATACGGGTCCGTGGGCAACAGGCTGTTCTGTGGGAAGACCGCTTCAATGTATTCAGCGCAGGCGATGGACTCGGAAATCGAACCCTGAGGCGTATCCAGGAATGGGACCTTTCCAAGCGGTGACCGGCTCACCAGCGCGGCGTCAGAAGTGCCAGCCCAGACCGTTTCTTCCTCAAAAGTGACCTCTTTCTCCAAGAGTTGGAGTTTGATCTTGTTGTAGTAGTTGCTGGCCGCAAAGCCACATAGCTTGATCGTCATGGCGTCCTCATATCTTGTGTGAAGGTCGTACTGCCGGAACTTACGGTACGAGTCAGGGGGAGGCGTTCATTGTGTCACAGCCCACGCTGCGGAGCCCGCACATTGCCGAGTCATAATTGCCTGATGAAACCAACTTTTTCAGTCATCGGCATCGTCGGCGCCGGCGCGATGGGCAGAGGTATTGCCCAGATCGCAGTGCAGGCCGGCAGCCAGGTCCTGCTCTTCGACACGCAAGCGGATACCGCACGCTCGGCCCAGGCCGCTGTGTTTTCCCAATGGGACAAGCTCTGTGAGAAGGGGCGCCTTGATGCCTCGCAGACGGTACAGTACAAATCGCGCCTGCAATGTGTGAGTGCGCTGATTGAACTCGCCAGCAGCGATTTGATCGTGGAAGCCATTGTCGAGCGGTTGGATGTCAAAGCCGGCCTATTCATGGAACTTGAAGCCATCGTCAGTCCGACTGCGGTCCTGGTCACCAACACTTCGTCACTGTCGGTGACCGCCATCGCCGCCCGCCTGAAGCGCCCCCAGAAATTTGCAGGCTTTCACTTTTTCAACCCGGTTCCACTGATGAAGGTAGTTGAGGTCATCGCCGGCCTCAAGACCGAGGCCGGTGTCTGCTCGGATCTGGCTGCCTATGCCAGGCAGATGGGACATACACCGGTACAGGCCAATGACAGTCCCGGCTTTATCGTCAACCATGCCGGACGTGGCTACGGCACGGAAGCGCTTCGCATCGTCAGTGAAGGCGTGGCCGATTTCGCCACCATCGACCGCATCCTGAGAGACCAGATCGGATTCAAATTGGGCCCCTTCGAATTGATGGATCTCACTGCACTGGATGTTTCGCATCCGGTCATGGAATCGATTTACCACCAGTATTTTGAGGAGCCCCGCTATCGACCCAGCATCATCACAGCCCAGCGGCTGGCCGGTGGTGTTGTTGGAAAGAAGGTGGGCGAGGGCTTTTACAAATACGTGGGTGGTGCAGCGCTGATCAGTCCGGAGCCGGCCGTGCCGCAGCTCGATGAAATGCCACCCGTGTGGCTGTCGCCGCGCGCCGCGCGGC
>CAIQVX010000021.1 GCA_903875275.1 uncultured beta proteobacterium | reverse complement strand
GTGGTTGGCACTGCGCGACAGTTTGAAGAATGTCTTGGCGTCGATCCGGTTTTGCGAGAAAACGTAATAGCCAGGCACCAGAAAGCCGGACGTCGAGTTCGGGTCACCGTTACCGAAGGAGAGGTTCTTGCCATTCTTGAGCAAGTCAGCAAGCGTCTTGATCGGACTGTCCTTGTGCACAATCAAGTGCGAGTAGTAGCCCTCGGTACCATCGGCATTCATCATCTTGGCAAACACTTCGCCTCTTGACCGGTCCACCGCTTCCATGGCTGCTTTGTTGCCATACCAGGCCACGTCCACCTTGTTGAATCGCATGCCTTCGATGATGCCGGCGTAATCCGATGCAAAAAACGCGCTGACCTTCAGACCGGTCTTCCTGGCCAGGTCGTCCAGAATCGGTTGCCAGTCGGACTTCAGATTTTGTGAAGATTCAGTGGAGCTGATACCAAAGCTGATTTCCTTCAAAGCCTGCGCCTTGACCGGCAAGGCGACAAAAAGCAGGCATGCTGCCACATGCAGAAGAATCTTTTTTATGGAGCGCAATGTTTTGACCAGGGATCAGGCGACGCGGGCCACTGCAGTGGCGCCGCCGAGGGGGGCTGGCCATACCAGGTGGGGCAGCGCGGGCTTGCGCTCCTGCAGGCTGGAGATGTGATCGCCAAGGGACAGTATGTCGTCGGCCTCGGCCCCGTAGAGCTCACGCAACAAGGCCGGCGTCAAGGCCAGCGACGGGCCGTCATACACGACACGTCCCTGGTGCAGCGCAACGGTGCGCGCACAGTATTTGATGGCGACGTTCACCTGGTGCAAGGAAACCACCACGGTGCATTGGTCTTCCTGATTGACACGCGCCAGAATATCCATCACTTTGCGTGAGGACTCGGGGTCGAGGGATGCAATCGGCTCATCTGCAAGAATCACCTTGGCGCCCTGGACCAGGGCCCGTGCAATGGCAGCGCGCTGCTGCTGACCGCCCGACAGCGTGGAGGCACGTTGGGCAGAGCAGTCCTCGATACCCACACGCTGGAGTGCACCGATACCGCGTGTCAGTTCGGAAGAAGTAAACCAGCGCAGCATGCTGCGCCACAGTGGAACCCGGTGCAGTGTTCCAGCCAGCACATTGACAATCACAGGCAAGCGATCAACCAGATTGAACTGTTGAAAGACGAAACCGATGCCAGCCCGGGTCTGGCGAATATCGGCGGCGATCTTGCCATCTTGCTGCACAACGCGACCGTGGACTTGAATCAGCCCCTCGCCAGAACCATCTGCCGCAACCAAGCCCGCCATGTGCCGCAACAAAGTCGATTTTCCGGAGCCTGAAGCACCAATCAGCGCCACCATCTCGCCAGCGCGAATAGTCAGATTGACTTCCTGCAGCGCCTTGCGCCCCCCGGGAAACGTTTTGTTCAGTCCCTTGATGCTGATTGCAGTGTCCACCGTAACTCCTGTTCAATGCGCGTAATGCCCAATGCACAAAAGATAGCGGTCCAACATGTCAATTCAATGTCAACTCGACTTTCCGCCCAATGTTCTCCAGGCCCGCAGGGCCCGCAACAGGGGGCGCTTCTTGGTTTGATGATCCTGCATGCGGCGCAGGATGTCATCGAGCGTTCGCATCGCCTCGGTAATGTGCGGGCCCTTATTGAGCATCACACATTCGGCGCGTTCACCCATCGCTGCGTCGGTGATTTCAGCGCGCGACGGCAATCCGGTCTTGGCCAGTGTCTCCAGTACCTGGGTCGCCCAAATCACCGGCATGTGCGTAGCCTCGGCCGCCCAGAGAATCTCTTCCTGGACTTCAGCCAGTCGTTCATAGCCGCACTCCACCGCCAGATCGCCGCGCGCGATCATGAT
>CAIQVX010000020.1 GCA_903875275.1 uncultured beta proteobacterium | reverse complement strand
CTAAACGCGGCTTTGCCGGATACCAGTCGCTGCTCAAGGCGTACCTGAGCGATGGCCTTCGCCGCGATGAAGAGCAGTTTGCTTTCAGCGCTCAAGCTCGACTGCTTGATTCCCTCAGAAAACACGGCGTTTCCCAGGCTGTACTGGATGAGGCCACGCGGGACATGGAGGCGGTCTGAAACGTCACATATCTGCAAAGTCACAGGCTCATATCTGCGCCAGTTCCCGCATCGAATGCGCCACAGCCACCCCCTGAATCGCGCCCGTCGTCTCAACCTGGATCTGAAAATCTCTCCCGTAGTAGCCTCCCGGCAGCCGAAACGGCTCGCCCGACGCAACCGTCTGCGTGTGCTTTAGCGCCGCGTCGGCATACAGCCTGAAGGTCACCGGGTAGCTCTCCGCCACCACCTGAGCGCAGGCAAAGCCCACCACCGGTTTTGTGCTTCGAAACAACTTGCTCCGAAAGGTCGCCGTCTTCGCGCTGCCGGCGTCCCACCTCTGCACGTTGAGGCCGTCCAGCACAAAAAGCGTGTCCTGCAAATCGTCCAGGTAAAGCGCGTCAACGCCAAAGTCCAAAAAGTACATGCCCTGGGGGTTGCTGAAGTCGTAAACAAACGCTTTGCGAACGCCACTTTGGGTGTAAAACCCTATGTACCTGTGCTCATAAAGGCAGCCCTTGATCGAGCTCGGGTTGATCGCCTGCCAGTCATCCCGGGTCATGATGCCATGCGGGTTGTCCTGGTTGGGTCCGGTCAGCAATCTTGCCCCGCCACCGCCAACATAAGCCAGGCCATCGGGCGATGCCCACACAACACCGTGTCCAACCCCCACAGCCGAGAGCGGTGCAATGCAGGCTTGGCAGAACTCCACCGGTTGCTCGTCCATGGCGTCAGGCGTTCCGCCGGTGATGATGCTGGGGTTGCCGTTGGTCAGCATCACCAGCGTTTGCCCGTAAGTGGCCAGCGCCACCGGTTGCGCGTTGGTTGGCAAAATCTCATAGGCCAGCGGCCAGGCATAGAACGTGTACGCCTCACAAAAGCGCACTGATCTGCCCGATATCCCGGCCATCATGCCGTTCCAAAGACCGGTCAGCCAGCTCAGGTTGGCCGGTGGCATCAGCCAGGTGGTGCTGGGCAGGGTTTCTTGCAGCCTGCGTCCATCATCCGTGGTGCTGCTCAAGGTAGACGCAATCTCCCGACAAAAGTAAAAGGCGCTGTCACCGCTCAAGCCAGACTGCGTGCGGTAGATGCGTTTCCGGTTAATGCCATAAGCCCCCGAGGGTGTTCATGGAGTCAGGCCGCACCTTGATAACGGCACGCTGCGCGTCATTGAGCCAGCGCACCAGCTCATTGGCAGGCCAACGCACCGAGGTCTGGTCCTGCAAAAGGTCCGTGGCTCGGTGAATGACTGATTGGGCGGTGATGGTCATGGCAATTCCTACTGCGAATGCAGCAAGAATCACCCGGAATTTGTCAGAGTCAACGGAGCAACCGTGAAGGACCTGGTAATCAGGTCAATGGGCACAAGGCCGTGCCGCCTGGCGGAACGCTTGGCAAAGAGAAATTTTCGATTTCTATGGCTGCAGTGGTTTGATACTTGACGGTCGAGACTCTTGCTTCCAAGACGCCCTGGTGTCCAAAAGTCGACGTTGGAAACCACAGAGCCTGCAGAGTGCCAGAGCGGCTATCGACGGTTTCGCTTTGGACATCAGAATTCACTTGCGCTCTTGGTCGCGCATCAGGCATGTGCCTGTTTTCGGCTGCGGAACACCGCGTGGCGCTTCGCAAGAGCTTCATGTGACGGTGCGTCGGATGAGCGCTCTGGTACCCCAACTACCGTCAGATCCACCCACCTAAGAGCCATGGCGTAAGCCAGTCGGGAATTTCGTTAGATGCGTTGGCAAGCCGCAGACAAACAGACCACGACAAGCACCTGCTAACAGTCACCCAATAGTCGATTATGTGGCCCTTTTCAGCGGACATACATCAGTCCTGTTTCCCAGGCTGCCTGCATCTTGGCCAACAAAGTCGCCGGTACCCGGGCATCACACTTGGCGTCTTCAAGCGTCTGGTGCATGGACTGTGCGATGGTTTCTAGAACCTGAGCGGGTTGACTCACGCCACAGACCCGACGCCCGAAATCGTGAAGCTCCTGCACGCTCGGGTAGGCGCGGGTCTGATGTCTGCCGGCAAAGACCTTGAGCGCGAGCGTGCGGTCCTCCAACTTAGGCCCACCCTGGTACTGCGTGTACTGATAAATGGATGTCGTTACCACATCAAACATCGGCGCGAGCCACACCTCGTTGGCGCTGCGGTACAACACGCCAAAATTCTTCAAGTGTGCGTCGCCATTGCGGACCATGACGGAGAACGCCACCTGTTGGAAGTACCGGTGCAGGTTGTCGCTATGGAGTTGTAGCTGACGCAGCAACTCCGCAACACGCTGATAACTACCCTGGTACTTTCGATCCGAAAGGATGTCGCGCACCCGCAAACCCGCCAGGGCAGCGATGTCCTCGAAGCCGAGCCGCTCAACGCGGCCGTTGTCATGCATCACCATGTCGAAACGGTCGAGTATCAGCATCAGACCGTCGTCCGAGAGGGCAAACTCTGGCACGGCGATCCCAGCGCCGCGGGCCGCGCTAAGACACAAATACTCGTTGGCGGCCAAGCCCGGGTAGGCCGGGCTGGCGGCTTTCACAATGAGAGAGGGAACCGGGACCGTCGGGCGGTCTGGGACCATGATTTTTGGCTGCATGCCGGCGATGCCAGCGCCCGTGCTCAGGTACGCCGCGATCAGTTCGTTGAATACCTCCGGCGTGTACCGAGTCTTGAGAAGCTCTGCTTTGCTCAGGGACCGTGGTGCTGCGACCTCGGGTTGGTCCGCAAGGCTGTACCCCAACCGGCCGATGCCGTTGCGCCCGACCAGCGCCAGCAGATGCATGGGCGTCATCGGCTGCTTTGGGAACATCTCCCGAATTCTCATGAACAGGTCACCTTCGGGCAGGTTCTGGTCCATGGACGGGAACAGGTCGCCGGCCTGCCAAGTGAGTTTCTCCCTGGGCGACATGAGCAATGCCATCGCCGGCTGATCAGGGTCTTGGTCTAGGTAGCGGAACTCATAGTTGGACGTCTTGAGAAGCTGACCAGCCTGCTCCCTGTCACCGATAGATACCGAAAGGGCACGAATCTTTTCAGGGAGCATCGTCGTCTTCCTGGAAGCGGCGGGCCACTTCCTCGGCCGATGGCAGG
>CAIQVX010000019.1 GCA_903875275.1 uncultured beta proteobacterium | reverse complement strand
TTCATAGGCCCTTACTGCGCCCACGATTGATGGCCTTTCTTTCACAAAGTTCTGCATGCAGAATTGTTCGGCCACGACCATCTTTGGGAACAAGCCTTGCTCGGCTTTTTGCGGCGACCGACGGCACCATTTCCTGAACTGTGTAATAGTTACATCTGCCGCCCGCATCACGTCAGCTACCCAATAGAAGCGCAGCTTCTGCGCCCAAAACGCCTTGTGGTCAAACGCACCAAGGTCGGCCAGCGTCACCACGCCCTCCTGGCTCAGTGCGGCGGATCCAGCGGTGCGCCACTCAAAGTGCAGAGCGCGACTGCCCGCATGCGGCGATGCCAGTTTGCTTGTCTTGTTCGCAGACACCACCAACGCGTGCCCCCGCTTTCTGCCTTTTGTTGCCCTGCCGGCGTAGTAGAAGGTTTTTTCATATGCCTCCACGTAGCCCCGCTGGTCAGGCACGGTAGCGAGGTAAACAAAGTTCCGCGCGGCTTGCACGGCATTTGCCCGTCGCCGCATGATCACATCCGCCGCGAATTCCACGTACGTGATCCGCACCGAGCCACGGCCACCGAGACAGTCGTGCAACGCCGTGTAAAGGGTAGGCTTGGGTTGGTGGATCTCTACCTTCATCTTCCACCTTGGATTCCCCACCATGCTCACTACGCTCATGTCGTACTTAGAGCAGTGCGATTCCAGGCACTCCGTCAGGCCTGTAAAGGCGGTGGCGTCGAACCAGATGGTGACATGGTCCACGCCGTAAGCAATCGCCCTAACGCCGTCCCGCCACTGACCTGGCAGCGGTTCTGCGGAGCGGCGGTGGCGCCCCCGCTGCGGCTCGTCCTGCTGCGGCCCACTGACGGTTTCGGGCTTGGTTTCTTTCCTGTTCTTCATACTGATAATCTCCTGGAGCATTCAGCTCCTAAACTGTTTTTGAAAAAGCTGCAGTGGAACCCGTCTGGGACGGGCGCTGCAGCAGATGGGGGTCTTACGCCGCGCCAGCCATTTGCTCTAACATGAATCGACCGGCGGGTCCGATGAACGAGCAGCCAACGACACGGTGTTAAAGCTTGGGAGGGGCGTCTTTACCAGAGACGCCCGTTCCGATCTAGCGATTACGGCAATCCTTCAACGTTCTGATGACGGTCAGGGTCCTCTCGGAGTTGGTTACGACCGAGATGCCATCCACTTTCAGCAAAGAATCGCTGTGAAGCGGGTACCGGTATACGTGTTCTATTTCTTCGCAGCAATGGATTGCGCCACCCTCAACGGCTGCTTCATACGAATTGGCGAACTCGGGGAACAGGTGTTTTTGAAGAAACTTATCGGCTGTCATATGCACCTTTTCCATAAACCTGAAGGCGTCAAGTGTGATCACACAGTTACCGATTTTGAACGGTGGGTTACTGTCCTCCGGTCTTACCGGCTTCTTCTCCGAGGCTGGCTTCTCAACCTTCTTGGCAGGTGCCTTCGCTGGGCGCTTTACTTTCACCAGTTCCGTGCTGTCAAGCAAATCTTCTAGGGTTCTCATAATCTGCACTTTCATAAATGTTCAGGATTTTTCAAAATGGTTTATTTGTGTGGTCGGGCGCGTCGGCTACCGTGTTGCTCTAACGCCAGTCAAGTGCCCAGACACTGCGACGGAGGGGACTATTTAGCTCGTGTCAGGTATCTCCACGGCGGTTGTGAAGACGACTTGGCCAGCACTGATGAGGAGTGCGCGATGAATCGTCATTGCACTACTCCCTCACTCAGCCTGCTTATCCAGCAGTGCCAAGAGGGCTTTCAAATCGGAGTTGCGAAAACCCACTGCCCTGGAGTTCCCAGTGGAAAGCCGGATCGGATCGGGATACGGCCCCCCACGCCTTTTCAAGTTCGCATATAGTGAACTCTTTGAGATGCCACCGAGTATCCGGAGCACACTATCTAGGCGCTGGTAGCCGGGGCTGTCAAGATCGATGAAATCCGACTTAGCTTGACGACGTGGGGCGCGATCTACCTGTGGGACTGGTTCTTCAGGAACGAATTTCTCCTGTGAGGAGACAACTTGCACCGTCCTCTGCGCTGGCGCAGGAGACACCGTTGAACCCAACTGGTTACTTTTCAGTTGTGCTGCGCCGTATGCCGCCGCGATTGGATGGTTGCGACATTGTGCAGATAACAATGCCCGAACGGATAGCAGATCAAGACTGCACGACGCTGGTGCGACTGTGAACTTCTTTGAAAGTGACTTGGTTGACATGGAGGCCTCCTGGACCAGTAAGACATGGTCCAATTGGAAACCGCCGAGAAGTGCTGGAGAACGAATTCGTTAGTGCGTTTGACGAATTCGTTACGCCGCTATATCCGTGTTGATAACGTGTCGCCCATCATCCGATGGCGTCAAGCGAGCGCGTTTGCCTCAGGCCGCTGGCATGGCTTTCTTGAGTCCTTCGACGAAGGCTATCAGCTCGTCACTCGCGCTATCTTTTAGATCAAGATGTTCCACAATCTCGGCGAGGCGATCACGAATGACATTCGCCGATACGGGCAGTCCCACACTCTTCAGGTCATCTTCGATTTCGGTGTAAGAGTCCTTTGTCTGTTCATGGTTCTTACCTCCCCACATAGTACCGACCGGGATGAATTTGTAGTTAACTATTGCTATGCCAAGTAGCGCCTTTAATATGGAGTTGTCGATCCGTGTTTGAGCCGCTTTTGCAATTCGGTCGTCCACTGGAACCGTGGTGATAGTCCGTCTTGCCGCATCTATCGTACGCCAAAGGTTTGCCGCGTCGATCATCCGTGAATCTACCGGCGCGGCTGGCAAGTTCCCAAAAAAATCGACAAATTTCACTATGTCATAAAAGCGCACAGTCGGACTGGCACCCTGACCCAGCTTGATCGCATCAGCATCAATATTGATTTCAATGTGAAGTTTTGTCTTTGAACGCAATACCGTGGCACTGCTGTTAATAATTTCCAGCCTGTTGTTGTACTTCCGTCTTTCTGCGTCATTCGGAAGTTTCGTAATAAGGTCCTCTATCGGGGCGTAGCCAAGAGACAAGGCTGCCAATTTCCAGCCTTGGCTAAACCTGAGATTTTTCAACTCCTCCCAATGGTCGTCGGACGCATTCCAGACTACCAAATCTGGTTGGTGGCAAGGGTTCTTGGTTGCTTCGGAGGCGTCCACGGCGGTGCCAGTATCGGCCAGTTCCGTGGGCGTCGTGCCACGAGTGTCAAAGTCGTTGGTAGCTGTTCCTGATCCTGATATGGTTTGATTCATCGGGAATTTTCCTGATAGTCCGACAATGCGCCATGTTACGCCTGTGCGCTATTTGGAAGACTTGGCATGCCATGAGACACCAAACACCATGCTGCCGGGGAAATGATGTGCGTGACTATGTGCCACTGGTGACTGCTATGCCGTCCACCACACCGATCATTTCTGGCTTGATGTCCTCGGTCCCACAACCGATGAGTTCATTTCCGAGACCAAGAATCGATTGACGCTCACGCGAGCGCGTTTACGATGGCGACATAAGCGTGCGCAATATTTTTAGCAGCCAGGCGCCGCTGCAGCGTAAAAACCACGGCTACTGGACACTGGCCACCAAGAACTGTCTTGCCGTGAGTCATGGAAACGAATCTATCGTCCAGGGAAGGCCAGATACAGCCAGCGTGGAACGGTGACGGAACGGTGACTGGAGTGAATAATCTGATCAACAAGAAAAAAGGACTTGGTGTCGAATAACTCCAAGTCCTTGATTTCATTTCACTTTTTTTGGTGCGGCTGGCAGGAATTGAACCCACGACCCCTTGGTTCGTAGCCAAGTACTCTATCCAACTGAGCTACAGCCGCTAAGGCGCGAAGTATAACAGCAAGAATAACGGCAATCGGTTCAGTGCGCCTTGTCCCAGTTGGGTCCGACACCCACTTCCGCCAGCAGCGGCACCTTCAGCGCGGCAACGCCTGCCATCAGACGTGGAATTTCCGACCTGAGCCAGCCCAGTTCGGCTTCGGGCACCTCAAACACCAGTTCGTCGTGCACCTGCATGATCATCTTGGTGGCGCGCTTTTCATCGTCAAGTACCTGCTGCACTTTCACCATGCTGAGCTTGATCAGGTCCGCCGCCGTACCCTGCATGGGCGCGTTGATGGCGGCGCGCTCAGCGCCACTACGCCGCGGTCCGTTGGGCGAGTTGATCTCGGGCAGGTACAGACGCCGGCCAAACACGGTCTCCACATAGCCCTTGCTCCTGGCCGACTGTCGGGTGTGATCCATGTAGAGCCTGACGCCGGGGTAACGTTCAAAGTAGCGCTCGATGTAGTTCTTGGCCGCCGTGTTGTCAATGTTCAGCGCCCGCGCCAGCCCGTAGGCGCTCATGCCGTAAATCAGTCCGAAGTTGATCACCTTGGCATAGCGGCGCTGTTCGCTGCTCACTTGCGCCGTGCTGCAGCCAAAAATCTCTGCCGCCGTGGCACGGTGCACGTCCATGCCATCATGAAAAGCCAGCAGCAGGGCCGAGTCGCCACTGATGTGCGCCATGATACGCAGCTCGATCTGGCTGTAGTCGGCGCTCGCAATCACGCAGCCTGGCGGCGCCACAAAGGCCTCGCGCACGCGACGCCCCTCGGCGGTACGGATCGGAATGTTCTGCAAATTGGGATCGTTGCTCGACAGTCGCCCGGTCACCGCAACCGCCTGCGCGTAATGCGTGTGCACACGCCCAGTCAACGGGTGTGCCAGTTGCGCCAGCTTGTCGGTGTAGGTGCCCTTGAGCTTGGCCAGACCCCGATGCTCCAGAATCTTGGCCGGCAGCGGAAAGTCCTCCGCCAGTTTCTCCAGCACCTCCTCGTCCGTGCTGGGGGCTCCGGTGGCGGTCTTCTTCACCACCGGCAGACCGAGCTTGGTAAAGAAGATCTCGCCAATCTGTTTCGGACTGCTCAGGTTGAAGGGTTGTCCCGCCAGTTCCTGGGCCTCTTTCTCCAGTTGCACAATGCGCACGCCCAGCTCATGACTTTGCGCAGCCAGCGTGGGTGCGTCAATCAGCACACCGTTGCGCTCGATGCGGTACAGCGCTTCGCTGCTGGCAATTTCAAGCTCGTAGATGAAGCGCAGTTTCGCGTCCACTTGCAACTGGGGCCACAGCGCCCGGTGCAGATCCAGTGTCATGTCAGAGTCCTCGCAGGCGTACTGTGCCGCCTTGGCCACGTCCACCTGATCGAAGCAGATCTGATTCACGCCCTTGCCGCACAGGTCCTCAAAGCTGATGCCGCTGCGCCCCAGGTGACGCTCGGCCAGACTGGCCAGACCGTGCGGCTTGTGCACTTCCAGCACATAGCTCTGCAGCATGGTGTCATGGGCGTAGCCCTGTACCTCGATGCCATGATTGGCGAAGACATGGCGGTCGTACTTGATGTGCTGGCCCAGTTTCTTCTTGCTGCCATCCTGCAGCCAGGGCTTCAGGCGTGCCAGCACCGCCTCGCGCGGCAACTGGGTCGGCGCGTCAGGGTAGTTGTGCGCCAGGGGAATGTAGGCCGCCTCGCCCGGCTTGACGCTAAGGCTGATGCCAACAATCCGGGCCCGCATTTCGTCCAGGGAGGTGGTTTCCGTGTCCAGCGCCACCAGGTCCGCCGCGTCGACCAGATGCAACCAGCGCTCCAGCGCATCCCAGTCCGTGATGCACTCATAAGCCACCACCGTGACGCTGGACTTGACCATGCTGACGGCTTCGACCGGTGCATCGAAGAGGTCGGGCTCCGGCTTTGGCTTGCTCGTGGCAATCGCTCGGGCCAGACCCTTGAAGCCGTATTTCTCGTAAAAGACGAAAAGCGCGTCCTTGTTCAGGCTGCCCGTCGCCAGTGCGTGCAGGTCCGGCAATTCCGGTACCCAGCCCTGAAGGTCGCAGTCGGTCTTGATGGTCAGTAACTGGCGCCCCAGCGGCAGCCAGTCGAGCGACTTCCTCAGGTTTTCGCCCACCGCGCCGCTAATGGCATCGGCATGAGCCACCACCCCGGCCAGCGAGCCATACTGCTGCAGCCATTTGGCGGCCGTCTTGGGGCCAACCTTGGGTACGCCGGGCACATTGTCAATGGCGTCGCCAACCAGGGTCTGGTAGTCCACCATCAGCGCGGGCGGCACGCCAAATTCGGCCTCGACACCGGCCACATCGCGGCGCTTGCCGTTCATGGTGTCGACAATGGTGATATGGCTGTTGACCAGTTGCGCCAGATCCTTGTCGCCGCTGCTGACAATGACCTCGATGTCCTGGCCGGCGGCGGTCACGGCCAGGGTTCCGATCACGTCGTCAGCCTCCACGCCGGGCACGTCCAGCACCTTCCAGCCCATCAGACGCACCACCTCATGGATGGGCTCAATCTGGGCACGCAGGTCGTCCGGCATGGGCGAGCGATGTGCCTTGTACTCGGGGTAAAGCGCGTCCCGGAACGTGGGCCCACGCGCGTCAAAAACGCAGGCTGCAAAATCCGCCGGATAGTCCTTGCGCAGGCTCTGCAGCATGTTGATCATGCCGCGGATGGCACCGGTGGGTGCGCTGGCAGGGTCGCCCGGCACTGCCCGCAAGTCCGGCATGGCGTGAAAAGCACGGTACAGATAGCTTGAGCCATCCACCAGCAGCAGGATCTTCTTCGTTGATTGAGCGTCGGTCATGACCGCATTTTGCCTGCCCTTGGCGCTGGCCACGTGGTTCTACAATCGCACGATGCAAGGTGCCCCAATTTTTTCCTGATTCATGGCGGTTTACACAGAAGTCTCGACCGAAGAAGTACGCGCGCTGCTGCGCCAACTCAAGCTCGGCGAACTGCAGGAAATGCAGGGCTGTGCTGGCGGCATCGAGAACACCAACTACTTTGTCAGCACCCAAGCCAGTGGCAAGCGCCACGACTATGTTCTGACCCTGTTTGAGCGTCTGAATTTTGCGCAGCTGCAGTTCTACCTGCGCCTGATGAAGCATCTGGCGCAGCGCGGCATACCGGTGCCGGACCCCGCCGCCAACGCGTACGGCGATCTGGTCTTCGAGCTCAGGGGCAAACCCGCTGCGGTGGTGAACCGCCTGCGCGGCAAAAGCGAACTCGCGCCCACGGCGGCCCATTGCGCCGATGTGGGTGCCATGCTGGCCCGGATGCACCTGGCTGGTCGGGACTTTTCCATGACCCAGCCCCATCTGCGCGGACTGGCGTGGTGGAACGAAACCGTGCCCGTGGTCCTGCCCAAGCTGAGCCCAGCGCAGGCCCGCCTGATCCTGGACGAGCTCGATGGCCAGAATCGGCTGGCGCGCTCGGCAGCCTGGGCCGGGCTGCCCCGCGGCCCGATCCACGCCGATCTGTTTCGTGACAACGTGATGTTCGAAACAGTTAACGGTCACCCGCAGCTGAGCGGGTTTTTCGATTTCTATTTTGCTGGCGTTGACAACTGGATCTTTGACCTTGCCGTCTGCCTGAACGACTGGTGCGTCGAACTGCAGACCGGTGAACACCACGCCACGCGCGCGCAGGCGCTCATCCGTGCCTATGGCGCCGTGCGCCCGCTCACCGCTGCCGAGCGCGAACTGCTGCCTGGCATGTTGCGCGGCGCAGCACTGCGATTCTGGATTTCAAGACTTTGGGACTACCACCAGCCCCGCAGTGCGAGCTTGCTCAAGGCGCATGATCCGGGTCATTTTGAACGTGTTTTGCGCCAGCGCGCGGAACACTCCACTGCGGTGGACACCCTGATTTCCTGAACATGAAACTGAACCTCGTTCCTGCGCGCACCGGCATCCTGTGGGTCAAGCTCGGCATGCGCACCTTCCTGCGCAAGCCGCTGGCACTGGCTGGCCTGTTTTTCATGTTCATGGCGGTGATGACGGTTGTGAGCCAGGTACCGGCCATCGGTTTCGTGCTGGCGATGACTCTGTTGCCGGCCGCCACGCTGGGTTTGATGGTGGCAACGCGGCAGGCGGCAGATGGCCGTTTTCCGATGCCACTGGTGCTGCTGGCGGCCTTCAGGGCAGGTCGGCAACAGGTGCGGTTCATGCTGGTATTGGGCGTTCTGTACGCGGTGGGATTTCTGGTGACGCTGGGTCTGTCATCGCTGGTGGACGGTGGCGACTTTGCCCAGGTCTACCTGGGCGGTGCCACGCCGACCCGCGAGATGATGATGCAGGCCGACTTCCAGGCCGCAATGTGGGTTTTCATCGGCCTGCACCTGCCGCTGTCCCTGACGTTCTGGCATGCACCGGCACTGGTCCATTGGCACGGCTTCACCCCGCTGAAGAGCATGTTTTACAGCCTGCTGGCGTGCTTTCGCAATTTTTGGGCGTACGCGGTTTTTGCCCTGATGTGGGTGGCGTCTCTGGTACTGACACTGGCCGTTGTGAGCACCATCGG
Source organism: uncultured beta proteobacterium (assembly GCA_903875275.1). Classification (GTDB taxonomy): domain Bacteria; phylum Pseudomonadota; class Gammaproteobacteria; order Burkholderiales; family Burkholderiaceae_C; genus Rhodoferax. The sequence continues at coordinate 9,312 of CAIQVX010000019.1, read as the reverse complement.
TGGCCTGCTTGGACAGCCGGGCCTGGTGGGTGATCTGCTCTTTCCGGCCCTGTTGTTGCTGGCGTCGATGTTCTTCACATCACTCTATTTCACGTTCCGGGACACCTTCGGCGAGCCACCCGTCGAGCCCTCATGAACGCTCAGGGACGCTGCAGGAACAGGTTCCAGTAACGCACGCAGTCGTCGAACCCGATCGGGTCCGTCTTTCCCGCCAGTTCCGTCAGCAACTTGAGCGCCTTGTCGCGCTGTTTGACCTCGGCGTACACGGCAACCAGGCGCAAACGGGCCATGTCCGCATTGCGCGCAATGCCCTTGCCGAGGGCCTGCTCCATCTGCGCCACGCCCCGCTCGGTTTGCCCCGTGTGAAACAGATTGAAGCCGTAATTGAACAGGGCCAGACCGTCCGGCAGCGTGCGTGCACGCACCAGATCTTTCTCCAGGCTGGCTCGGTCTTCCGTGGCCGACTTGTTGACCTTGTCAGTGAGGCGCTGCAGTTCGGTGCCCTTCTCGCCACGCGCCAGCAAACCGGCGGCGTAGCCTTGCTCCAGAATCTTGGCCGCCTCGATGGAGGCCCCCTCCTGCAGCGCCAGCGCCGCCATGTCGGTGTAGTCGGTGGCATCGGCCAGGCCGGCGTTCAGCAGTTGCAGGCGAAAGACCTCCAGTTGCAAACGGGTCGCCAGTTGCGGCCTGGCCCACAGGCGCGACATCAGGGTACGCCAGTTGGCCTGGCTCGGGTAATGCTGAACCAGGGTTTCCAGAACCCGGGTGTGGCCTGCCGTGTCGCGCAGGCGGCCGCGTGCATCGGCCAGCAGCTTGAACTGAATCTCGGGCGGTACCTTGCCCTGCGCCAGGGTCTGACCCGTGATCGCCTCCAGCGCCTTCGCCGCATTGGCATAGTCGGCGTTCAGGTAATAGCTTTGCGCCAGCAACTGGTTCAGGGTCGGATCGTTGCCGCCGAGTTGCTTATAGTCCAGAAAGGCATCAATGGCCTTGGTGTAATTCTTCGCGTGGTAATAAAGGCTGGCAACCGCCTGCAAAGTCGACAGCTTGTCGGCCAGCTTCATCCAGGGGCCGGTGCTGGCAATCTGGTACTGTGCTGCCGCCAGATCGGCGTCCCCACTGAGCACCCCGATCGCGCCCTTGACACGCGCCAGAACATGCTGCTCGTAAGCGGTCTTGTCAGGCACGGCCTCCGCCAGGCGGACCTTGTCGGCGGCGGCCCTGGTGTTCTTTTCACCCAGCAGTCGCTGCGCCTCGATCAAGGGTGTGGCAATCTCCGCTCGCACCGTTGGCGCAGCCTCACCGGCCGCGCCAGAGGCCGCCGGCTGCGGTGCGCTGGCAGACTGGGCCGCAGCGGGTCCGGTGGCGCCCGCCAGCAACAGCGCCACGCACCACAGCAGACCTCGTACACCTGTTGGCTTATGCATCATTTTCTACTCCATTCCATTCAAATTATCAAACAGGATCGGGTTCACGGCAGCAGCGTCAGCTTGGCAACACTCAGGGCCAGCCATTTGACACCATGACGGGGAAAGTTGATCTGGGCTCGCGCGTCCTCGCCACTGCCTTCGAGCGCATTGACGCTTCCTTCACCAAACTTGCCGTGGAACACCTTGCTGCCCACACGCAGCCCGTGTGCTGGGGGCGCAGTGCGCTGAGGCGTCGCATGGCTTCCAGAAGACGGGAAATCTCCGGTCGCAAACGCCTTTGCCGGCGAAAAATCGAAACCCTGCGACTGCTTCCTGGGTGTGATCCACTTCAGCGCAAATTCCGGCAGCTCTTCAAAAAAACGGCTCTTGAGGTTGTAGCGGGTCTGCCCGTGCAGCATCCGGGTCTGCGAGTGGCTCAGATAAAGCCGCTTGCGCGCACGGGTGATGGCCACGTACATCAGACGGCGCTCCTCTTCCAGCCCATCGCGGTCACTCATCGAGTTTTCGTGCGGAAACAGGCCCTCTTCAATGCCAGAGATGAAGACGCAGTCAAATTCAAGTCCCTTGCTGGCGTGCACGGTCATCAGTTGCACCGCGTCCTGTCCGGCCTGCGCCTGGTTGTCACCGGCTTCCAGCGCCGCGTGCGTCAGAAACGCGGCCAGTGGCGAGAGCGTTTCACCGGTCTCGGCGTCGGCCCTGAGCTCATCCACGGGCAGCGCCACCGCTTCACGACCGAACCCTTCGATTGACACAAAACTCTCCGCCGCATTGACCAGTTCTTCCAGGTTCTCGACCCTGTCCGCACCCTCGCGGTCGGCCCTGTAGTGTTCGATGAGACCGCTGTGAGCAAGCACCAGTTCGATGATTTCGCGCAGGGTCAGGCCCTGCGTCTGCTCGCGCAGGACTTCGATTTTTGCCAGAAAGCCGCCGATGTTGCTGCCGGCTTTCCCGCCGACGCCGCTGACCGCCTCACTCAGCGAGCAGCCCAGGGAACGCGCAGCATCCTGCAACTGCTCGAGGCTGCGCAGACCAATGCCGCGCGGCGGGAAATTGACCGCTCGCAGAAAACTGCTGTCATCGCGCGGGTTCTCCAGCAGACGCAGGTAGGCCAGCGCGTTCTTGATCTCGGCGCGCTCAAAAAAGCGCAGTCCGCCATAGACCTTGTACGGTACGGCGGCGTTGAACAGGGCGGTCTCGATCACCCGGCTCTGCGCGTTGCTGCGGTAGAGCACGGCAATTTCCTTGCGCTCCAGCCCGCTGGCCACCAGTTGGCGCATCTCTTCCACCATCCACTGCGCTTCTGCAAAATCGCTGCTGGCCTCGAACACGCGCACCGGCTCCCCCGGCCCCTGGCTGGTGCGCAGATTCTTGCCCAGGCGCCGGTTGTTGTGGGCAATAAGTTCATTGGCCGAGTCCAGGATGTTGCTGCCGCTGCGGTAGTTCTCTTCGAGCTTGATCTGGTGGCGCACCTTGAACTCACGCACAAAGTCAGCCATGTTGCCGACGCGCGCGCCGCGGAATGCGTAGATGCTCTGGTCATCGTCGCCCACCGCCATGACACAGCCGCTGGGGTTGAAACTTGCTGGGTCGTCGGCCGACCCGTGCGCACCGGTTCCAGAGAGCATCTTGATCCACGCGTACTGCAGTCGGTTGGTGTCCTGGAATTCGTCGATCAGGATGTGCCTGAAACGCCTCTGATAGTGCTCGCGGATCGGGTCATGGTCGCGCAGCAGTTCGTAGCTGCGCAGCATCAGTTCACCAAAGTCAACCACCCCTTCGCGCTGGCACTGTTCTTCGTAGAGCTGGAATATCTCGACTTTCTTTCGCGTTTCCTCGTCACGTGCCTGCACCATGTTCGGACGCAGACCCTCTTCCTTGTTGCCGCCTATGAACCACTGCATCTGCTTGGGCGGAAAACGCTCGTCGTCGAGCTTGAACTGCTTGTAAAGGCGCTTGATGGCCGAGAGCTGATCCTGGGTGTCGAGGATCTGGAAACTCTGCGGCAGGTTCGCCAGTTTGTAGTGGGAGCGCAGAAAGCGGTTGCACAGTCCGTGAAAGGTTCCGATCCACATGCCGCGCACATTGAGCGGCAGCATGCTGGTCAGGCGCGTCATCATTTCCCGTGCCGCCTTGTTCGTGAAAGTCACAGCCAGCACGCCTGCGGGTGAGACCTGCCCGGTCTGCAACAACCAGGCAATGCGCGTCGTCAGCACCCGGGTCTTGCCGGAACCGGCGCCGGCCAGGATCAGGGCATGCTCGCTCGGCAGTGTGACTGCAGCGCGTTGCTCGGGATTGAGATGGTCGAGAAGCACAGAGTCCTGGTCGCCAGCGGATGCAATTTCTGAGAACATCAGGGCATTGTAGAAAGCCGCGGTGCCACCGACCTGCGCACGGTCGCTAGTAGGTCGAGTTGCGAGGCGGTGAATTCGTCTGGGGCGGCGCTTGCGGCAGCAGGATGTCCAGATCAACCGGACCCGAATTGGCTGGGCGATCCTGCGTCACCAACGACCGTTCGGCTCCGTGCAGGGGCGCCAGCGCGGGACGGGCGGTCGGGATTCCGGTCTCAAAGTCAGACAAATCAAGATCCAGCGCCGGCATTGGCGGCGGCTCGGCTTGACGCCCGAACAGGTCTGCCAGCGCGCTCTTGGACAGTGCCGGAAAGCTCGACGCCACGGAATCTTGAAAATCAATGTCGAGGTTGCCGATCTGCCCGCCAGCGGTATTCGAGACCGCCACCTGACCGGTGGCCGCCCGAACCGATGTGGCATCCGCCATGACCAGACTCTGTGCCACCCCATGCAGCAACATCAGATCCCGCATTGCCGCCAGGTCAAAGGGCTCGCCCCCGCTGGCCCAGGGATCACGGAAAACACAGGCCTCAATCACTTCCAGGGTCTTGACGGTGGGCCAGTGTTCAATGATGCGGTCCATGACCTCGGGGTAAGCCTCCAGAGCCCGGCCTTCGTCCTTGAAAAATGCAAACTCGGGTACCTTGCCGTTGAACAGCAAATTGAAATCCTGGCGGCACTGCTGAAACTCGTTCTTCTGGTCCAGCGTGTGAAACAGGGTCAGCAGGTCCAGGTACACGAAGGGATTCGGCTCGTCACTTTCGCCGATCTGCTTTCTCAGAATGGCGACCGCACGATCAGTCTTGGCGGCCGCAATGAGGTTGTCGGCCTGTGCCCGCACCACAAGGATGGCATCCGAGTTCAGGCTGCGCATCAGCTTGGCTGGTCCTTTGCCGGGGGACTGACGGTCACCCTCATCGCGCGTCCCCGGCCCTTGCATCAAGCTGGAAAACACCGAGTCGTCAGGCTCATCCCCTCGCCCATTCAGACCCGGGGTCATACCCTGGGCGTCGGGGCTGGATTCCTGCGCGCTCACAGCCTCTGCCATGGGCTCGGCCGGCGCTGGCTGGGCAAACGGGTCCACGCCCCCAATGCTCCACCAGGCGGGCTCGGCAACACCAGCGCCACGTTGACGGCTCCAGAGCCAGAGCACGGCCAGCAGACAGCAAAGGACCAGCCCGGCCAGGCCGTAAATCAGGGGCACTGTTGAACGTTCGGCCTCGGCTTTCTTCAATCTCACCTGCATTTCCGCCAAGCCGCGCTGGCTCCTGAGCGCCACTTCACGCAGGGCCCTGACCTCATCCTCCAACGTCTTCACCTTCTGTGCCTGCGCCAGCGTATCCTCAGTCGGCTCGAAGGTCATGAAAGAGTCGAGATTGGAAATCCGGTCTGACAGTTGCTCCAGGGGATCGAGTTGGAGCCGTGCCTCACCGGCAACACGACCCGGCCGCTTCTTGCCGTCGGGCTTCACGCGCTGAATGGCACTGTCTGGTGCGGGCCGGACCGGTGTGGACTTCTCTTCAACCGGCATCACGGCCACGGGCTCCGATGCCAGCGATAGTCTGACCCTTCGCACCGCGGGCCGCGCAGCCGCACCGGCCTCTTTCGACGCCGACCCCGATGGTGCTGACTTGGCGACCACTTTCGGTATGGCCGTGCCCGGCGCAGCCAAGGACGCCACGGGCGTCGGGGCGGGTGCTACAACCAGCGATGTGATGGGCGCGATCAGCTGCTCGGCCAAATCAGCCAACAGCACGTAACGGCGCGCCGTTCTGACCCCGCAACTGGAGCGCAGATTGATCGACACCACCGGCTCATCAACGGGCGTCGATGACAGGATGCGCACAGTGGCCTGAGCCGGTTGCGCCAATTTCTCGACCACGGTACGGACCCGGCCCGGGTCCTGACGCAGGTCGGCGTGGAATACCTCGGCCTCAAAGCAAAGGGGTTCGTTGCGCTCGGCGGCATCAAGCTGCAGCTGCACCGTGACGTCAAGTGCCTGTCCAACCACCGCCGTACCCTGGAGCGGGCCCAGCGTCAGCGCCAGGCTGCACGACGCAGCACCGAGCAGGTACAAGAACGCGATTTTGCTTTTCAGTATCAAAAAAGGACTTTCCCGAGTTGTCTTTATTCTCGCATGCCTGGTTGTTTCAACAGCCAGGCTCTCATGTGGGTTTGCGCAGGGCCCCCATCTTGCCAGCATCGAGCCGGGCTTTCAAGAACCCGCCGGAACCGTAGCGTGTCACACGGCTGTAGAAGCGTCCCGTCAAGCGCCTGACCATGGCCGAATACGCGTCCACCAACGTCGGCAGGATGGTGAAGCTGTCGTAATTGACGACCACCGCCACACGCTCCGCCGGGCAGCTGACGACCGGCGCCAGCAATTCCTCGATGGTGCGCTCGACCTCCACAATATCGGCCAAGGCGTCAATGGCGAGCCCTTCGCAGTTGATGAACAGCAGCCTGCGCCGTGCGTCAAATTCAAAGCGCTCGGCCAGCGGAGTGGCCAGGAGTCGGTCGCGCAATCCCATCTTCTGTTCGCCAAACAGGGCGCTGTCCATCAGTCTGAGTTCGGGACTGATGGCGGGCCTGAAATCCATCAGCGCCAGCACCTCGCGCTCAAGATCGATGCCGGGCGCGATCTCTATCAACTCCAGTGCACCGCCACTGCCGTCGTCGAGCAGCCTGAAGACACAACGCTCGGTCACATACAACACGCGCTGGCCGCGCCTGCAGGCTTCGCGGCCGCTGAAGGTGCGGTGTTCGACCTCTCGCACAAACTTGCGTGTCCTGCCCTCGCACAGCACACGCAGGCATCCCCCTTCAATGTTGGTCTCCAGTCCATCGGCGGTAAAGGTTCCGGCAAAAATGACCATCTTCGCGTTCTGGCTGATGTTGATAAAGCCACCGGCCCCGGCCAGCCTCGTACCAAACTTGCTGACGTTGAGGTTGCCGTGAGCATCGGCTTGCGCCAGACCGAGCACGGCCACATCAAGTCCGCCGCCATCGTAGAAATCAAACTGGTTCGGTTGATCCAGTACCGCCTGCGTGTTCACCGCCGCGCCGAAACTCATGCCGCTGGCCGGAATGCCGCCGATGACGCCGGGCTCTGCCGTCAGGGTCAACAGGTCGATCAGTTTCTCCTCGGCTGCCACGCCGGCCACACCTTCGGGCATGCCGATGCCCAGATTGACCACACTGTCGGGTCGCAGTTCCATGGCAGCGCGGCGTGCGATGACCTTGCGCTCGCTCAAACCCATCACCGCCAGGTTTTCCACCGGAACCCGGATCTCGCCCGAATACGCCGGGTTGTACTGTTCGGAAAAAGTCTGCATGTGGTGCGCCGGGTCGGTCGCAACCACCACAGCGTCGACCAGAACCCCGGGCACCCGCACCTGGCGTGAGTGCAGCGTGCCACGCTCGGCCACGCGTTCGACCTGCGCGATGACAATGCCACCCGAATTGTGCGCCGCCATGGCAATGGCCAGAGCCTCCAGCGTCAGCGCCTCGCGTTCCATGGTCAGATTGCCGTCCGGGTCTGCGGTGGTGGCGCGGATGATGCCAACCGACACCGGAAAGGCCTTGTAGAAGAGATACTCCCGGCCATCCACCTCCATCAGCCGGACCAGATCCTCGGTGGTGCGTGAATTGATCTTGCCACCACCATAACGCGGGTCCACAAAGGTGTCGAGTCCGACATGGGTCAGCGTGCCGGGCTTGCCGGCAGCGATGTCACGAAACAGGTGCGCGATCACGCCCTGGGGCAGGTTGTAGGCTTCAATCTCGTTGTCAACAGCCAGCTTTTGCAGTGTCGGCACCAGTCCCCAGTGCCCACCCACCACACGCTTGACCATGCCCCTGTGCCCCAGATGATTCAGCCCCCGCGTCTTGCCGTCCCCCTGCCCGGCGGCATAAACCAGCGTCAGTTGCCCGGGACTGCCAACACCGGTCTCCTTCTGGCTTGCCAGAAAGCGCTCTTCCAGCGCAATGGCAATGCCTTCGGCGAAGCCGACGCCAACAAAACCGCCGGTGGCGACAGTGTCACCATCGTGGATCAGTCGCACCGCCTCCGCAGCCGACACGATCTTGTTACTCCGGGTACCCGGTCCTACATGTTCATTGAGATTGAAATTGGTATGCACCGCAAGTCCTGTCCCTTCGCTCTGTCGTGCTCCGCATTGTGAGCCAAAATTCGTGTCGCTTGCCCCCTGCACGCAACGCTAAACTTGCAGCATGTGCCAATTGCTTGGAATGAACAGTCGCCTGCCGGCCAGCCTGACCCTGAGCTTCACAGGGTTTTCGCAGCGTGGCGGTTGCACCAACCACCACGCGGACGGCTGGGGCATTGCCTTTTTTGAGAGCGAGGAGGCCACGCCCGACCAGCCAGGCAAGGGCGTGCGCTACTTTGTCGACAAACAGGGCGCGTCCACTTCACCCATGGCGAGCATGCTGCGCACCTATCCGATCAAGAGCCACAACGTGGTGGCCCACGTGCGCAAGGCAACGGTAGGGGCGATCTCGCTGGAAAACTGCCATCCCTTTGTGCGCGAATTGTGGGGACGTTACTGGGTCTTTGCCCACAACGGCGACCTCAAGGACTACAGGCCAACGCTGCACGGCAGTTTCAGACCGGTCGGCAACACCGACAGCGAACTTGCTTTTTGCTGGCTGCTGCAGGAACTGGCCAAGTCGCACTCGGGCGTCCCCAGTGTGGCCGAGCTCACGTGCACGCTGGCCGAACTGGTGCCGCAGATCGCAAAACACGGCACCTTCAATTTCCTGCTGAGCAACGGCCAGGCCTTGTGGGCGCACGCCAGCACGCATCTGCATTACGTGCTGCGCCAGCACCCGTTCACGCAAGTGCACCTGAAGGACGACGACGTCAGCGTCGATCTGGCCGACCTGAACGGGCCAGACGACCGGCTCGCCATTGTTGTCACCGAACCGCTGACCACGAACGAGCCGTGGGTCGCCATGAAGGCCGGCGAGTTGCAGGTTTTTGTTGACGGTGCCGTGGCTTCGTGCAGCTGCTGCACACAAACGCCCGGGGTCACCCCCTGAGTGCGTGCTCCAGGGCATCCATGAACATGGCTGCCACGTCAAATCCGGTCTGATCGAAAATTTCCTGGAAACAGGTCGGGCTGGTGACGTTGATTTCGGTCAGACTGTCACCAATCACATCCAGTCCGATCAGCAACAGGCCGCGTGCACTGAGTACCGGCCCCAATGACTCGGCGATGAAACGGTCACGCTCACTCAGGGGCTGCGCCACTCCCTTGCCGCCGGCGGCCAGGTTGCCGCGCACCTCGCCACCCTGCGGAATGCGCGCCAGGCTGAAGGGCACGGGCTTTCCGCCAATCACCAGCACGCGCTTGTCGCCTTGCGCAATGGCCGGCAGGAACTTCTGCACCATCAGCGTCTGCGCGCCCTCCTTGTTCAGCGTCTCGATGATGGCGCCAAGATTGAGACCATCCTGCCGGACGCGGAAAATGCCCATGCCGCCCATGCCGTCGAGCGGCTTGAGGATGATGTCC
>CAIQVX010000018.1 GCA_903875275.1 uncultured beta proteobacterium | reverse complement strand
GGTCGATGCTGGCAGACAGCCCGAGCTCGGATTCGCCCAGCGCAAAGCCGCGTTGGCCAGGGCCAATCTCGGAACCAGCCGGCAGCTGAAAGCCGCTCAGGCGGTAGCTGGCCGGGTCGCTGGAGAGCTGGCTGTAGCCACCCGAAAGAATCAGCGAAATTGCCGGATTGAAGGCGTTGGCGCTGCCACCGGTCGCAACGGGTAGCGGCGCCGCAGCCGGCACAGAGTCCGCGGGTGCCGGCGTCTGCGGCGGTGCGCTCGAAGCAAGCCGATGCACTTGCTGCAATCGCTGCTCCATGGCCTGCAAGCGTGCCTCGTACTGGGCGCGCATGGCAGCCATTTCACTGCGCAGCAATTGAATTTCGGCGGCAGTGCCGGACGCGGTATCTGCAAAAGCGCCAAGCGGCGCAACCAAGGCGAGCGCAAGGCTCGCTGAAAACAGTTTGTGCATGGGTGAGTTCTCCCGACAATGCATTGAACAAGGCCCGCGCGCGCATGGCGCGGCGCGGACGCTACGACTTCAAGATCAATGCTGGAGAAACGGCGGTGCGCGGCTTTCGTAGGCGCGTACTGCGGGCATGCTGGCGACGCTGCGCACGTCAGCCGCCAGCACCTCTGCCATGACCCGGGCATGGAACAGATTGGGCAACGAGGCCAGTGGCACGCCACCGATCAGGGCGGCAGCACTCAGGCACAGCTCGCAGTGCGCCTGATGGACGGCTTGCTGCTCATCGGGCTCAGCTGCCTGCCCGGAACTCAGGTGCGAGAGTACATGCCAGCCGGCGGCGGTCTGCGCCAGCGGCAGCAACAGTGCAAGCCACAACAGCCACACCATGTGGCGCTGCATGAACGGCTTGTCTTGTGCTGCTTGCATAGGGGGCCGATGGTAGTCCAATCCGGACTCAGGCGCTGGTCTTGCCTCGAATCCGCAGGACCAGGTCGCAAACGGCCTGGTCGGCCAGCGCTGGCGCGCTGGCATCCTGTAGCTGCGAGCGGATCAGGCGCTCCAGCATTTCCGCTTGGGGCGTAAGCGGACCCAGGAAGCGCGGTTCGTTCCCACTGGCCAGCAACAGGGTCGGGAAATCCTCAATATCAAGCGGATGCAGCAGGTCGGCTTCGTCCTCCACATCGATCCATAGAAACTCGACCTGTGGATACCGGGCCTGCACCTGGGCAAAGCGGCTCTGGTAGTCACGGCAGACGCCACACCATGCCGCGCAAAGGCAAACAACAAGTGCGGAAGTTGGCGAAGGCGGTATATCCAGAGTCATGGGGCAATGATCGCAAAAGACGTTATGCGGATTTTGCAATAAACAAATACCGAATAAGTAGTTTGCGTTTGAACGAACCCCCTTCACAATCCGCAACTCCCGGCCCGATCCCTTTTCTCCCCGGCTGGCGCGACCCCGGCTATGGCCACTCTCTCAATATCGCAACTGGAATCCGCATGAACCTGAAAAGAACGATGACGATGGCGCTGGCCGGCATGGCACTGAGCGCCAGCAACATGGCACTGGCCCAGACCACGCTGCTGAACGCTTCCTACGACGTGGCGCGCGAGTTCTACAAAGACTACAACGCAGCGTTCGTCGCGCACTACAAGAAAAGCACTGGCAAAGACGTGAAGATTGACCAGGCACATGGAGGCTCCAGTGCCCAGGCACGCGCCGTCAACGACGGACTGGAGGCCGACGTGGTGACCATGAACACGACCACGGACATCGAGTTTCTGGCAGGTACCGGCGTCGTGGCCAAAGACTGGGCCAAACGCTTCCCGGGCAACGCTTCGCCGACCAGCTCGACCATGCTGTTTCTGACGCGCGAGGGCAACCCGAAACACATCAAGGACTGGGATGATCTGGTCAAACCCGGCATCCAGGTGATCATCGTCAACCCCAAGACCGGCGGCAACGGCCGCATGGCCTACCTTGCGGCCTGGGGCTATGTGCGCAAGAAGGGCGGCACTGACGCACAGGCAGCCGAGTTTGTTGGCAAGCTGTTCAAGAATGTGCCCGTGCTGGCCAAGGGCGGGCGCGATGCCACAACCATCTTTCTGCAGCGCAACATCGGCGACGTGCTGGTGACCTTTGAGTCTGAAGTGGTTTCGGTGGACCGGGAGTTCGGCAGCGGCAAGGTGGACGCGGTGCACCCATCCATCAGCATCGTGGCAGAAAACCCGGTGGCCATCGTGGAGCGGACGGTGGCCCGGAAGGGAACGGCGGAAATCGCCAAAGCCTATCTGGACTATCTGTATTCGGACGAAGCGCAGGAAATTGCCGCCAAACACGCGCTGCGGCCGCGCTCGGCCACCCTGCTGAAGAAATACGCGAGCACCTTCAAGTCAATCCAGCTCTTCAGCGTGGCTGAGTACTTCGGCTCCCTGTCGGAAGCACAGAAAGTTCACTTCAATGACGGCGGCCAGTTCGACAAACTCTACACCGTCAGGTAGATGAGTCCAGCGACTGTTTCTGCGATCCTGCCCGTGCCCAGGCGACCTACCCGAAAGGTGCTTCCTGGCTTTGGGCTGACGCTGGGCTATACCGTCTTGTACCTGAGCCTGATTGTGCTGATTCCACTTTCGGCGCTGGTATTCAAGACCTTCACGCTGAGTTGGGAGCAGTTCTGGACAGCCGT
>CAIQVX010000017.1 GCA_903875275.1 uncultured beta proteobacterium | reverse complement strand
GAGAAGTCACCTACAGAACCGATGAGCTTTGAATGATTCTTCTTGATACCAATGTGGTCTCTGAGCCCCTCAAACTCAGCGGTGATGCGGGCGTGATGATCTGGATAGACGCGCAGATTATCGAAACACTTTTTCTGTCGACAATCAGCCTGGCTGAGTTGCGTTTTGGCATTGCGGCGCTGCCACCTGGCAAACGAAGAGACACGCTCCACTCCAGTCTTGAGCAACGGATCTTGCCTTTGTTCGCCGGTCGAATCCTGCCCTTTGATTCAGCCGCCTCTGAAGCCTACGCCACGCTTCGAGCCCGTGCACGGGCCGAAGGCAAGGCTATCTCTAGCGCAGATGGCTACATCGCCGCTACGGCCATCACACATGGTTTGATTGTGGCAACGCGCGACACCAGCCCATTTGAAGCCGCTGGTTTGAACGTCATCAACCCGTGGAACGTGCCGCACTGAAAAGGCCTCCGTCCCCTTTTCACGTCCCCTTTTCACGCGCTGGAGCAGATTGTCAAGCTGGAAAAAGAGATGATAACCAGGTTCACACCCAGTACAAAGACGCCGAAAACCACTACGGCTCAGACCTCTTGAATCTGGTCCTCGCCAAGGGTTACCTTGCCAAGCTGCTGGCCAATCAGGCTGTGAAGGCCTTTGTGGGCCAGCAGGCGCCAGAGATCCTGGGGCACTTTGAACTGGTGGTCAATACTGTCAGCATGGAAGAAGCTGTTGAGCAACAGCAAACAGTCAATGTTGTTTTGGAACCAAAAGCCGCGTGACATCAATTAAGGGGTATTTTCATCAGGTACACTTCGGCCAAAGCAAGGCAACAGGTTCACGATCAAAGATGAACCAGCGTGAGTTGGCCGATGCCCTGGGCGTGAGCCTGGGCAAAACCAACTACTGCCTCAAGGCGCTGCTGGCCAAGGGCATGCTGAAAATGCACAATTTTCAGAGCAGCCAGCGCAAACTGGCCTACCCCAAAACCTACCCTCACAGGGTAGGTTTAGTCGAATTTAGATAAGTGTAGATACTTTCAAAAATGGCAAGATTAACGAATAAAATTCATTAAAATCAAGCACTTATAGAACAAAATTGAATAAATTCAACTAGTTACAAAATGCGGGTGTAGTTCAATGGTAGAACGGCAGCTTCCCAAGCTTCATACGAGGGTTCGATTCCCTTCACCCGCTCCATTTATGACGTTCATAAACCGTCATAAACGATCAAAATATCAATAAAATCAACATCTTAAGGCGGAACTTACCACCAAGTACCGCCATCTTGACCCATTGCAACGCATGTCATTTAGGGGTACAAAGTAGGGGAACAGGCAGTTTTTTCCTGATTTTCGCGGAGTTTGTTCCCCTATGTTGACCGAAGTTGAATGCAAAAACGCCACTTGCCCCGCTGACAAAGCACGCGCCCGGTTCTCTGATGCCGGTGGCCTGTACCTTGAGGTATCCCCGGGCGGTTCAAGGCGATGGTTTTGGAAATACTATTTCAACGGCAAGGAAAAACGCCTGTCGATTGGTGCCTATCCAACGATCAAGTTGAAGGATGCCCGCTTCGACCGTGACGACGCCCGCAAGTTGCTTTCAAAAGGCACAGACCCGGGCCAGCAGCGCAAACTCGATAAAGCCGAAAAGCGACTGAGCGCCGGTAACACTTTCGAGAAGGTGTCCCGTGAATTTTTGAGCGTCAAAATCAAAGAATGGAGCGCCGAGCACAGCACCAAGTGGATACGGCTGCAGGAAAGCAATCTGTTTCCGTGGATCGGCAGTTTGCCACTGACGGAAATCACCGCCCCGCTGCTGTTGGAAACTTTGCGCCGAGTCGAGGCACGCGGCAAGAACGAAACCGCCCATTCCCTGCGTCAATATGCCGGTCAGGTTTTCCGGTATGGCATCGCCACTGGTCGCTGCACCCATGACCCATCTGGTGCCCTGCGCGGTGCATTGCAGGCAGTCATGGTCAAGCACATGGCTGCGGTGTTGGAGCCAAAGCAGGCAGGCGAGCTACTGAGGGCGATTGACGCCTATCACGGACACCCGGCAACACGCGAAGCCCTGATTCTTTCCGCCCTACTCTTTCAACGACCAGGCAACATCAGGCAGATGGAATGGGCATGGGTTGATCTGGATGCCGCGATGCTGACCATTCCGGCTGCATCAATGAAGCGCACGAAGCAGGGCAAGATCAACGGCAGGCCGCACCTTGTCCCGCTGGCACCGCAAGCGATCCAAAGTGTCAAGCGCATGAAGGTATTAACGGGGACGGGGCGCTATGTGTTCCCATCGCTGCTGACCGGCGAAAAGCCAATGAGCGACAACACCGTAAACACGGCTTTGCGCCGCATGGGTTACAGCAACAGCGAAATGACCGCCCACGGATTCAGGGCAATGGCTCGAACCATCCTTGGCGAGCATTTGGAGACTGACCCCGAGGTGATCGAGGCACAGCTAGCGCATGGCAAATCGGGGCCGCTTGGCAGTGCCTATGACCGGACAACGTACATGGCACAGCGTCGGCAGATGATGAAAGAATGGGCTGACTACCTGGACAAAATTCGCAAGGGCGCGGACGTGATCGCACTTCGCGCATGAATACCGGCAAGCCCTGCGCTGGTTCATGCAGGGCAAATAGGCGGGGTCGGTAAGTGCAGCAACACAGACCGACCCCTGACCACAGACAATCAACAGAGGATTGAATATGGCTACTGTGAACTCTACCCCAATCAAGGCGGTAAAACGCCAGCGCATCAAGGCAAGCGAAGCCATACCAGCCTATGGCGTAGGCGACGGCGTACTGTCATTCCGGCATGGCCTGCGTGTCCGTGAGCGCGGCGCGATAGATAAGGCACTTGAAATTGTCGGACGCTGCCTGCGTCAAAATCCGCGTGCTTTTTCGACACCCGACGCGGTGAAAACCTACCTGCAATTGCACCTGGCAGGCGAAACACGCGAACACTTTGCAGTGTTGTTTTTGGACGCTGGAAATCGCTTCATTGCATTTGAACGGATGTTCACTGGCACCCTGACACAAACCAGCGTCTATCCGCGTGAACTTGTTTGCGCTGCCCTTGCGCATGGTGCGGCGGCGGTTGTGCTGGCACACAATCACCCCAGCGGTACGTTACAACCGAGCCGGGCCGATGAAGCCCTTACACAAACCCTCAAGATCGCGCTGAGTTTCGTTGAAGTTCGGGTGTTGGATCACATCATCGTTGCTTCAAATGACACTCTGAGCATGGCAGAGCGGGGGCTTTTGTAGCATGGCAAATACAGCAAGAATTATTCTGTTGCCAACAGCCGCAGCAGACCCGGTAATTCAATATCCGCATTGCGGGCGTTTACCAGGCAGCATTGCGAGTCTGAATCAAGCCCGGAAGAACAAGCGACGCAACCATCAAGGTTTGCTAGAGAAATTGAGAGCCGAGCGAATGGCAGAAGCAAGGCTAAGGCGCATCGACGCACTGCGTAACGCGATCATTGAATTTGATTCTCTGTCCGGCGTTGAGTCGGGTTTTGCGGATGCGGCGAGGGGTGCACGTCGGCAGTTGGAAGTCGCCCTTTATGACCAAGCTGCCTACGAAAGTCAAAACCGATCAAAGCAAGAGTAATAGAGCGGAAAGTTTCGCCACACTTACCCCGCGCATGATCCGCACGGGGGAAAAGCCGGAAACCTTCACCGGCCTGGCGCTGGCGTGAATAGCAGAAACGGGATGTGTATGGAAAAGCCAAAGTGCAATTTCACCAAAGGAACCCCTCCGAGCCAAGCGGTAGGAAATGGGCTGGGCAAGTGGTTGACACCACAGCAGATCGATGCCCTCAAAAGTTGTGTTGCAACGTACAAGAAAATCACTCAGGCGATCAAAACCGAGCCTAGTTTTGTGGACGAAAAAAGGCAACTGGATAGGGCCGGAAAATTAGCCCTAGAACTAGCATTGATTCTTGGCGACGCTGGCCCCGATCTGGACGAAGTTTTCCATTTTCAGATGGGAGGTTTTGAACAGGTCGCCGTACTAAAAAAGCAGCTCGAATCCCTTTCGGATGCGATAGAAAATAAACTGTTTCAAATGCCGACACAGAGCCGTGCCCGCAGGGACGATGCGAGGGAAGACATCTATGCCCTGGGCGTAACGCTGCTGGAATTGTTGAACCGTGGGCACCCCTGGACCAAGTTCACTGGCGATGCGCTCGAAGAGGCCAAGCGCCACCGAACATTGCCAATTGGACTCGACGAGCCTACGTGGCTGATTGAGATTGCACTGAGGGCGATTCACCCAGAAGCTGCGCTGCGTTTTCAAACTGCCGCCGATATGGCCGCCGCGCTGCGTGGCCGCAGTGTGCCGGTCAGCGTGGATCGGAATGCAATGAAGTCGCACAGGGCGGTGCTGGCCGGTGAGCAAGCGCTGAAGCGCGGGAGCTGGCACAAGGCGGAAAAGGCTGTGGGTGTGGCGCTGCGACTTAGCCCACGTTTGCCAAGCGCCGTATTGCTCGCCGGACGCATCAAACTCCTGCAACATCAAACCGATGCGGCCTATGACATTCTGAAAGATGCTGTGCATGGTCCCAGCGGAAACCTGATGGGTCTGGAACTGGGCTGGCTTCATTTACAGCGTGGCGAACTGCCAATGGCATTGTCTACCCTGAGTGATGAGGTCACGCGCAACCCACTGAATATTGAGGCACACAGCCTGCTGCTGGAGTGCTACTGGACGGTCAGACGGTTTGACGAGATGAAGCGTCTGGCGGAAGTATTGCGCGTGGAAAAATGCGACAACCCCGCCATCGAAAACGCGGGCCTTCTGGCGCGAATGGGGCTACATGAGCTGGACGCGGCCTGGCTGAAAAAGCAATTGGCGCGTGTCAATGTAAGTCCGTTTTCTATCTATAACGTAAGGGTCGCTTTGGCGGGTCCACAAGCGCTGGGAGGATGGGACTGCCTTTTGGAGAAGCTCTTATTTCAGGAGTACCGCTTTGGTTTACCCACCGCCCTTAAACCCACGAACACGGTGGTGATTGAATACCGGGGCAACAAGATGTCGTTCGCCGACAAGCTGATCTCCATTGGCAAACTGACCGCGAATAGCTTGCTGATCGATGCGCCGTCTGCCAGTCGGCGGCACGCTGTGATCGTTAATATGGGCAACGAAGTCTGGTTGCACGACTTGCACAGCACGGTTGGGACATGGCTCGATGGCACTCAGATTCATGGAAAGCGGCCTCTAATGGGAGTGCATGATGTGAGGATTGGCAATGCGCCGCTTCGGGTGTGGTCAGGCGAGGATTTGATTGCATGAATCAGTAGGAATTCATTCAACAACTGGATCGGTTAAATGCCAACAAATTTCAGTATCGAGGAGACCGAGCGCGGGTACGAGGTTTACTCGCGCAAGGATGAATTTCTAGTAACGGCACCGACGTTGGCGGACGCCAGGCAATTTGAACCCGACGAGGGGCACGAGTTGCTGTACGACGTGCATGGCGTGCGCTTGTCTGCAGCCGTGCGCAAGGCAATTCTTGAAGCCGGCTTTCCGGCATGGGGCTGAAATATGAAACATCTTGTACTTCTTGGTGACTCCATTTTTGACAATGCTGCCTATGTTGCCGGCGGGCCAGCCGTGATTGATCAGGTCAGGCAACGGATGCCATCGATGTGGAAGGCCAGTTTGCTG
>CAIQVX010000016.1 GCA_903875275.1 uncultured beta proteobacterium | reverse complement strand
GCTCCGTAAAGGACGGCCATCATGACAAAGAACGGCAGCATGCCGGTAATTTGGACGGCGCGCGTCTGCGTGCTCGCCAGGTCACGCTCCTGCACCTGCATCGGCTCCAGAACAGCGCCAGAGACACCGCGCACCGCCAGGCTCAGAACCGCCCGCTCGCGGCTGTACCCATGAAGCAGCTGCAGTACCCGGGGCAGCGCCGATGCGCTTTGCCGGTTCGCGCTGTCGCCAATGAGTTCCAGCACCGGCGCCTCACCGGCAAGCAGCGCCGATTCAAAGTTGGCTGGCACCACAACGACCGGGTCTCCGAGTTTGGATTCGCGCAGGCGTGTCTCAAAATCAGCCGGTGCCTCCAGCACATTCCAGGTCTGACGTTCCAGGTAATTCTTCAGACTGGGTCCATGGGCAAGACCACTGACGTAGACCTCACGCCGTTCGGCATGGGATTCCAGGGAAGCAATCAGGCTTGACAGGGCTATCAGAATCAGCGGCCCCATCAGCACACCGGTCACCAGCACCACCAGCATGGTGCGTTTGTCGCGCAGGGTATCGATGATCTCTTTGCTGTAAACGGCCTTGGCCACGCTCAGGAAATTCATGCGCTCACTCCGGTCTGCAACGACGGCTCGGGTGCAAATGCGAGCTCGACAAAAGCCTCTTCAAAATCGGACTTGCCAGTTCGTTCCAGCAGTTCGGCCACCGTCCCCTCAGCGACGGAACGGCCGTGAGCAACCACCACGACACTGTCACACAAGCGCTCCACCTCCTGCATGATGTGGGTCGAAAAGACAATGCACTTCGCCCCGCCCTCGGGTGAGCGAAGCAAACGCAGGGATTCACGCAGTGCCCGGGTGGCGATGACGTCAAGCCCGTTGGTTGGTTCATCCAGAACGATGTTGGCCGGATCGTGCACCAGGGCACGCGCCAGCGCGGTCTTCATCCGTTCGCCCTGGCTGAACCCGTCGGTGCGGCGCTCCAGCAAGGCCGCCATGTCCAGCATGCGTGCCAGCGACTCGGCACGCGCGTTGGCTGCATCGCGCGTCATCCCCTGCAAAGCACCGTAGTAGACGATGTTCTCACGCGCCGTCAGACGCGGGTACAGGCCGCGAGAGTCACTGAGCACCCCCAGGCGTGAAAGCGCCTCCAGCGGCCGGTTCGCCACGTCCACGCCGTCCACGGTCATGCGACCGGCGTCCGGCTGAACCAGGCCCGCCAGCATGCGCAAGGTGGTGGTCTTGCCAGCGCCGTTGGGCCCCAGAAGCCCGGTGATTTGCCCGTTGGGTGCCAGCAGGCTCACATCACGCACGGCCTGCACCACCGTCGCCCGGGCGCGCTTGAACGACAGGCGCTTGCCAGGCGCCGCCGGCACCTGAAAGCTGCGCGCAAGATGTTCAATCTGGATCATGGTGCGGCTCCCGGTCTGGTGTTGACTACGCTCTGAGATTGGCCAACAGGAACAAAGGCGCCCGGTCGTGGCACACGCGCGGCGCAACTGCTGTCCACCGCCGCGGCCCGGGTATCGTCTTCGGCGTCGATAAACCGCAGCATCACATCGCGCATGCACGGCAGCATCATGACGCCATGCCCGGCATTGGCCACCACCACGTGCCGCGCCTTGGCCCCAAGTGCCTGGGCAACCCGCAACGCGTGCCGGGGTGGCGTCACCGGATCGATGCCGCCGCTAAGCAGCAGCACTGCCGATCTGGCGACGGGAATCGCATAGAACCCGGCCGGTACCTCGGAGCGGGGCCAGCCGGCACAAATGCGCTCGTAGCTGCGGGCAAAGTCACTGCCAAAATCTGCGGCTGGCGCCTGGGTTGTGTTCTTCATCCGGGGCACGTCTTCGGCACAAATCACCGAAAAGTGCATTCCCATGGCGAGGTCGGCGGCGCCCGAGGGACTGGCAGAAAATCCCAGGCCCATCAGAGCCTCCCAGCGTCCCTTGGCTGCCTCACTGAGAGCCCATGGCAGGGCTGATGAAGTCAGCGGCGAGTAAAGCGGCAGCCGCACCAGGCTTAGCACGGCTTCGCGGGTCATCTGCAGCGTCTCGATCTGGCCGGTCAGGGGCTGCGCCAGTCGCACGGTCTGCGGCAGTGACGCCAGCAACTGTCCCCATTCAGCGCGCAGGTTCGGATGCATCTTTGCGCAGGCCGCCTCTTTCTCGCACGCCAGCAGCAGCGCCTCCAGCGCTGTCTGCCCGTCACCCGAAATACTCAGGGGCAGGACCATGTCGGGTGGCGCCACGCCATCAAGCACACTGCGCCGCACAGCCGCCGGGAACTGGCGCATGTATTCCAGCGCTGCCCGGGTTCCGTAAGAGGCTCCGATCAGATTGATCTGGCTCGCACCCAGCGCCTCACGCACGGCGTCAAGATCCTGCATCGCATGGACAGTGGTGAAGTGACGCAGATCGCCGTAGGGCAGTTTCTTGAGCTGCGCCAGACATTGTGCCGTTGCCGCCTCACGCTGGACGTTGTCGAGTTTCCCGGCCATGGGCGCCGATCTCTGGTCCTCACACACCAGTGGCGCCGAACGCCCGGTCCCACGCTGGTCCACAAACACCAGATCACGCCGGTTGTTCAGACGGGAAAACTGTTGTGATACCAGGGGCGCCACCTTGATCGCGCTCTGTCCTGGCCCGCCGGCAAGAAAGAAGATGGGGTCGGCGCGCTTTCGCCGCGCCAGCGCCGGCACCACCACGTAATGCACATCGATCCGGGTCCCGTTGGGCTGCGCCGGGACCAGCGCACGTGACAACACGCCGCACTGCACCTCGGTCTTGATGCCGGCCACGCGGCAGGGCTTGAGGGGCTGCGCGCCCGCCAAGGCGCTCCCAGCCGGCAGCAAGCAGGCAAGCAGGAATCCGGCGGCGCAGAACGTGGTGCGCCAGAAATGATCGAAAGACAGGTCTTTCATTTGGGGACAAGGGGTATTCATGACAGTCCGCAATGTAACTGAAATTTGCGTTTAGACTGCCACTGACATCAGCCCGACAACCGGAGAAGACCATGCAGTTTCGAATTCTTGCCGTGGCCGCAGCCGCAGCACTGAGCACACTTTGTTCTAACGCCGCCAACATTGTTGAAGAGTGGGCCCAGGTGCCAGCACCAGCTGCCCCCAAACTCGCCGCCGTCAGCGTGACGGCGAGCGACACCGCACTGTTGCTGCTCGATATCGAGCAGGCCACGTGCAACCAGGAAGGCCGACCGCGCTGCGTCGCTGCCGTCCCCGCGATGGCCCAGTTTCTGGACAAGGCACGCAAGGCCCGTTTGCCGGTGTTCTACAGCAACACCCCACGCGGTTCGCGTGAAACCATGTTGCCTCCAGTGGCACCCCGGGACGACGAGCCGATTGTCAAAGCCAGTGTCAACAAGTTCTTCGGCACGAAACTCGAAGAACACCTGAAAGCCCGGAACATCAAGACCGTGATCGTCTGCGGCACCTCCGCCTCTGGTGCTGCACTGCATACGGCAACGGCTGCCGCGCAATATGGCTACAAGTTGGTGTTGCCAGTGGACTGTGTGCCGGGTGCGGGGCTGTACGAAGAACAGGCAGCAGTCTGGAGCCTGCTCAACGGTCCAGGAACGGCTCGGGTGATCACGGCGACCACATTGGACGCGATCAGGATTGAGTAATCCCTGACAGCGACCGCATTGCTGCCAGTCTTTGCATGAAGCGTTCGCACTGCGCCAACTGATCGAGGCTGACATATTCGTCCGGCTGGTGCGCCTGCGCGATGCTGCCTGGGCCGCAGACCACGGTCGGGATGCCTGACTGCTTGAAGATGCCCGCCTCGGTGCCGAACGCCACCTGCGTGGTGCGTGCCTGACCCGAAAGCTGCTGCGCCAGGCGCGTGACCGGATCGTCGGCACTCGCCAGAAAACTCGGAATCTCGCAAATGGTTTCAAACTGGAAACCGGCCTCCGCGGCGACCTTCTTCATACCCTCTTCCAAGGTACGTGCCTGGGCCACGATGCTCTCCTGCATCTTTCTGGCATCCGCCGTCGGCAGGTCGCGAAATTCGTAGTGAAACCACGCATCGCGAGGTACCACATTGTCGGCAATGCCGCCCTGGAACTGCCCGACGCTGGCAGTCGAAAACGGCACATCAAAGCCTTCGTAGCGCGCCTCCTCGCGCTCGAAGCCCTCGGCCATGTCGCGCACCTTGCCAATCAAACGTGCTGCCATCTCGATGGCGTTCACCGATTGGGGCGTGAGCGACGAGTGGGCTTCCTTGCCCCGCACACAGCAGCGGTAACGGTAAACCCCCTTGTGGGCAATCGCCGGCACCATGCTGGTCGGCTCCCCGATGATGCAGGCCAGTGGCTTGATGCCCGCTTCGCGCAAGTCGGCAATGAGTTCGCGCACGCCAAAGCAACCCACCTCTTCGTCGTAACTCAAGGCCAGATGCACCGCAAACGGTGCCGCGCTGTTCAGGAACTGTTCAGCATGCGAAAGCGCAACACCGATAAATCCCTTCATGTCGGCACTGCCACGACCGAAAAGACGGGGTTCGGGGACATCCATCACAACCGCGCCCAGCGGTGGCAAAGACCAGTCCTGTCCGTCCCAGGGAACGGTGTCAGTGTGGCCCGACAGAATGATGCCAGCCGCCCTGGCATCACCCAAAGTGGCAAACAGATTGGCCTTGGATTTGTCGCCGTTGTAGCTGAGTCGGCTCCTGACGCCAAGTCGGGCCAGCTCGTCGCGAACAAAGTGAATCAGTTCCAGATTTGAATTCTGGCTGACGGTGTTCATTCGCAGCAGCGACTGAACCAGATGCAGGGCGTTGGAAGAAAGCATGGCCGAATTGTCGATGATTTGTCCAAAACGCACGCCCTACAATCAAATCCTCCTGCAGCAAAAGCCTGGGCAAGCCCCCCGCACCGGCAGTGAGCAAACCATTCAAAGGATTACCCATGTCACTGGACTGCCTGTTTCAGCCCTTTCAATTCAAATCGCTCAAATTGCCGAACCGCCTTGTGATGGCTCCCATGACGCGCTCCTTCTCGCCCGGCGGCGTTCCAACCGCGCAGGTGGCCCAGTACTACGAGCGCCGCGCCAAGGCTGCCGTCGGCCTGATCATTTCAGAGGGCACGGTCGTCAACCGACCCTCCTCCTCCAACGACCCCAACGTGCCGCGCTTCTGGGGTGACGATGCCCTGCCGGCATGGAAGAAGGTGATCGATTCCGTGCACGCCGCAGGTGGCGTCATGGCACCCCAGCTCTGGCACATGGGCGCCACCCGAAACCGCCGCCTTCAATGGGATGTTCCGGGCCCGATCGACTGCCCGTCCGGCCTGTCTTCACCCGGCAAGAATTACGGCGACGCGATGACCGATGCAGCCATCGCCGACACCATTGCGGCATTTGCCCAGGCCGCTGCCGATGCCCAAACATTGGGCTTTGACGCCATCGAGCTGCATGGCGCCCACGGCTACCTGATCGACCAGTTCCTCTGGGATGGCACCAACCAGCGCAGCGACCGCTTTGGCGGCAAGACGCTGGTCGAGCGCAGCCGCTTTGCAGTCGAGATCCTCAAGGCCGTGCGTGCCCGGGTCGGCCCCGACTACCCGGTCATCATTCGACTGTCGCAATGGAAGCAGCAGGATTACGCGGCACGCCTGGCCACCACACCTCAGGAGATGGAAGACTGGCTGCGCCCTATGGCCGATGCAGGGGCCGACATCTTTCACTGCTCGCAGCGCCGCTTCTGGGAACCGGAATTCGAGGGCTCGGATCTGAATTTTGCCGGCTGGGCCAAAAAACTCGTCGGCAAGCCCACCATTACCGTGGGCTCCGTTGGTCTGAGTGGCGAGTTCATTGCCGCCTTCGGTGGCGAGTCGTCAAAGCCAGCGTCCCTGGACGAACTGCTGCGCCGCCTGGACCGCGGCGACTTTGACCTGGTGGCGGTAGGTCGGGCCTTGATCAGCGATCCGCAATGGGTGCTCAAGGTGCGCGACGGCCTGCATGACCAGTTGCTGGACTTTGCGCCCTCCGCCCTGGGCACTCTTTTCTAGAGCGTTGGCTCGGCCCGGTCGCTGCGGTAACCGGTGGCTGCGGGCACGACACCGCCAGCGCGGACAGCCACAGCGCAGTACTTGAGTTCCGGTATCTTTCCAACCGGATCCAGTACTGCATTGGTCATCAGGTTGGCGGCGGCCTCGTGGTAAGCGAAAGGAATGAAGACCGCGCCCGGCGGCGTTCCGTCATCCAGACGCACACGAAGACTGACCTGGCCCCGGCGTGATTGCACGGTGATGATGTCACCAGCGTTTACCCCGAGCGTCTTCAGGTCGCGGCTGCAAAGCGAGGCGTGCGCGTCGGGCTCCAGGGCATCGAGCACGGTCGCGCGCCGTGTCATGCTGCCGGTGTGCCAGTGCTCCAGTTGCCGTCCGGTGATCAGGACAAAGGGGTATCGCGCGTCGGGTTGCTCGTTGGCCGCAATCAATGTGCTTGGCACCAGGTGCGCAAGACCGTCAGGCGTTGCAAATCTGTCGGTGAACAGGGTCGCCACGCCCACATCATCGGTGCTCCGGCACGGGTAGGTGACACTGCCCTCGCGCTGCAGACGTTCCCATGTGATACCGCCAATGGCTGCGTTCATGGCCTGACGCATCTCTTCGAATACGGCCGCCACGCCATCGTTCTCACCGGCGTAGGACCAGTTCAAGCCCATGCGCCCGGCGATTTGTTGAATGATCCACAGATCGGGCCTGGCCTGACCCGGGGCCTCGATGGCCTGACGGCCGAGTTGCAGCATGCGATCGGTGTTGCTGACAGAACCCGTCTTTTCTGGCCAAGCGGTGGCAGGCAGCACGACGTCGGCAAGCCAGGCGGTTTCGGTCATGAAGATGTCCTGTACCACCAGATGTGAAAGCGAAGCCAGGGCGTGACGCGCATGGTTCAGGTCGGGATCGCTCATGGCCGGGTTCTCGCCCATGATGTACATGCCGCGCACCTTGTGCGGATCAGCGTCCGCCACCAGGGTCTGGCGCATGATTTCGACCACCGTGTAACCGTTCTGATCGTCCAGCCTGCAATTCCAGAAACTCTCGAACCAGTCATGTGCAGCCTTGTCAGTGACGCGCTGGTAATTGGGAAACATCATGGGAATCAGGCCTGCGTCGCTGGCGCCCTGCACATTGTTCTGTCCGCGCAGCGGGTGCAGTCCGGTACCGGGCCTGCCGATCTGGCCTGCCACCATGCACAGCGCGATCAGTGCCCGCACATTGTCGGTACCGTGCACGTGCTGACTGACACCCATGCCCCAGAAAATCATTGCGCCACTGGCCTTGGCGTAGGCACGCGCCACCTCGCGAATGGTGTCCGCAGCGATGCCGCAAACCGGCGCCATCAACTCCGGACTGAAGGCCTGCACTGAAGCGCGCAGGGCCTCGAAATTGCTTACGCGCGAGGCAATGAAAGCCGGATCGGTCAGGCCCTCGTCGATCAGCGTATGGATCATGGCATTGATCAGGGCCACATCGGTGTCGGCATTAAAGCGCAGGCTGCGCCAGGCATGGCGCGCCAGATCGGTCCCGCGCGGATCGGCAACGACAATCTTCAGACCGCGCCGGGCCGCATTCTTCATCCAACTCGCCGCCACGGGATGATTGCTGGAGGTATTGGAGCCAATCACCAGAATCAGCTCGGCATGCTCGACGTCGCGCACCTGGTTGCTGACGGAACCCGAGCCCAGTCCTTCCAGCAAAGCCGCCACGCTGGAGGCGTGGCACAAACGCGTGCAGTGGTCCACATTGTTGGAACCAAAACCGGTGCGCACCAGTTTCTGGAACAGATAGGCTTCCTCATTGCTGCCCTTGGCCGAGCCCAGACCCGCCAGTGCCTTCCTGCCATGCTGATCGCGCAGTTGTCCCAGCGAACGCGCTGCCAGATCCAGCGCCTCGTCCCAACTGGCCGGACGGAAAACGCTGGACCAGTCGGCGCTGTCGCGGTTCAGGTTCTGCAGCAGCGCCGGATCCTTGGCCACGCCTTCGCGACGAATCAGTGGAACCGTCAGGCGCTGCGGGCTGTGCACATAGTCAAATCCAAAGCGACCCTTGACACACAGCCTTTGCTGGTTGGCAGGGCCATCACGTCCGATCACGCCAAGGATCCGGTTGTCCTTCACCTGGTAGCTCAGCAGGCAGCCGACGCCGCAGAAAGGACAGACCGAGTCCACCACTTTGTCGGCAAGCATCAGCGCGTTGCCGCGCGATGGCAGGAGCGCGCCGGTGGGGCAAGCCTGTACACACTCGCCGCAGGCCACGCAGGAACTGCGGCCCATCGCGTCACGCAGGTCGAACACGATCTCACTCTGAGCGCCCCGCCCTGCAACACCGATGACGTCGTTGCCCTGGACTTCGCGGCACGCACGTACGCAACGCGTGCACTGGATGCAGGCATTCAGGTTCAGCGTGATCGCCGGGTGCGAGCAGTCGCTCGCAACCGGGGGTCTACGCAAGGCCAGCAGTTCGGGGCGCGGCCGTACACCTAGGCGTGCTGCCCAATCGCCCAGTTCCCCTGGTGCGGCCGCTGAGGCTGTGTCCGGCATGTCCGAGAGAAGCATCTCCAGCACCATCTTCTGGCTTAGCACAGCGCGCTCGCTGGCGCTGTGCACCTTCATGCCCGGCGTCGGCGTGCGGCAACAACTTGGCGCCAGGCTGCGTTCGCCCTCGATTTCAACGACGCACGCACGGCAATTGCCGGCTACGCGCAGTCCGTCCGCCGAGCAAAGATGGGGAATCTCGACGCCGTGTCGTTGCGCGGCTTGAAGGATGCTCTCGCCGCCCTGCGCCTGCAGCGTCACGCCGTTGAGTTCGAAGCTCAGGGTTTGCACCTCAGCCACCAATCTCGTGCGGGAAGTACTTCTGCACGCAGCGCACCGGGTTCGGTGCGGCCTGCCCGAGGCCGCAGATGGAGGCATCGGCCATCACCTTGCACAGGTCACCCAGCGTGGCCATGTCCCAGACCGGCGCCTGCATCAACGCAGCAGCCTTGACGGTGCCCAGGCGACACGGAGTGCACTGGCCGCAACTCTCTGCGGCAAAGAACTCCATGGCATTGAGCGCGGCATCGCGCGCACGGTCTTGCTGGCTAAGCACCACCACCGCCGCCGAACCGATGAAACATCCATAGGCCTGCAGTGTGTCGAAGTCGAGTGCGACATGAGCGAGACTCGCCGGCAGGATGCCGCCGGAGGCGCCCCCCGGCAGGTAGGCATACAGAGTGTGCCCCTCGCACATGCCACCGCAGTACTCGTCAATCAGTTCCCGCACGCTGATGCCCGCCGGCGCCAGCTTCACGCCAGGCTGATTGACACGCCCACTGACACTGAAGGAACGCAGACCGTGTCGTCCCTGCCGGCCAAAGCTGCTGAACCACTGCGGACCTCGTTCAAGGATTTCGCGCACCCAGTACAGGGTCTCAAAATTGTGCTCGAGCGTCGGCCTGCCAAACAGCCCCACCTGTGCGATGTAAGGCGGGCGCAGACGCGGCTCACCGCGCTTGCCCTCGATGCTGGCCACCATGGCCGACTCTTCACCACAGACATAGGCGCCAGCGCCGCGCCGCAGTTCAATGCGAGGCAACCGGCATGGCGGGTCCGCCCGCAGCGCAGCAATCTCCCGCAGCAGCATCCGACGCGCATCGTGGTACTCGTCGCGCAGGTAGATATAGCAGGCCTCGGTGCCGGCAACCTGGGCGGCAATCAGCATCCCTTCAAGAAACCGGTGCGGGTCACGCTCCAGGTAAGTCCGGTCCTTGAACGTGCCCGGCTCGCCTTCGTCAATGTTGACGGCAAGCAGGCGCGGCGCAGGCTGACTGCGCACGATGCGCCACTTGCGGCCGGCCGGAAAGCCCGCGCCACCCAGACCGCGCAGACCGGAGTCCTCCAGTTTGCAGAGCACTTCCTCGATCGCTTCCTCGCCATTGACCAGCGCCGCTGCAAGGGCGTAGCCGCCCTGCTGCCGGTACGCCTGATAGCCGATCAGGGCAAGCTCGGTGCGCCCTGCGTCCACCGCGTCGGACGCCAGAGCCGAGGTCACAGCTTCCAGCACAGCCCCCGGGCTCGCGTGAGCCAGCGCGCGCTGCCCGACCAGAGCCGCTGGTGCCTGTTCACAGCGCCCCATGCAAGGGGCAGAAATGACCCGGGTCGATGCTGGCTGCACGGCCAGAATGCCGCTCTGCAGAGCAACTGATCCGGCCATGGCACAGCTCTGTCCACTGCAAACCCGCACCGTCAGCGCCGGCGCCACCTGCTCGTCCTGCAGGATCTCGAAATGATGGTAGAAACTTGCAACCTCGTAGACCTCGGCCAGCGCCAGGCGCATCTCGCTGGCCAGTGCCACCAGATGGCGCTCGAACAGCCCGCGGTAACAGTCGTTGAGCAGGTGCAGGTGCTCGATCAGAAACTGCGCCTGGTGTCCGTCAGGGGGCGCGAGACCAATCAGTTCGCGCACCTCCTGCAGCGCCAGCGCGCCGGGCTGCCGCCCCTTGAGTTGCGACAGGTCCTGCACCGACTTGCGACTGGCACTGACCACGCGAGCACCCCTCTCAGGTGTCTTTCGAAATCTTGATCGAGGGAAACTTGGAGGAAAAGTCCTTGTTCTTGGCGGCAATCGCGAGCGCCACCTGGCGTGCCACGGCCTTGTAAATACCGGCCACTTCGCTGTCGGGATCGGACACCACGGTCGGCTTGCCACTGTCGGCCTGCAGGCGAATCTGGATGTTCAGTGGCAGCGCGCCCAGGTACTGCATGCCGTATTCGGCAGCCATCTTCTTGCCGCCATCCGCACCAAAAATATGCTCCACATGGCCGCATTGGCTGCACACGTGCACCGCCATGTTCTCCACAACGCCCAGAATGGGCACGCCCACTTTTTCAAACATCTTGATGCCCTTGCGCGCGTCCAGCAACGCAATGTCCTGCGGCGTGGTCACCACCACGGCGCCCGTCATGGGCACACGCTGCGACAGCGTCAACTGGATGTCACCGGTGCCTGGGGGCATATCAACAACCAGGTAATCCAGATCACGCCAGTTGGTCTGACGCAGCAACTGCTCCAGCGCCTGCGTGGCCATAGGGCCGCGCCAGATCATGGCTTCGTCGGGGGCCACCAGAAAGCCGATGGACATGACCTGCACGCCGTAATTCTCCAGCGGTTCCATGGTCTTGCCGTCGATACTGTCGGGCCGGCCCTCAATGCCCATCATCATCGGCACGCTGGGACCGTAAATGTCGGCGTCGAGTAAACCGACACTGGCACCCTCGGCCGCCAATGCCAGCGCCAGGTTGACCGCAGTGGTGCTCTTGCCAACGCCACCCTTGCCGGATGCCACGGCCACAATGTTTTTCACCTTGGGCAGCAGCTGCACGCCGCGCTGCACGGCATGGGCCGCAATCTTGCTGTTCACGTTGACAGACACATTGTCCACACCCGCCACGCCGCGGGCGGCGGCAATCAGAGCCGACCGAAAGCCTGCGGCCTGGCTCTTGGCCGGGTAGCCGAGTTCCACATCGAAAGCCACATCGCCGCTGCTGACGGTGAAATTGCGGATCGCTTTGGAGGACACGAAGTCGCGTCCGGTATTGGGGTCGATGACGCTTTTGATCGCGTCCATGACCATCTGTTCTGTCACTGCCATTGATTACTCCTGAAGCCCCGTAGTCTAGCCAAGATTGGCATGCCCCTGATCGGGAGTGGATAATGATTTCATGCCGAATTTCTGCGCCAGCACCCCTGCGACCGGACTGATGCTCAGCGGTGGCGGTGCGCGCGCAGCGTACCAGGTGGGCGTGCTGGAGGCGATTGCCGACATCCGCAAGGCTTGCGGCGCGCTGCGGGAGCCCAACCCGTTTCCCATCATCACTGGCACCTCCGCCGGCGCCATCAACGCCAGTGCACTGGCCTGCGGCGCAGACGATTTTGACGCCAGTGTGCGCCGCATTGTCGATGTCTGGAAGAACATCCACGCACATCAGGTTTACCGCGCCGACTCGCTGAGCATGCTGCGCTCAGGCGCCACCCTGATGACCCTGCTGTCGCTGGGCTGGCTGATCGCCAAGTGGCGCCACATGAAGCCGCGCTCCCTGCTCAACAATGCACCGGCGCTGGAACTGCTGCGGCGCATCGCACCACTGGAGCGGCTGCCGGGTTTGATCCGCCAGGGCCATGTGCAGGCGCTGGCAGTAACGGCCTCCAGCTACAGCTCAGGTGAGCACATCACTTTTTTCGATGGCGAGGAAAGGCTCCTGCCCTGGGTGCGGTCCCGGCGTCGCTCGGTGCGTGACCACATCAGCTATGCGCACCTGCTGGCGTCGTCGGCCATTCCGTTTGTATTTCCGGCAGTGGCGCTGCAGATCGACGGCAATTCGGAGTATTTTGGCGACGGCTCGATGCGCCAGTCGGCGCCCGTGGCGCCCGCCATTCACCTTGGCGCCAGCCGGATTCTGGTGGTTGGTGCCGGACGCCTGGCCGAACCCCGGGTCGAAGGCCCCACCGGCAAGCGCAGCACCTACCCTTCTCTGGCGCAGATTGCCGGGCATGCGCTCTCCAGCATTTTCCTGGATGCGCTGGCGGTGGACGTGGAGCGCATGCGCCGTATCAACATGACCATGGCGCTGATCCCACCGCAGGCACGAAGCGCCAGCGCACTGCGCCATGTTGACCTGTTGCTGATCTCGCCCTCACAGAGACTCGACACCATTGCCGCACGGTACATCGGGGATCTGCCGCAGGCGGTGCGCACCATGCTCGGCGGCGTTGGCGTCTCGGCCAAGGTGTCCGAAGCCAGCGGCGCCGCGCTGGCAAGCTACCTTCTGTTTGAATCGGGCTACACGCGTGAGCTGATGGCTTTGGGCTATGCCGATGCACAAAAACAGGCTGACGAAATCCGCCAGTTCTTCAACTGGACTGAACCGGCGCGCTCGCCTGCCTGAAGCTCGCTGCCAGCGCCGAACTGTGGCGTGCCAGCAAATTGCTGTCCAAACCGACCGCCACGAACAAACCGCCCAGATCGATGTAGTGATGCGCGAGCTTTTCGTCAGCCATCAAGATACCCGCCGCCTTGCCGGCGCGGGCAATGCGCCGAAAAGCGTCTTCCATGGCAGCGCGCACCTGTGGGTGATCCTGCTCACCAACGTGCCCGAGCGAAGCCGAAAGATCGGCCGGACCGATGAAGACGCCATCGACTCCCTCCACCGCCGCAATCGCATCCAGGTTGTCGAGCGCGGTTTGGGTCTCAGCCTGCACCAGCACGCAAATCTGTTCATTGGCGTATTTCGCGTAATCCGCAATGCGACCCCAGCGCGAAGCCCTTGCCCCGGCCATGCCACGGATGCCCTGGGGCGGGTAACGCGAAGCCTGCACAATGGCACGCGCCTGCTCGGCGGTGTCGACCATCGGCGCCAGAATGGTCTGCACGCCCAGGTCAAGGTACTGCTTGATGAGGGTCGTTCCCACGTGGCCATGCCCCACCGGCACGCGGGCGATGGCGTGCGACGCCGGGTAAGCCGCAATGGCCTGCAATTGCGCCAGAATCGAGTTCAGGTCATTGGGCGCATGCTCGCCATCGATCAGGAGCCAGTCGAAACCGGCGCCAGCGCAAATCTCGGTCGTGTAGGGGTTGGCCAGACCCAGCCACAGGCCGATCTGCAATCGCTTTTCAGCCAGCGCCTGTTTGAAAAGATTGACCGGATGCTTCATGCCACTTCTCCGACGGCAGCGTAGCGCTGGCGCGCCAGAGCCGCGCCGTCCGCCAGCGCCTGCAGTTTCTTGAGAGCCACCTCACGGCTCATCGGCGCCAGGCCACAGTTGGTGCAGGGAAACAACCTGTTTTTGGGTACAAACTGCAGCGCCTTGCCAATGGTGTCGGCCACCTGCTCTGCGGTCTCGATCTCGTCGCTGGCCACATCGATGACACCGACCATGACGTCCTTGCCTGCCAGCAGGGCCATCAAATCCGGCGGCACGTGCGAGTGATAGCACTCCAGACTGACCTGCTGGATGCTGCTTTGGGCCAGCGCCGGAAAAATCGCCGCGTACTGTCGCCATTCGTTGCCCAGAGTCTCTTTCCAGTCCACATTGGCCTTGATGCCGTAGCCGTAGCAGATGTGCACGGCCGTGGTACAGGTCAGGCCCTGAATGGCGCGCTCCAGCGCTTTCACACCCCAGTCGGCGGCGTCCTGCATGTAAACGTTGAAGGCCGGCTCATCGAACTGGATGATGTCCACGCCGTCGGCCTGCAAGGCCAGCGCCTCCTGGTTCAGCAGTTCGGCAAAGGCGAAGGCCATCCTGACCTTGTCGCCGTAGTAGCGGTCAGCCACCGTGTCCACAATCGTCAGCGGACCGGGCAAGGTGAACTTGAGCTTCTTGCGCGTGTGGGCGCGCGCCAGTTGCGCCTCGAACGCATGAACCCGGCCTTTGAGTCTCAAAGGGGCGATCACCTGTGGCACCTGGGCGTCGTAGCGGCCATTGCGGATGCCCATCGTGACCTTGTGCTCAAAGTCGATGCCCTCGACCTGCTCCAGAAAGCCGTGCACAAAATGCTGACGCGACTGCT
>CAIQVX010000015.1 GCA_903875275.1 uncultured beta proteobacterium | reverse complement strand
TCTTCCCCCACTCACTCACCCCCGCCGGTTTTTGGGGTCAGAGCCCAAATTCGCCGAGCCGTAGGCTCGCCCATGGGGTGCGGCGCAATGCGCCGCAGCGTGGACTTGGGGTTTTGCCAAATTGGTGTCTGACCCCAATAACCGCAAGAGAGGAGCCAACAGCCCTGTTTGGCCGCGTGCGAAAGCACCGCAGTGCATCTCGTTTGATGACGCGATTGGTGTCTGCCCTTCAATAACTCAAATTCAGCGTGCCAAGCACATGAGACGTAAGGTGAGCCAAGTTATAGTGTCGGCGCGCCTCGTTACCAGCCACACAACCGAGTGAAGCACCATGCGCGACATCAAATGGTCACAGTCTGAGAAGAAGGCGGCACGGGCGGCGTTCGATGCAGCCCTGCAACGAGAGTGTGCGGCGATCCTGTCGCGCCTCAAGGAATTGGCAACAAGCGCAAAGACGCCGCAAGACATGTGGGAAGTTGAAGAATACCTCGCTGAACAGCGGCGCCAGATTGACTCGAAATATGACTTTCGGTATTCACAACTGATTCGGGTATTCGGCAGGCTGCTGCGTGAGAACTGGATCGAAGAAGAGGATCTGCAAGCTCTTTCAGCAGAAAAACTCGCATGGATTCAAAGCATCGCTATGTTGTGAACCAGCTATTCCGCCAGCCGGGCCGCCTACTTCGAATACCAACACTGCAGGCAGGATCAGGCTGATGGGGCGCTCAGCGCAGCGGCTTAAAGGGGGAGTCCGCAGGACGGAGGACAGCCGCACAGCTGAGTGCCCCGTCGGCCTGATCCTCCCCACATCGGGAAAAATTCGTAGCGTCAGGTGACCAGCGCCGCCTGATGCATCGCCACCAAACGGGCACGCTGCAGTTTGCCGGTCGCCGTCAGTGGCAAGGCGTCAACCCAGTGCACCCAGCGCGGCCGGCGGTATCCTGGCAAGACATCGATGGCGCTCTGGATGCGCTCTTGCGCCAGTGTCAGCTGCTTTGGCGCTGCGACCACGAGCAATGACAAGGCCGTCAAGCCCTCGGGTGTCAACACCCCGACACAGGCCAGTTGCAGCACCGTCTCAGCAGCCGCACTGGCCAGCGCCTGCTCCACCCACAGCGTGCTGACCCAGCGGCCGCTGATCTTGAGCATGTCGTCCATGCGGCCGGCGAATTCAAGCTGGCCATCGGGACGGCGCAGGAACATGTCGCCCGGGCAATACCAGCCATCCCGGAAACCATCAGCCTGTGCCTGCGGGCGCCTCCAGTAGCCGGTCGCGACACTGCTGCTGCGCAGCCAGACGCGCTGCGGCACGGCCGGATCGAGCCCGTCGGCGTAGCGCAGTTGCACCTGGGGCGACACCGTCAGCAGGCCACTGTCGTCCTGGCTGTACAGCATCAGGCACATCGTTTCAGAAGTTCCGTAGCCGCTCACAATGGCCATGCCGGTGACGTCCAGCCATGCCCTGCGCACAGCCGCCGGCAAACTCTCGCCGGCGGAGACACAGCGGTGAACCCCGCAGTCACGCAATTGCGCCGCAACGCCGCTTTGCAGCATCTTGCTGTAGAGCGTGGGTACGCAAAAAAGCAGGCTGGGACGGTGCAGACGCACCATCTCCAGCACGCGATCAGGGTCCGGCCACTGCCGGTCCAGGATCACGGTGGCACCGACACGCAGCCCGGCCAGCAGGCTGTTGCCCAATGCGTAGGCAAAAAACAGCTTCGAGCTCGCGTACACGCGATCGGCCGCGCTCAGTTCCAGCAGGCCGCAGGCAAAAGAGTGCGGCTGCAATACCACCCGCTGGGCATGGATCACGCCCTTGGACACGCCCGTCGTGCCGGAGGTACCAATCCACAGGGCGGGCGCTTGCTCGTCCTGCAGTACCGGCTCCAGTTCCGATGCTCGGGCCAACTGTCTCGCCCACACCGAGTCACTGCCGCCGTTGTCCACCAGCACGGTTGGCAACGCCAGTTGCGCCAGCAGTGGCGCAAGCGAAGGCACGCTCTCAGACTCGCACCAGATGAATGCGACCTCGCTCTCGGACACAATCGGCGCCAGTTCGGACGTGGCCAGGCGCGGGTTGACGCCGATGGCAACGCCTCCAGCCCAGATCACCCCCAGATAGGCCGTCACCCAGTCGATGCTGTCAGGCGCGGTCACGATAACCCGATCACCCGTGCGCAGCCCCAGGGCATGCCAGGCACCGGCGGCCTGGCGCACGCGCTGGCGCAGGGTGGCATAGCTCAGGGTCTCGCTGCCACATTCCAGCGCGACGGCGTCGGGTTCGCCTGCCTGAAGCAGGGTCTGTGCGGCGTTGAGAATCATGGGGGTCGGGCTTTGGTGAGCTGGCGACCAGTATCCCGAGCTGTCACACCGCTGTCAATGAGTGGGAATCCTCATACCACCAGAGGCTCTTCCTGCATGGCTTCGATCTGCTCCTCAAGCATCTGCACCTGCCCCTGCCAGTAGTCGCTGGAGCCAAACCACGGGAAATTGATTGGAAAGGTCGGGTCGCCCCAGCGTCGTGCCAACCAGGCACTGTAGTGAATAAGACGCAGCGTGCGCAGGGGTTCGATGAGGGCGGTCTCGCGCCGGTCAAATTCCCGAAACTGCTCGTAGCCATCAACCAGAGCGCCAAGCTGGCGTGTGCGCTGCTGGCGGTCACCGCTGAGCAGCATCCACAGATCCTGCACCGCCGCGCCACTGCGCGCATCGTCGAGGTCCACAAAGTGCGGACCTGGCCGGCTGGCCGCTGGCGACTCCAGCGGCGTCCACAGAATGTTGCCAGGATGGCAGTCACCGTGCAGGCGAATCTGTCGGATCGGCTCGGCGCCCGTGGGCTTATGGCTTGCGGCAGGCGCCAGGCAAGGGTACGCGGCAATCAGGTCCAGCGCCTGCTCGGCCGCCCTGGCCCAGGCCGACTGCACGTCCAGCGGCACCATGTCATGGCCCAGCAGCCAGTCGCGTGAATCGGTGCCAAAGGTCTGCAGGTCCAGCGCCGGCCGGCTGACGAAGGACCGGGCCGCGCCCACCGTGTGGATGCGTGCCAGAAAGCGCCCTATCCACTCCAGCACATCGGGGTCGTCAAGTTCGGGCGCGCGACCACCACGGCTCGGGCTGACGCTGAAAGCGAAGCCGCCAAAGTGATGCAGGGTCTTGCCTTCGAGAAGCAGTGGACCGATCACCGGAATTTCAGCCGCCATCAGTTCCGCAGAAAAAGCATGCTCTTCCAGAATCTGGGACTCGCTCCAGCGCTCAGGCCGGTAGAACTTGGCCACAACCGCCCGGCCATCTTCCAGGTGCAGCTGGTAAACCCGGTTCTCATATGAACTCAGCGCCTGCTGTCGGCCATCGCCATACAGACCGACACTGGCCAGTGCATCCATCACAACGTCGGGTGTCAGTGCCTGATACGGGTGTCGGTCGGCCTTATACATTGCTGTT
>CAIQVX010000014.1 GCA_903875275.1 uncultured beta proteobacterium | reverse complement strand
TGGACAACTCTGCATCGATTCAACCCGCCCGCAGTCTCTTTATCTCTTGGGGTAAAACTGTTCAAACAAGCGGAGCCACTTCTGTCGGTCTCGCCAGGTTTTCCCTGCATGGCTTTGTCGGTAATGGTTGCCATCTTAGTTACGATTGGTGGTGTTATGAACAGTTTAATTTTACCACGTGGTCACCGTTCGTCACCGTTCCGTCACCGTTTCACGCTGGCTTAAGCTGGTCTTCTCTGGATCAAGCTGGACTCTAAAAATTGCTAAGTCATTGAATTTAAACAATATTATTAGCTTTTTGAAAATTTGATCGCTTGTGCGCTAGTCAAGAAAATGTTGACTACGAACCAAGGGGTAGTGGGTTCAATTCCTGCCAGCCGCACCAGTAAAGACGAGGGTTAGCGTGTAAGTTCACGCTAACCCTTTTGTCTTTCTGAGTCCGACTCTCGCCCAAGGACTTAGCCGTTTTCACCATGTATCATCAAGACTGGACCTGATCAAGGGACGATAGGTGAGAGACAACACGATTGCAACGAGTGTCAAAGGTGTCGGTGGGTGGCTGCTCGCGATGGCGATTGCCTTGCTGCTTGTCGGCCCCAGCGTGACCGTCATCAGGACGGTACTGGCGATCCGGCAACTGCAGCAGCAGGATGCCGTTCCGATGGATGGCCTGGTGGTCTACGCCCTGTTGAGCCTGATCGTCATGTGCGTTGCCGTGGCCCTGCAAACGCGGGCGGGTTGGCTGCTCAGGAATCGTCTTGTCCCGGAGACCCCCCCTGTGACCATGGTGTTGATCTGGCTGGAAGCTGTGGTCTGTTCACCGATTCTCTGCATTGCCGTTCCGGCGCTGTGTTTGGGCCTGGACAGGGAGGATCTGTCCAGAGGGTTGATGTGGGTGTCATGGTCAGTGTCGCTGGCGCTGGTTTGCACCTTGTACCTGTCGCGGTCTTACCGGGCGCAGCAAACCTATGGATTGCCGGAGCGGTCAGCACGCAAGGCGAGCGTCGCGGGTCATCGTGCGACCGCGACAGCTGCGTCCTTCTGGCCCATTGTCTCCGCCGGTCTGCGAAAGCCCGCCCCTGCGCTGCAACGGACCAACGTGAAGGCGCCGCCCGTGGTGTCCCTGGTGAAGCCGGCAAAGCCGGTCGCGGCAAGTGCTTCGGTACCCGTGAAAACCGAGGAGGCCGACGAACAGCTGTGGGCGAGCGCGCTGAACGAATTTGAAGGCACGGATCGCAGAGCCGGTCTTTGGGCCAGGGCTTATGCCCACACCGACGGAAACGAGGCCCAGGCAAAGGCGCGTTACCTGAAGCAGCGTGTTGCCGAGTTGCAGGAGGTAGACAAGGGTGCCGTGTTTCTCCTCAAGCAGGCGGAATTTGAAGAATCCAGACACTACGTCAAGAGCCCGGCGACTTCCAACGCTGAGGTGAGTGAAAGCCGCAACGGCGAAGGGACGGCCCGCAGCGCCTTGATTGCCGCACAGACGCATATCCGCTCAAGACGGGTTGCTGCCAATTTGTCGAAAGCGGCGGGCGGCACGTACGGTCTGCCAAGGACGCATCAGATTCAGGTTTTGATCCAGCAGGTGCGGGAAGGGAGAAGCAGCCGCAGTGCCCGCAGGCTGGCGACCCTGTCAGGGTACAGGGTGGTGGTCTCTGGTGGCGGGTTCTTTGAGCCGGCAAGCTATGAGGTCTTTGCCAATGAGGACGAAAAGAGCCTGATCAACGCCACCCCTGACGAGTTTGTCGATTGGGTGATCGAGACCCTTTGCTAGTGCGCGCCGCGCGTTGAGGTCTGCTTGCACGGCTCAGGGAGTTCGCAATGAACAAGGCGTTTACCAAGGAATCCGAAGACGAGGACGATGTCGAGCCGCCGGACCAGGCGGACAGTTCCGGCGCGCGCAACTACATCACGGCCGCTGGCTATGCACGCATTCATGCGGAGCTGATGGAACTGATGGACGTCGAGCGCCCCAAGGTTGTTGAAATCGTTCATTGGGCCGCCAGCAATGGCGACAGATCCGAAAACGGGGACTACCTCTACGGCAAGAAACGTCTGCGCGAGATTGACAGACGCATCCGCTTTCTGACAAAACGGCTTTCACTGGCCGAGCTTGTGGACCCCAGCGTGCATCATGGCAGCGATCAGGTTTTTTTTGGTGCCAGTGTGACCTACGCCGACGATGCCAATCAGCACCGCACGGTCACGATTCTGGGCATTGATGAGGTCGACAGTGCCCAGGGCCAGGTGAGCTGGGTGTCACCCATTGCGAAAACGCTGCTGAAAAGCCGTACCGGAGATGTGCTGCAACTGAGCACACCAGCCGGTGTGGTCGAGATCGAGGTCTTGGGTGTTCAGTACCCGGCACCGGGGTTGGGGTCGGGCCGATCAGGCGGGCTGTTGTGAGATCGTTGCGCCTTTAGCACCGAGGGCGCTCTTCGCAGATTGCGCAGTGAGGTGTCGAGCTGGTTGCGATCACGCACGGCAATCAGAAAGCGCAGTTCCGTGGCGGCCTGAGCCCGCTCATCGGGCATGGTGATGTGGGTGATGTCCACTTCGGCTGCCGTGAGGGCCGCCGCCACACGCGCCAGCACTCCCTTGCCGTTGGTGACCGTGACCACCACTTCCGACTCGAAGGTGCGCACCGGTTCGTCAGACCAGTCAACGCCGATAAAACGTTCGCTGTCCTTGTGCTTGAGCTTGCGGGCGACTGCGCAGTCCTCGGCGTGGACGATCAGACCCTCACCCCGTCCGAGATAGCCGACGATGCTATCTCCCGGAATCGGGCGGCAGCAGCGGGCATAGGAAACCGATGCGTTCTCACTGCCATCGAGCAGCACGCCACCCTGGGAGCCGGTCTGGTGCATGGTGAAGCGCTCGCGCGTGAGCAAGACCGCGTCCAGTTTCTCACCACTGTCGGTGAGCAGTGCACGCAGCCGTTTGGCAACAATGCTGGCGATGCGCTTGCCCAGACCAATGTCGGCCAGCAACTCGGCCCGGGTCTTGTTGCCGCTGAAACGCAGCAACTTTTCCCAAAGCGGCTTGTCGCTGGCGGTTTCTTCCAGGGTCTTGTCGATGCCCTCGGCACGCAGGGCCTGTGTCAGCATCTTCTCGCCCAGGCTCTGCGAATCTGCCACGGCCAGGGTCTTGAGGTGCTGGCGTATCTTGGAGCGGGCACGGGCGGTTCTGACAAAGCTCAGCCAGTTCGGGTTCGGTTCAGCGTCCGGCGCGGTCACGATCTCGATCACATCGCCGTTTTTCAGTTCTGTGCGCAACGGCACCTGCTCGCCGTTGATCCGGGCACCCTTGGTGCGGTCGCCCACGTTGCTGTGAATGGAGTAGGCAAAGTCAACCACGGTGGCGCCGCGCGGCAGTGCCATGATCTGGCTTTTCGGTGTGAAGACGTAGACCGCGTCCGGAAACAGGTCGACCTTGACGTGGTCCCAGAATTCGGCCGCATCCCGTGTTTCGCTCTGGATGTCGAGCAGCGACTGCATCCACTTGGAGCCGTGGCGGTCGCTCAGACCGGCCGGCGCCGGGTTGTTGACCTTGTACAACCAGTGCGCTGCAACGCCAGACTCGGCAACCACGTTCATGGCCTCGGTGCGGAGCTGGAATTCGACGGTGATGCTTGAAGGACCAACCAGTGTGGTGTGCAGCGACTGGTAGCCGTTGACCTTGCCGATGGCAATGTGGTCCTTGAACCGGCCTGGCACGGGCTTGTAGAGCTGGTGCAGGGTGCCCAGTGCTGTGTAGCAGTCGATCACGCTGGGCACAAGAATCCGGAAGCCATAGATGTCCGTCACCTGGGCGAAGCTGAGGTGCTTTTCCGTCATCTTCTTGTAAATGGAGTACAGGGTTTTTTCGCGGCCACTGATCTTGACCTCCATGCCGCTGGCGGCAAAGGCCGCTTCCACTTCCTTCTGCACTTTCTGGATCAGGTCGCGGCGACGGCGTCGCGCCTTGGCCACGGCCTTGGTCAGGACGGCAAAACGCCAGGGCCGCAAATGACAGAAGGCCAGATTCTGCAGTTCGCGGTAGGCCTGGTTCAGACCCAGGCGGTGCGCTATGGGGGCGTACACCTCCAGCGTTTCCGACGCAATTCGCCCCCACTTTTCGCGTGGCACGTCCGACAGGGTGCGCATGTTGTGGGTCCTGTCGGCCAGTTTGATCAGGATGACGCGCATGTCGCGCGCCATGGCCAGCAGCATCTTGCGGAAGGACTCGGCCTGGTTCTCCTCGCGCGTGCTGAAGTGCAGTTTGTCGAGTTTGGTCAGTCCGTCCACCAGTTCTGCCACGGCCGGCCCGAAACGCTCGGTCAGTTCGGCTTTGGTGACACTGCAGTCTTCCAGGGCGTCGTGCAGCAGGGCGGCCATCAGGGCCTGGGCGTCGAGCTTCCATTCCGCACACTGGGCGGCAACGGCAATCGGGTGGGTGATGTAGGGTTCACCGCTGTTGCGCAGTTGCCCCAGATGGGCCTGATCGGCAAAGCGGTAGGCGCTGCGCACCAGTTCCAGTTCCGCTGGCGCCAGGTAGTCAA
Source organism: uncultured beta proteobacterium (assembly GCA_903875275.1). GTDB lineage: Bacteria > Pseudomonadota > Gammaproteobacteria > Burkholderiales > Burkholderiaceae_C > Rhodoferax. The sequence goes on along the minus strand of CAIQVX010000014.1, from coordinate 7,663 downwards.
GCCTGGCCGTCAGACCGGCAAAACTCGCCGCGGCCGCATTGGCTGCAGCAGGGTTGTTGCCGGAGGCTGGTTTGTGCGTTGTATCCACCCCTCGAATATAGCGCAGGGGGGTCTTGTCGTGGAGCAATAAAAAAAGCACCGTTGCCGGTGCTTTCTTCGGGAATCCGGAACGCTTTACAGCGGAACCTTCTTCAGCATTTCCAGGCCAATCTTGCCGGCGGCGATTTCGCGCAGGGCGGTTACGCCGGGCTTGTTCTTGCTGGTCACTTTGGGTGCATGTCCCTGGCTGAGCATGCGTGCCCTGTAGGTGGCCGCCAGCACCAGCTGAAAGCGGTTCGGAATCTGCAACAGACAGTCTTCAACAGTAATACGGGCCATGAAATTCTCCGACAGATCAGTGAGGGCACTACGGGATTTGCAGCGCTTTGAAAGTTTCAGCCCTGGCGCGACGTTGCGCCGAGAACTTGAGTCGCTGGGAGTGAACGATCGCCTTCAAATCAAAAAGCGCCCGGTCAAACAACTCGTTGATTATAACGAAGTCGAACTCGTGCACCTGCGCCATCTCCACAGCAGCGTTCCTGAGCCGCAGATCAATCACTTCCGCCGAGTCCTCACCGCGGCGCTCCAGCCTTGAGCGCAATTCCTCCCAGCTTGGGGGCAGGATGAAGATGCTGATGGCGTTGCTGAAGATCTTCTTGATCTGCAGTGCCCCCTGGTAGTCGATTTCAAGAATCACATCGGCGCCCTGGCCCATGCGCTCTTCAATTGCCTTCTTGGAGGTGCCGTAACGGTGCTGGTGCACATGCGCCCACTCGACAAAGGCGTCGGCCTGCACCATGGCGTCAAATTCAGGAGCGGAGACGAAAAAGTACTCGCGTCCATGTTTTTCCTGCCCGCGTGGCGCGCGCGTCGTGTGCGAGACCGAGGGCTGGACATGCGAGTCGAGTTCCATCAAGGCCTTGACCAGGCTCGATTTTCCCGCTCCGCTGGGGGCTGCAACAACAAACAGGTTTCCAGGGTAGTCCATGAGTGGGTGGCTTGTGACGGCGATGGCTGGCGTCGCGCTATTCTATGTTCTGCACCTGCTCGCGCATCTGCTCGATCAGCACCTTCATGTCCACCGAAATGTGGGTCAGCTCCAGCGCTGCTGACTTGGAGCCCAGGGTGTTGGCCTCGCGGTGCAGTTCCTGGATAAGAAAGTCCAGCCGCTTGCCAAGTTCGCCACCTTTCTTGAGCAGGCGCTCAATCTCGTCCAGGTGGGAGCTCAGGCGCGTGATTTCCTCGGCCACGTCGATTCTTATGGCAAAAGCGGTCGCTTCGGCCAGGGCGCGGTCCTGCGCCATCTCGGGCAGCGTGGTGCCGTCTGTCAGGCCCATGGCCTCCTGCCAGCGGTCCATGAAACGCTGGCGTTGCTGCACTACCAGTTGCGGCACCAGGGGTTTGGCCTGATCCACCAGTTTTCGCAGTTGCCCAATCTGGTCCAGCATCATCATGGCCAGGCGTTCACCTTCGCGCCCCCGGGCGAGCAGCAATTCGCTCAGGGTCTTCTCGGCCAGCGGCAGGATTTCCGGGCGCCAGTCGCGGCTGCCTGCCTGTTCGCTGACGCCAAGCCGGATGACGTCTGCCACGCTCAGGGGTCTGGCATCGGGCAGCCAGGCCCTGACGCTGTCCTGTACTGCATTGAGCCGCTGCAACAGTCTGGGATGGGGGTCGGGCACCAGGCTGTTGCTGGCGCCTTCGATGACAACGCGAACCTCAACCTTGCCGCGCTTGATGCGACTGGCAATGAGCTCGCGCAGCGCCGGCTCAAAAGGTCGCAGTTCCTCCGGCAGCCGGAACGACAGGTCCAGAAAGCGGCCGTTGACCGATCGCATTTCCAGCCCCAGATGGCTCGAAGTCGCAGCTCTGGTTTCGGACTCGGAGGCGTTGTGGCCCGGGTTGTGCTGGGCACTGGCGTATCCGGTCATGCTGTAAACTGGCATCTCGACTTTCTGATCAATGGGATGGACTTGAGAATAACCCGATTCAAGGGGAACCGGGGTCTGTTCGCTCAATAACTCAATAATTATGGCAAAGGTCAAACCGGCACCTCTCCCACCCGATACCATGATTGGGGGTTACCGCGTCCTGCGCAAAGTTGCCGCTGGCGGGTTTGGTGTGGTCTATCTGGCCGTCGATACGGCGGGCCAGCAGGTCGCCATCAAGGAGTATCTGCCGTCCTCACTCGCGACGCGGTTGCCCGGCGCCCTGGCGCCCGAGGTGCCGCCGGAGAAGTTGTCGCTGTACCGCCTGGGTCTGAAGAGCTTTTTTGAAGAGGGACGCTCGCTGGCGCAGATTTCGCACCCGTCCGTGGTCAGTGTGATGAACTTCTTCCGGGAGAATGAAACGGTTTACATGGTGATGAATTACCTGGAGGGTGCTTCCCTGCAGGACTTCATCATCACGGCGCGCGATCTGAAGCAGTCCAAGGTGTTTCGCGAGTCCACCATCCGCTCGCTGTTCGATGAAATCCTGCGTGGTTTGCGAATTGTTCACCAGCACAAGATGCTGCACCTGGACATCAAACCAGCCAATATTTTCATCACCGATGACAACCGGTCGGTGCTGATTGACTTTGGTGCGGCACGCGAAGTCCTGAGCAAGGAAGGCAATTTCATCCGTCCGATGTACACCCCCGGCTTCGCCGCGCCCGAAATGTACCGGCGTGACGCAGCCATGGGACCCTGGACTGACATCTATGCCATCGGTGCCTGCATCTATGCCTGCATGCAGGGATACCCGCCCAACGAAGCGCCGCAACGGCTGGAAAAGGACCGCATTGCGATTGCCCTGACGCGCCTGCGCGGTGTCTACTCAGACAACCTTATCGAGGTCGTCGAGTGGTGCATGTCGCTGGACCCGCTGTCAAGGCCGCAGTCGGTATTTGCCCTGCAGAAGGAACTCAGCCGCGAGGGCGAGCGTCGCTACACCAAGCTCAGCGTGGGCGAAAAGGTCCGGCTGCAGTTCGACACCATGGTGGCGGACAACAAGAAGAACGGCCAGTCGGCGGTGAGCGGAAGGGCTAAATGAAGTTTTCGGTGTTTCAGGTCAGCCGCAAGGGTGGACGGGAAATCAACGAAGATCGAATGGGCTACTGCTACACCCGGGCAGCCGCCATATTTTTTGTCACTGACGGCATGGGTGGACACCCCAAGGGTGAAGTAGCGGCGGAGTTGGCATTGCAGGTCATGGCGGCCCGGTTTCAAAAGGAAGCCAGACCGGAACTTCCCGATGTGGCACTGTTCCTGACCACAGCCGTGATGGCGGCACATCGGCGGATTCTGCGCTATGCCATCGACCGTAACCTGCTTGACGCGCCGCGAACCACCCTTGTCGCCGCCGTGGTTCAGGATGACATGGTCTACTGGATCCACTGCGGCGACTCGCGCCTGTACCTGGTGCGCCGCGGCGAGTTGCTGGCGCGCACACGCGATCATTCTTTTGTTGAACAAAGCCAGTACCGCAACCCCAAATTGAAGCTGCCTGATCGAAACAACCGCAACATTCTCTTCACCTGTCTGGGCTCGCCGGTGCGTCCGATGTTCGAGGTCGGCGGACCGGTGGCACTGCAGCAAGGCGACAGGCTGATGCTGTGCTCGGACGGTCTCTGGAGTGGTTTGACTGAGGCGGATATTGCTTATCACCTGAGCCACAAACCGGTGAGTCGGTCGGTGCCAGATCTGGTGGAGAGTGCACTGTGCCGGGCTGGCGAAAGCAGTGACAATGTGACCGCACTGGCCCTGGAGTGGGAAACGCCTGATGGCTTTCTTGCGATGCGAGACAGCATTTCGACTGAATCCATGAACGATGAGGTCTTTGCCTCCACAGTGCATGGGAACTGGTCACATTCTGCACAGGATGAGTTCGATGACGCGGCCATCGAGCGCTCCATTGCAGAAATCAATGAAGCCATCCGTCGTTCCGCTGCCCGCAAGGTCTGACTCTGAAGTTCTCCCATGAATAAACTGACTCGAACTCAGGGGCGCGCTGCCAACCAGCTGCGCCCTGTGCGTATCACACGCGGCTTCACCATCCACGCCGAAGGTTCCGTGCTGATCGAATTTGGCGGCACCAAAGTCCTGTGCACCGCCTCCGTTGAAGAAAAGGTGCCGGGTCACAAAAAGGGCAGTGGTGAAGGCTGGGTCACGGCGGAATACGGAATGCTGCCGCGCTCCACCCATACCCGCAGCGAGCGCGAGGCTGCGCGTGGCAAGCAAAGCGGACGTACGCAGGAAATCCAGCGTCTGATTGGCCGCTCCATGCGCTGCGTGTTTGACCTCCGTCTCCTGGGTGAACGCACCATCCACCTGGACTGTGATGTGCTTCAGGCTGATGGCGGAACCCGCACGGCTGCCATCACTGGCGCATTTGTCGCAGCGCAGGACGCCGTCAACAGCTTGCTGGCGCAGGGCAAACTGCTGGCGTCTCCGATTCGTGACCACGTGGCCGCGATCTCGGTGGGCTTGGTGCAGGGCCAGGCGCTGCTGGACCTGGAGTACACGGAAGACTCGGCTTGTGATACCGACATGAATGTGGTCATGACCGGCTCGGGCCATTTTGTTGAGGTGCAGGGCACTGCCGAAGGCAAAGCCTTCTCTCGTCAGGACATGGATGCCCTGCTGGCGCTGGCAGAAAAGGGGATTGGCGAACTGATTGCCCTGCAGAAGCAGTCGCTGCTTGCATGAAGATCGTTCTGGCCTCAGGCAACAAGGGCAAGTTGGCGGAACTGCGCGCCATGCTGGAGCCCCTCGGCCTGGAACTGATCGCACAGAGCGAACTCGGTATCCCGGAGGCGGCCGAGCCCTTTCACACTTTTGTCGAAAACGCACTGGCCAAAGCACGCCATGCGGCCGAGCACAGTGGCCTGCCCGCCATTGCCGACGATGCCGGTTTGTGCGTCGATGCCTTTGGTGGCAGGCCGGGCGTGGACACTGCCTACTACGCCACGCAATTCGGTTACGAGAAGGGCGATGACAACAATGTGCGAGCCCTGCTTGAACAGATGAAAGATCTGAGCCATCGCCGCGCTGCCATGGTGAGCACACTGGTGGCTGTGCGCTCGGCGCAGGACCCGGAGCCCCTGATTGCCGTGGGGCGTGTCACCGGGGAGATCAGCCGTGAACCTGCGGGCAGCAACGGCTTTGGGTTTGATCCGGTGATGTACATCCCTGAGTTCGCGCAGACCTTTGCCCAACTGCCGGTTGCAGTGAAAAACGCCAACAGCCATCGCGGGCGTGCCGCCCGTGCTATGGTCGATCTGATGCGCGAACGCTGGCTGAGCTGAATTGGACTCCGTCCCTGATTTGACAAAGTACCTGCAGCCGGGAACCTTGCAACTCGCGGCGCTGCCGCCGCTGGCACTGTACCTGCATTTGCCCTGGTGTTTGAAGAAGTGTCCCTACTGCGATTTCAATTCGCACGCGATAGCGTCGCAGGAATTGCCTGAGCAGCGCTACATCGAGGCTTTGCAAGCAGACCTGGAGGCGGCACTGCCGCTGATCTGGGGGCGCATCGTGCACAGCGTGTTCCTCGGTGGTGGCACGCCGAGCCTGTTTTCCCCCGCGGCTGTGGAGCAACTGCTGGGCGCCGTGCGGGCCCGTGTGCGCCTGGAGCCGGACTGTGAAATCACGCTGGAGGCGAATCCGGGTACCTTTGAGAAAGACAGGTTCCGTGCTTTGCGGGCGGCTGGCGTGACACGCCTGTCGGTGGGTGTGCAGAGTTTCAACGACGAGTTCCTGTTGTCGCTGGGACGGGTGCACGATCGGGCGCAGGCGATTACTGCAGTTGAAGAGGCGGCGCAAGCCTTCGAAACCTTCAACCTTGACCTGATGTACGCACTACCCGGTCAGGATCTGGCGGCCCTGGAGACGGATATGGTGACGGCTCTGGCGCTGGCGCCATCACATCTGTCGATCTACAACCTGAGCATCGAACCCGGCACGTATTTCGCAAGGTTTCCGCCACCGCTGCCGGATCACGACACGGCGTGCGACATGCTGGATCTGATTACCGACATGGCTGCGGGTGCCGGGTTGCAACGGTATGAAGTTTCCGCCTACGCCAGACCGGGCCACCATTGCCGCCACAATCTCAATTACTGGAAGTTTGGTGACTACCTGGGTATCGGCGCCGGTGCCCACAGCAAGCTCAGTTTTGCGCACAGGGTGGTGCGGCAGGTGCGCTTTCGTGAACCCGCGCTGTACATGGAAAAGGCCGGAGCCGGTGAATTTCTCGCGCAGGAAACGCAAGTCAGTCGCGCCGATCTGCCCTTTGAATTCATGCTTAACGCATTGCGGCTGAAGGACGGTTTTGCCCTGAAACTGTTCTGCGAGCGTACCGGACTGCCCATGACCGCGATTGAAAAGCAGTTGCAGCAGGCGCAGGCCAAGGGTTGGCTGGTGCGCGATCTGGCCGGTGTGCGTCCAACGGCGCGCGGCTTTGACTTTCTGAACGACCTTCAATCCCTGTTTCTGCCAGGAACGGACTGAACGGATCAGCCCTTATTCCTTTGGGAGCAATGCCATCGGCACGGTGGGCAACTCATCGCGTACCGTGCTCGGCTCATCAGGTACGGTTGCCAACTCGTCAGGCTCGGTGCTGGCAAAAGCCGGATCATCATCGGCGCGTTCGGGCGTGATCGAGTCCTCCCACAGTGCCCATGCGGTGTCGGTGTCAGACTCCAGCACCTCGGGTACCGGGATCGGGTCTGTGGGCTCGTAGGGATGCGCCTCAGGCTGTCCCGGCCGGGCGGCCATCTTCTCCGGGACTAATTCCAAAACTCTTTTCATTGAGAATTAATTGTACGGCGCAAATCCGGATCGCGGATAGAAGCGCCGTGGCAAGCCTGCTTCAGGGCTTGTCGCCACGTTGGCGCGCAGTCAAATGACGACGGCAACTGGCATTGATCACATGCAGTTCGGCCAGGGTAGCGTCAATCTGGGTGCGCTTTTGCTCAAGCTCTTCAATGGCTGTGTCGGTGCGGGTGATCACGTAGCTCAACTGCTCAGCCCGGCCCTCGCCGTGGTCGCCATACAGGTCAAGGTATCGCTTGATTTCGGAAAGCGGCGATCCAATGTCCTTGGCGCGCAGAATCAGGGCCAGTCGGGCGCGATCGCGCCGTGTGTAAACGCGCGCACCGTTGACCCGCCGCGGCGCGACCAACCCCTTGTCCTCGTAAAAGCGCAGGGCGCGCAGGGAAATCCCGAACTCCTTGCACAGTTCGGTGATGCCGAACAACTCCGATGTGCCCTCGTCGCGGTGCGCGTCCACCACGGCCTGGGCGTCGCTGGCTCCGGTCGCGGTGCTGTCGCCGGTGCCGGTGCGGTGGGTGGGCGTCACCTTGTCCGAGGCAGGTGTTGAGGCCACGCCAGGAAGCTCACTATCAGCTTCAGATGACGCGCTGCAGCCGCATCGCCACGCTCATGTCACCCGTCACCTTGAGCTTGCCCATCATGAATCCTGTGGCCGGTTCCAGGTCCCCGGTCAGCATCGCATTGAGGTTTTCCAGCGTGATGCCAACCGTGCAGTCGGCGTCGCCAGTGCTGTTGCTCACGGTGTTGGGTGTCGACTTGCCGTCGATATAAACGGTGCCGTCGGCGCCGCAGTCAAACTTGAGGGTGGCGTT
>CAIQVX010000013.1 GCA_903875275.1 uncultured beta proteobacterium | reverse complement strand
GTCGGTCGGTTCGTCGCAAGCGACCACCGCCGCCGTGGACAACTCTGCACCTTTGGCAACCCGCCCGCAGTCCACTTATAAATCGGGGAATGTTGTTCAGACAAGCGAGGCCACTTCTCACCACCATGTCGAGATTTTCCTGTTGAAGGCGGCCAATCATGACTGGCGCCATCGTCGCATCGTAGGTTCCGTCACCATCAGCCATGAGGTAAATTTCGGCGTCAATGTCGGAGAACATCCGCCGAACAACATTTCCTTTTCCTGGCCACAACTCGGCTCTTACGACGGCACCAGCGGCGCGAGCCCTGTCTGCAGTATGGTCGGATGAGCGGTTGTCGTAAACGTAAATGCTGGCGCCTGGAAGAACCGCATTGAAGGTCTTGACGACTTCATAAATTGACAACTCTTCGTTGTAACAGGGCAGAAGGACAGCAACGTGACCATACGTTGAAACTTCATCTGTATCGTTCACAATGGTGTTCTCACTTTTGCAAAAGCTGTGGCTACAAACGGCTGCGATGGCCCGAAAAAGCCTGCCGCATCGAGTGCTTTTCGGTTGGAATTATGCAGCACCGTCACCTTGAAGGCACTCAGTAGACATCCGTATCCCCTGGCTGAAATCGCGGCATGAGTTCCTCGGTGTGCCACCGATCAACCAACACTTGCGAACCCATGATCGGCACCCCCTGGCTCGGATCGCTGGGCAGGAACCAGGCGTGAATGGGCGGCACAGCTGACGATGAACTGGCAATGGCCGTGGCAAGAGCGGCCACAAGCCGTGTCGGGTCGGCCGCTTCGGGAATGAGCGAGTCAACGACACAAATCTCGCCATCGGGCAGGGTTCGGGTGATGAGCCACCCTCGATCGCGCATCAGATGAGTCAACACCCACAGCCGGTAGCTGTTTGAAGGATGGTCCCGATATCGCCAGGCCAGGTAGGCAGCGGTACGCAACACGGTGGGGCGCGTCAAACCAGAGGCACGGCGCAGCCAGATCCTGTCGAGTCGCGACAAGTCCCATGGGATTTCGCGGGCACGCCACAGCTTGCCATCAAAGGTGCGCTTGGCCGGCTCCACAAAATAGCCCGGGCGGCAACGCTGGAGTTCCCGGTAGAAGCCCATGCGCGCCCCCAGCTTGAACGGCCGCACGCCGGCAAATCCATAGGCATAGGGTGATGTGAAACGCATGCTCAAGGTCTGCTGCAAAGCCTTGATCAATCGCGGGTACACGTTGTCGGCCGCCAAACCGCCCCGGGCTGAATCCAGCACCATCACATCGCAAACCTGGGCCATGGACAGTGGTTCGCCCCCGGCCGTTCCGGCAAACACAGAAGCTCCAGCATGACCCAGCAGTTCTCCATCGGTCGAACGTGCCACAAGATTGACGGCACCCAGGCGCGGTCCGTGTGCGTATTTCCAATACCAGGCTGTCGCAGTAACAGTCTGCCCGAACACGTTCTTGAACAGTTGGCACGCTTTATTGATGTCAGCCGGGTCCAGTTCGGCAATGACCGGATTCATTGCCTGGAGGACCTGAGCCAGGCACGCGCCCTCCGCAGAGGCGCAGTAACGCGCCACGTCAGGGCACTGCGGACCCGTTGCAGTTCCGTCTGGCTCTGCAGCAGACGTTCTGTCAACGCGGAAATTTCGGCAAGCTGTTGCGCAATTTGCTGATCGCGCGACTGCAAAACCACCTGGCTCTGCACCGAGAACTGCTCAAGCCGTTCTTCCGTGGTGCGCAAGGCCGCCTGACTCTCCTGTGAAAACCGCTCTATCTGTTCGTCTTTGGCCCGCAAGGCTGCCTGGCTTTGTCTTGAGAACTGTTCAAGCTGTTCGTCCTTGGCGTGAAGCGCGGCCTGACTCTCCAATGAGAAACGCTCTAGCTGCGCCTGTTTGGCTTTCAGGGCGGCCTGGCTCTCGATAGAAAACAGCTCCAGCCGAACCTGCACCTGGTCCAGTTCAATGGCGTGCCAGGCGAGCGTCTGCGCAAGTTCGGCAGCACCGCAGTTCTGCACGTAACGCTCCAGGAGCAAGCGGTGCCAAGTCTTCCAGTGGTTGTCGTGATCTGGGTCGCCCAGGCCGGATTCGCCGTAGCCCTGCCGATAGACCGCAGACACCCCGGGGCAATGAACCAGGTCGCCCTGGCTGGCCAGTTTGCGCCAGAAATCCCAGTCTTCCAGAACCGGCAAGGCTTCGTCGAACCTGACGCCGGCTTGCCTGGCCCGGTCCAGCCGGAACACGACAGCGTGAATGGGCAGGTAGTTGATACCCTGGATCCGGTGGCGCGACCACGGCAGGTCGTAGTTGCGCTGAAACGCGCCATCCGGGCCCTCAACCCGGACACCTGCGTAAGCACCAACCGCGCTTGATTTGGAAAGCAGCGCACCAACCAGTCGCTCGATGTGGTGGGGTTCAATCAGGTCGTCGTCATCCAGAAAGAGCGCCAACTCGCCGCGAGCGGCGTCAATCGCCAGATTGGCTGCCCCGGCCCGATTACGACTGTGGCCAGTCTGGGTGACGCTCGGTGGCTCGACAAGTTGCAGTGCGAGATGCTGCGCCGGGTAGGGGATGGCACCATGTTCACGCCCGCTGGCATTGATGAGCACCAGTTCGATGTTGGAGTAGGTCTGCGCAGCCACGCTGGCAACCGCCTCCACCAGTTGCGGCCGATCCACACTTCTGATCAGCACACTGACCAGCGGCATCTGTTGCGGTGAATTGGCCAACTGGTGGCGGGCCCGGATCAGCGGCCAGTAAGGTGTTGCTGCCGCAGCACCGTTTTGCTTCAGGGCCGATGCATCGACACTGAAGAACGCTTCTGCTGCAGCACACTCCGGCCCCAGGCCGAACGCGCGCAGGCTGGCAAAGGCGCGTGCATGGGCGTCGTAGGCTTCCATGCCAAGCTGCGACACAAACTCACCAACAGCGCGCCACTTGAGGGCCGCCACGGCGGTGATGTCGACGAACAGATTCGGGTACAGGGGGGCACCCACTTCATAGAACAGCAGCGTCTGTGGGTAGGCGCTGCGCTGCGCTGCCGCCATCCCGGCCAGTGCGACAGCCTGATGGTCCGGATGCGGTTCAGACAACGAGGGCAGAAGCAGGTACTGCGGCTTGAGTTCATTCAGTGCATCGACCAGGACTCCGATCAGCGGCTCACCGTAGCTCAATTCCCGATCAACAAAGTCCTGAAACCGTGGCGTTGGCAAACCCAGCACCTGGGCTGCCCTGATCGACTCCTGCTCACGTATGGCAGCGGTCTGCTGCGCCGACCCTGCGCCACCACTTTCACCACGGCTGAGTATGAGTGTGTCTATTCGGCAGCGGCCGCCCGCCAGTTGTGTCAGCAGTCCGCCGCAACCGAACACCTCGTCGTCCGGGTGCGGCGCCAAACAAAGAACACTCTCGATCGCATCCAACTGCAACAGAGGCCGTGGGTAGTAAAGCGCTTCTGTTTGTCGGTCAAGCATGTGTTGTGGGGGTGTTTGCGGCAAATTTTATCTGAGAGTGCCAAAGATACAATGGCCGGCACTCTCGCCCCCGGACCATGCTTTATTCGCTTCTCAAACGTCTCTATCAGTGGCTACCTCTCACACCCGCATTCAGGTTCAGGTTAGGTCATTTCAAGAGACGGCTGACGAGGCAGGCCGGTCGCGGACAGTGCGCGGACGGCGCACCACAGTTGCTGACTCAGGCGCTGAGTGACGCTGAGTCAAGCCGGAGCGATTTGCGCACTTACGTCTTTTTTGGCGTCATCGACTGGCACTTCCGTCATCAGCGCCCGCAGCAACTGGCACTGTCAGTCGCCCGGTCCGGCAACAAGGTGTTCTACATCAGTGTCAATTTTGTTGACAGCGCCCAGGCGGGGTTTGCATTGGAAAGGCTGGACCCTGCGCTGGCGCTGTATCAGGTGTGCTTCAACGTCCAGGGGCCTTTGAGCATCTACGCTCAATTGCCTACAGAGGCGCAGTTCCGGCAACTCCAGGGCGGCTTGCGCCAGCTTTGGGAGAGCAGCCACACCACCTGGGCGGTGCACGTCCTTCAGCACCCGTTTTGGTACCGACTGGCTTCCTTCGTTCCGGCGGCACGGGTAGTCTACGACTGCATGGACTACCACGCAGGCTTCTCCAATACTGCCAAGGCGCACGACGCCGTCGAGCAGAAGATGCTGGCCGGCTCAGACTTGACCATCGTGACATCCGACTTTCTGGCAGATTACGCGCGAAAGGCATCCCGACACGTGGAGATTATTCGAAACGCGGCGGAGTTTGATCACTTCCACGCTGCCTTTCAACCCAGCCGGGAGCGAGTTGCCAGGAGGCCAGTCATAGGCTACTACGGCGCGATTGCCGAGTGGTTTGATGCCGAGTTGCTGGCCAGTCTGGCATCAGAGTTTGACGACTGCGATGTGCACCTGATCGGAAGCGACACCGCCTCGGTGGGGGTGCGGCTCCGACAGTACGCGAACGTCCGATTGCTCGGTGAAAAGCCCTACGCGGAACTGCCGCAGTGGCTGGCCTCGTTTGATGTCTGCCTGATTCCGTTCAGGGTCAATCAACTCACACTGGCAACCAACCCGGTCAAGATTTACGAGTACCTCAGCGCCGGCAAACCAGTGGTATGCGTTGACCTGCCCGAGCTCAAGCAATTTGAGGATCTGGTTTACCGCGCCCAGGGGGTGGAAGATTTCATGACCCAGGTGCGATCCGCCCTGAACGAGAGTCAGCGCCCCGGTGCATGGGACCTGTGTCAGCGTCGCATGGACTTCGTGCGGCAGCAGACCTGGGAGCAGCGCGGCCAGGCGCTGCGCAAGGCGGCCGAGGATGCTGGCGACGAGCCGCTGGTGAGCGTCGTGGTGGTGAGCTACAACCAGTGGCACCTGACCGAGCGTTGCCTGGCCAGCCTGGATGCCAACAGCGATAGCCCCACACTGGAAATAACTGTGGTGGACAATGCCTCAGTCGATGAAACTCCGATGCGTCTGGCGCAATGGGCTGAGCAGTGTCCACAGCGTCGAACTGTCATAGCCAACACGGACAACCGTGGCTTTGCGGCGGCAGTGAACCAGGGGCTGGCAACGGGTCGCGGCGCCTACCTCGTGGTCATGAACAATGACACGATCGTGAGTCCGGGCTGGGCCAGAGGTCTGCGACGCCACTTCGAGTCTGATCCTGGTCTGGGCCTGATTTGTCCGATCACCAACAACATTGGCAACGAGGCCCAGGTTGCTCTGGCGGGCTCGACACCGGCGCAGGTTTTTGCGTCGGCCAGACATTACACGATGGGAAAGAGCGGGCAGGCGCTGCCGTTGTCGATTGCGGCATTTTTCTGTGTCATGCTGAGCCGTAGGGTGTTTGACCGCATTGGTGGCCTGGACGAACGTTTCTTCCCCGGCTTTTTTGAGGACGACGACTATTGTCTGAGAGTCAAGGAGGCCGGCTGGCATATTGCCTGTGCGGAAGATGTTTTTGTTTACCACGAGTTGTCGGCGTCGTTTGACCGCGAAGGAGCGGTGCGCAGACAGGCCATCTTCGAACGCAACAAGAAACTCTTTGAAGAGAAGTGGGGCCCATGGAAGCCCCATGTTTACAGGCCCGAAAGTCTGCCAAACTGAGCCCTTGATCGCGCCAGCATGCCACACCCCAAAAAGAAACTGATCGTCGTCATAGGCACGCGCCCGGAGGCGATCAAGCTGGCGCCTGTGGTGCTCGCCATCGAGCAGAGTGAGTGGGCGAGCTGCGAAGTGGTACTGACAGGACAGCACCGCGATCTGGTTGACCCGATCATCCGCGACTTTGGGTTGACCGTGGCGCATGACCTGCAGGCTATGCAGCCCAATCAGTCCCTGTCGCAGGTCACCGCACGGATTCTGGCGGGCATTGATGGCTTTTTGGGTCAATCCATGCCGGATGCGGTTTTGGGTCAGGGCGACACAGCGAGTGTGCTCGCGACCAGCATGGCATGCTTCTTTCGGAACATTGCGTTCGCGCACGTCGAAGCGGGCTTGCGCACCGGCAATCTTCGACTTCCCTTTCCGGAAGAAATGAACCGGGTACTGACGACCCGCATGACAGACTGGCACTTCGCGCCCACTGATGTGGCACGTACCAATCTGCTTCACGAAGGGATTGACCCGGCAACGATCTGGGTTACAGGCAACACGGTGATCGATGCGCTGCATCACGTGCTATTGCAGTCCTGCCCACCCCTTCCCTCACGACCTGGGCGTGATTTTGTGCTGGTGACTGCCCACCGGCGCGAGAATCTGGGCAGCGCCCTCGAGAACGTCTGCTCAGCCATCAAGACGTTGGCACAGGGGCACCCCGAACTCGATTTCATCTTTCCGGTGCACCCCAACCCCGGCGTCCGTCTGGCGGTCAACAAGCATCTTCTGGGTATTGCCAACGTGTTACTGATTGAGCCTTGCGACTATCCGGTGTTTTGCTGGCTGATGAAAGGTGCCCGATTGATACTGAGCGACTCCGGCGGCGTACAGGAAGAGGCACCGGCGCTGGGCAAACCGGTGCTGGTGCTGAGGGACGAAACCGAGCGCCCTGAGGCGGTTGCCGTAGGCGCCACACGTCTGGTTGGCACCGAGCCTGGCAACATCATCGGCGCTGTCCAAGTCCTGTTAAGTGACGCCGCGTCTTACGAGCGCATGGCCACAGCAGGCTCACCCTACGGCGACGGTCACGCGGCGCAACGCATCGTCGATGTCTTGCACCGTTCCTTGGCGCGGCGGTAACTTTGCGAATCACGGGCCATTGATGCAGCTCGTCTACATATCGCCGGTTCCGTTGACCAGCTTTGCCCAACGTCCGCATCACTTTGTAGAGTGGTTCCACCACCGGTTTAACGCACGCGTGCTGTGGCTTGACCCGGGAACATCGCGCCTGCCACGAGCCGCGGACTGGCGCCGTCTTTTCAGAAGGGAGCATTCCTTTCTGGGTCCGTCCTGGGCGAGTGAAAGCTGGATAGAGCACCTTGTCTTTCCAAGTCTGCCGCTGGAACCGTTGGCCTTGGGACGAGCGATCAACCGGTATCGGTGGCGCAAGGCGTTATTGGCGGTGGACAGTTTCGTCACCACGGACACCTGGCTGGTTGCAGGCAAGCCTTGTGCACTGGCGCTGGAACTGGGTGCACGTTACCCGCGCCAATCGCTCGTGTTTGACGCCATGGACAGTGTCCCGGCGTTCTCGCAGGGAAGGTCTAACGCGTGGATGCAACGCGCCGAAAGTGAACTGGTTCAGCGCGCCAACTGGATCGTGACTTCGTCCACCGCTCTGGAGCAGAGATTTGCCGCCCAGGGTAGCAAGGTTCGAAAGGCCATGAATGGTTTGGATGTTCCAAGGGTGCAAGTGCGCGATGCTATCGCCACACACCTCAAACCGGTTATGGGGTATGTCGGCGTCATGGCTTCGTGGTTTGACTGGGAGGCTGTGATCCGGCTCGCCGTTTCCAGGCCTGATGTCGAGATACGCTTGATTGGGCCTTGCGAGCAGATGCCAAACTTGCGCCTGCCACCCAATATTCACCTGTTGGGGGCGATTGCCCATGATGCGGTTTACGAAGTAATGAGTGAATTCACTGTGGGCCTGATCCCATTCAGGATCAACGCACTTACGGAGTATGTCGATCCAGTGAAATATTACGAATACCGTGCTGTTGGTCTGCCGGTTCTAAGCACGAAGTTCGGTGAAATGAAAACCCGAGGCAGGCAGGACGGCGTCTTCTTCTTCGAAGACCTTTGCGGAGATCCGTCAGAGGACGATTTCTGGTGCGCACGTGCGACTGCAGAGCAGATTGCAGAGTTTTGTGCGGTGAACAGTTGGGGGCGTCGTTTCGACGCACTGGACTTCTTCTATCCGCATCAGGTTGTGGAGCCGCCAGTCCAGCGCCCATTCAGCAGGAAATAGCCCTGATCATTCCCGTCGTGATGTAGCTGGATGTGGGCGACCGGATCGATCCACTGGTACACATGAATCCCGCGCTCACACATCAGGTAGGCACCAACGCGGTACCTGCCTTTATTCAAGGGAATGTCTTCCAGACTGATTTCTGCGCTCCCGTTACCCTGTTCGTCGCGACTGAAGACCAGGCCCTGGGTCTGCGCGATGTGGGTTGCCAGAATTCTGCCGGACTCTGATGAAAGTACCAGCGCTGCCGAGGGAGCAGGCTGCGCCGGATCGCTTCGAAAGTCTATGCGCATCGCCAATCTCGATACACCCGAAACACCAAACAGTTCATGCCCCGTGTGCTCATCCAGGCTGACGTTGACCGATTCGATCCGGGCGTGCCCAACCGGCTGACTGCCGGTCACTGGCGCCGACGCTTGCCCTTGCCCGGCGCCGTCGATCTGAGGCGGTGACGCCACGTCGGCGGCGACGGCCGGCGGTTGCGCAGGTTCCGACAGGGAGTCGAGAAATTCCTGGTAGCTGGAAAGCACCTGTGAAACAGGACCCAGCTTCTGCGCACGCCCCTGATGCAGCCACAAGGCCCGATCACAAAAAACCTCGACGTGGAACAGGGTGTGTGAGCAGAACAGGACGGTTGCACCTCGCTCCTTGATCTTCATGATCCGGTCGAAAGAGCGCCGCGCGAAGGCACCGTCGCCAACCGACAGTGCCTCATCAATAATCAGGACGTCCGGATCGACACTGGTGGCAATGGAAAACGCCAGACGGACGTGCATGCCGCTGGAATATGTCTTGACGGGTTGGTCAATGTGGACGCCGATGTCTGCGAACGCGATGATCTCGTCGACTCTTTGGTCGATCTCGCGTTTTTCGAGGCCCAATGTGGCGGCGTTGAGATAGATGTTTTCACGACCGGTGAATTCGGGGTTGAAGCCGGAGCCCAACTCGAGCAAGGCCGCAATTCGGCCCTGCGCTTTCACGGAGCCCGAAGTGGGCGAAATAGTCCCGGCGATGAGTTGCAGCAGCGTCGACTTACCCGCCCCGTTGACACCGACCACACCCATGACCTCCCCCTTTTTGAGGACAAAGTCGACATCGGTGAGTGCCGAAAATTCTCTGTAATACCGTCGCCGTCTGCCCCAGAGCAGTTGCCACAGTCGATCAGACGGCTTTTCATAAAGCCTGTAGACCTTGCTTGCATGACTGACGGAAATAGCGACTTCAGAGGACATCCGCAAATCCTTTTTCCAGTCGCGTGAAGATTAACCTTGCAAGCAGAAACAACCCAACGGAAACCGCGCCATGCAGGCACAGCGCGTTCATGCTTGGCACTGCGCCTTCCAGCAGTACTGATCTGATGGCTTGTGCGCCCCAGCCAATGGGATTGAGTTCAAACCAGGGTTTGAGGTCGTCAGGAACCGCAGTGACCGGGTAGAAGATGGGGGTCAGAAACATCAGCAGACTTGTCACCGCCGGCATGACTTGCCCGATATCGCGCAGGTAAACCCCAAGACTTGCCAGGAAAAGTGCCAGCGCAAGTCCATAAAGGATCAAGGGGATCAGGAACACGGGAAGCCAAAGCGCAGCCCATGACAACTGCCTGAAAACCGCTGCCAGTAACAGCAATGAGACACTGCCCACAAGAACATGAATCAGAGCGCTCCCGACCGTGACCCCGGGCAGCAATGCCAGGGGAAAGCGAACCTTGGTCACAAGGTTGGGTTGAGACAGGATGGCGATGGGTGATCGTCCCAGAACCTCAGAGAAGTAATTGAACACCGCGAGGCCGGCAAACACGTTCAGGCCGTAATCCATGGCGGTGCCAGTGCCACCCACGGTGGGCCATCGCATCTGCATGAATTCAAAAAATACGAGGGTGAATACAAGGATCTGGGTCAGCGGTTGCAGAATCGGCCACAGCAGGCCCAGAATCGAGCCACGGTAACGTCCTGCGACGTCGCGTCTGAGCCATTGCCAGTACAGATAGTGATGTTTGAACATTGAGGCTTTACGAAAGCGTCGGGTGGCAGGCCACACGACCGGAGCGGCGCAAGATCTCTCTCGGTCAGCTAGTGTGCAATTAGACCAGAGTACGCCTTTCCGATCCATATCAACTCCGTCCAAGGGTTCTGCGCAAAGTCTCAGTCTCACATTGAGTGCGCTGTGATCGCTGATTGCGGCGGCGCGACCGGCTCAGGTCGGCAATGTCGTGGTTGCGCGCACGAATCGTCCGTTATGGTGATGGATGGACGAGGGTCTGACCAATCTCGGGCCAGCGTCGGCGCACGTAAATCCACGCGAGCAGCCCCACACACATCATGAGCAGCGAAGACGCCGCCATGACCACCGTGGAATGCATGACAAGTGGCGCGATCACCCCCGCGACCAGCCCGTTGGCCACCGAGCCGATGAAGGCCTGCAAGGAGGACGCCATGCCTCGGCGCGCCGGATGAAGATCCAGCACCAGCAGTGTGACCACAGGCACCATCATGGCCCAGCCGAAAGAGAAGATTGCAACCGGTATCAGTGCCCACGCCACGTGCGCTTTGAACAGGACGTTTGCCCCCATGTTGATCAGCGCGATCAGCAACATGATCGTAAACCCGTACTTGATCTGACGCTTGGGTGCGACCCTTCCGGCGAAACGACCACTGACCCAGGCGCCGGCCATGATCCCACTAATAGAGAGCAGGAAGAACCAGAAGAACTGGGTTGGAGCCAGCCCCAGATGTTCCCCCAGAAAGACGGGTGCCGACAGAACGTAGAGAAACATGCCATTGAAGGGAACGCCACTGGCCAGCGCCAGCAAAAGGAATCGCGGATCAAGACCGAGTTGCCAGTACCCCTGCATCAGATTGCGCGCATTGAATGGCTGCCGATGGGTGATATGCAGTGTCTCTGGCAGCAGTTTGTAGTTGGCGATCCAGAGCGTGACACCTACGGCCGTCAGGAACCAGAAGATGCTGTGCCAGTTGAAATGTACGAACAGCCAGCCCCCGATGATGGGCGCCACAGCTGGCGCAACGCCAAAGTAGATCGTGATCTGGCTCATCACCTTTTGCGCCTGAGTCGGCGCAAACATGTCCCGGACCACTGCCCGCGCCACAACAATTCCGGCACCCGTGGACAAGCCCTGCATGGCCCTGAACAGCACCAGTTGACCGATGTTCTGCGCCAGTGCACATCCGGCAGATGCCACCGTGAAGGCAGCCAGCCCCCACAGCACGACAGGCCTGCGCCCGAGGCTGTCAGATACAGCACCATGAAACAGGCTCATGAAGGCAAAACCAAACAGATAGGCCGACAGTGTCTGCTGCATCTGCACCGGAGTCGCCCCCAGTGAAGTGGCGATGCCGGAAAACGCGGGCAAATAGGTGTCGATGGAAAACGGACCCAGCATGCCCAGAACCGCGAGCAGGACGGCCAGCGCCCAGCGCGGTGCGGACCACAATTTTTGAGCGTCCGGATTCAATTGTTGAGTTGGGTGGAGGTCATGGGATGGGCGTCTTCTAGTATTGTCAGGCAATTCGCAGCAGCTAGACTCGCAAGTGCCATGGAAGCTTCAATCATCATTCGTGACTCGGTGCTGCACGTTACCCAACTGCGGGCGGCTGTTGCCGAAATGCCCGACCTGGCCAGTGCAGTCAGCGCAGTCAAGCAATTTCAAGCGCGCCGCTTTGCAGGCACTTACTTTGACTTGCTTCACTCGGACCAGTATCAGTCTGCCGCCCTCTTCTTTTTGCAGGAGCTCTACAGTGAGAAGGACTATTCCGAACGCGATTCGCAGTTCGCCCAGATTGCAGGCGCGCTGGAGCGGCTGTTTCCGGAACAGGTGGTGCAGACAGCTGTCTCGCTGGCGCAATTGCATCGCCTGACTGAGGATCTGGACTTGGCGATGGCGAAAAGTTGGATGCGTGACTCCGGTGACTCGGAAGTCGGGCGGTATGTGAATGCCTGGCGCTCGGTGGGGCATCGGGCTGGCCGAAATACGCAGTTGAACACGGTGCTGACTGTGGGACAGGAATTGGACCGACTGACGAGAAAGCGTGGACTGCGCATGATGCTAAAGATGATGCGCAAGCCGGCTGAGTTGGCGGGCATGGGGTCGCTTCAGCAGTTTCTTGAGTCCGGATTCGACACTTTTGCTGAGATTGCCCGCCAGGGTGATGGTGCGCGCCAATTCCTGGCGACGGTGCGGGAGCGCGAAACGAAACTTATTGATGAGCTGTTTGATGCTGACGCTGTCGCCTGCGAGACGAAAATCACCCAGCTACTGGGGCAAGCCCGGTAGTCGACGCAGGCCTTCTGGTCTGAAAATCGGTAAAAAAGGAATTGCTATGGAAAGAATCTGGCTCAAGAGCTATCCACCGGGTGTGCCACAGGAGGTGGAACCGGATCAATATCGATCACTGTCACATCTGCTGGAAGAGTCCTTTCAGAAGAATGCCAGCAGTCCCTTTTCAGTCTGTATGGAAAGCTGGTTGAGCTACGGTGAACTCGACCATCTGTCGGCTGCGCTCGGATCCTGGTTGCAGAGCAAGGGGCTCGAGCCGGATGCCCGGGTGGCCATCATGCTGCCCAATATTCCGCAGTTTCCGGTCACGATGTCCGCCGTGTTGCGCGCTGGTTACACCTGCGTCAACGTCAACCCGCTCTACACCGCGCGCGAACTTGAGCACCAACTCAAGGACTCTGGCGCCACGGTCATTGTTGTTTTGGAGAATTTTGCTGCAACGCTGGAAGAAGTGATTGGCAACACGCCCATCAAACATGTGGTGGTTGCGTCGATGGGCGATCTTCTTGGGTTTTGGTATGGCAGGTGGATAACTTTTGCCGTCCGGCACCTGGCGAAGATGGTGCCGGCCTACAAGCTGAGTCTGGCGGACGGACAATCTGCCATTTCCTTTAAACAAGCGCTGGCGCAAGGCGCGGCAAGGCCATTTAAGTCAGCGCCCACTACGCTTGACTCCATTGCCTTCCTTCAATACACCGGCGGCACCACCGGCCTAAGCAAAGGCGCCGTTCTGACGCACCGCAATATTGTGGCCGCTGTTTTGCAGGCTGAGGCCTGGTTTTCACCGGCCCTTGAACGGATTGGTGACATCCGAAAAAGCAACAGCATTGCGGCGCTGCCTCTGTATCACATCTTCGCGCTGACGCTGTCTTTGCTGTCCATTCGGGCGGGCTCGCTGCTGACACTGATTCCGAACCCGAGAGACTTTGCCGGCTTCGTGGCCACGCTGAAAAAGCGGCCGTTTCACCTGTTGCCAGCGGTCAACACGCTCTTCAATGCGCTGCTGCAACATCCGCAGTTCAAGTCGGTGGACTTTTCCAACCTGTGCGTTTCCCAGGCCGGTGGCATGGCGGCGCTCGCTGGTACGGCCAAACACTGGATGGAGGTGACGGGCTGTCCAATGGTGGAGGGTTGGGGTATGAGTGAAACCTGCGCCATCGGAACCAACAACCCGGTCACGGCGAAAGAGTTTTCAGGCTCCATCGGGCTGCCGCTGCCAAGTATCGACATCGCGATCAAGGACGACGACGGCAACTCTCTGGCGCAGGGTGAATCGGGGGAAATCTGCATCCGTGGCCCCAACGTCATGACCGGCTACTACAAGCAGCCCGAGGAGAACAAGAACGCGTTTACCGCCGACGGTTTCATGCGCACCGGCGACATTGGGATCATGGATGAGAACGGCTACACAAAGATTGT
>CAIQVX010000012.1 GCA_903875275.1 uncultured beta proteobacterium | reverse complement strand
GGGTGCGCGTTTCAAGTCGCTGACCGGAAGCGCCGGCAAGGTGCTGTTCACGACCGGCGGCTCGGATGCGGTGGAAGTGGCGATCAAGCTCGCGCGCATCGCCACCGGACGCTTCAAGACCCTGAGCTTCTGGGACTCCTTTCATGGTGCCGGCTTTGGTGCTTCCAGCGTCGGCGGCGAGTCGCTGTTTCGCAGCGGTAGCGCCGTCGGGCCCTTGCTGCCGGGCACCGAACACGTGGCACCGTTTGGCTGCTATCGCTGTCCCTACGGTCACGCGGTGGACGATCATGGCCAGCCGCGGCTGGACCAATGCCAGCTCGCCTGCGCGGCCATGGTGCGCTATGTGCTTGAACGCGAGGGTGATGTGGCGGCTGTGATTGCGGAGCCGGCGCGGGCCGTACCCTATATTCCGCCACCGGGTTACTGGCAGGCGGTGCGCGCGGCCTGCCATGCGCATGGCACGCTGCTGATCTTTGACGAAATTCCCACTGGCCTGGGCAAGACCGGGCGCTTCTTCGCTGCCGAACATGACAACGCGGCGCCCGACATCGTCGTGCTGGGCAAGGCGCTGGGTGGCGGTGTGCTGCCAGTGGCTGCCTGCATTGCGCGCGCCGATCTGGACGTGGCCGCCGCCTACGCCTTCGGGCACTACACGCACGAGAAGAATCCCGTGACCGCTGCTGCTGCGCTGGCCACGCTGGAAGTCATCGAACGTGAGCAACTGGTCGAGAACGCAGCGCGTGTTGGTGCCTATGCCCTGGTGCGTCTGCAAGAGATGAAGCAGCGCCACCGCCTGATTGGCGATGTGCGCGGCCGTGGCTTGCTGTTGGGTCTGGAACTGGTGAGTGATCGTGCTGCCAAAACGCCGGCCCCGGACGCTGCCGAGCGCGTGCTCTATGCAGCCTTGTCACGCGGCCTTTCCTTCAAGACCACCATGGGCAATGTACTGACGCTGACGCCGCCGCTCATCACCACACGCGAACAGATGGGGCAGGCGCTGGACATTCTGGAGACCTGTCTCTCCGACATCGATCCCGCCCGATGAGGCGTTCGTCCACGGCCGGCGCACCGTGCTATCGTTGACCAATGCGCACACTTTCCGGCAAAGACTGGATTCTCCTGGTCCTGGTGACCCTGTTCTGGGGAATCAACTGGCCAATCATGAAGATTGGCGTCACCGAGTTCCCGCCGCTGACTTTTCGTACCCTTTGCATGATCGGTGCCCTGCCCGCCATCTGGCTGGCGGCGCGATGGAGCGGAACCTCGCTGAGCATCTCGCGCGCGCAGGTCGTGGTCATTGCCAGACTCGCCGTGCCGAACATGATGGTCTGGCATTTCCTGGTGATTCTGGGGGTGAAGATGCTGTCTTCGGGGCGCGCTGCGATTCTGGGTTACACGATGCCGGTGTGGGCGGTGCTCAGCGGACTGCTGTTTTTTCGCGAGCGTGTGACACCTACGGCATGGATTGGTGTTGCCTGCGCCCTGGCCGGGGCGATGTTGCTGCTCTCGAGCGAATTCGCTGCCTTGACCGGCCAGCCCCTGGGCAGCCTGCTGGTTCTGGCAGGTGCCATGGCCTGGGGTTACGGCACAGTGGCCTTGCGCAAGTCCAGCATTGACATGCCGACCATGGCCATCACTTTCTGGATGATCGTGATGACGACACTGGCACTGGGCGCCGCCGCGATTGTGTTTGAAAGCGCGTCCTGGCACTGGCCCAACGCCACGGTGTGGGCGGCGATCATCTTCAATGCCCTTATTGTGTTCGGCTTTGCCCACGTCGTCTGGTTTCAACTGGCGCGTACCCTGCCGCCCGTGGCATCGAGCCTGTCGGTGATGATGATTCCCATCGTCGGCGTGTTTTCAGGGGCATGGATGCTGGGCGAGACGCCGCACTGGCAGGACTATGCGGCCATGGTCCTGATTCTGGCGGCAATGAGCACCGTGCTTCTCAAGCCAGGCAGCCGCAGCCCTGAGCAGACTTCGTAGAACCGGGTCGACGCTCAGGGGTGGTGCAGGCGCACGCGGAACTTGTCGAGCAGCGCAGCGGGTTGGTACGAGAGCTTGGTCCTGCGAAAGTTGGCCAGCCCCATGTCCTGTTCGAAATTGAGCCAATGCAGCTGCGGCGTGGCCATCACGAGATGGTGGAACATGTACTGGGCGATGCCCTTGTAGCGCGCCAGTCCTTTGGCAAAACGCATGACGAAGACGCCGCTCTGGATTTCCTGCCCCAGAACAAAGCCGGCTGGCGCTGCGTCGGCGTAGTGCAGGAAACCCTGAAAGCCGAATTCACCGGCATGCGCGAGCGCCTCCAGGCAGGGCAGCTCGTCGGCTTCACCCTGCCCTTTGCCCTTGTCGGCCATCCAGCCGGCGAGGATGGCGCGCGCATCGTCAAGCACAGCAGCCTCCAGCGCCACGCTGCGCACGCTGTGAGCGGCCAGAAACTGTTTCATCAGGTTGCGCTTCTTGATCAGGCGCACGCCGCGGTAGTGACGGAAGCTGTCGGCAGCGTAGAGGTAGTCGGCATCGTCGCGCGAGGCGACGGCCTCGAAAACGCCACTGTCGAGCGTGGCCACCTGCTGCTTTGAGAGCGGGTACAGGCACTGGTGCTGGGCCAGGATCTGCGTCAGCACGGCCGCTGGTGCATGCGCCGGATCAAACAGCGGTATCGCGTGCTGCGAGCCGTCGTAGGTGTGGCCGGAAATCAGGGGCCAATCCCCTTCGACCAGGCGGTAATCGTGCGCCTGGCGAAACAGGTAGAGGTTGGAAAAGACCAGGTCAGACAGCATGGCCTGGCCGGAGCCGGCATGGCAGCGCGCCAGTGCCGCCTCGATGCGCGCGCGCTGCGCCAGAGCCAGCGGCACACCCGGGGGCCATGGCGCGTGGCTGGCTGGCGCCATGGCAGACCTCACCGCTGCCGGCCGTAGGCGCCTGGTGCAGGTGCGTTGGCCGGTGGGCCGGCGAAGCACTGGGCAATCGAGAGCCACTGATCGGCCGCGTCACCTCGCCACTGAAGTTGCGTGTCGGCGCGGTTGCGCCGCTGCGTGACCAGCAGGCAGAAGTCCTGCGCGCTGCCGCGCACCTGGTTCGTTTCGGACGGTTCGCCCCAGATCCACAGACTGTCGTCGGGCGTGCTCAGCGCGATATGCGGCGCAGCGCCAGGAACTGGCAGCTTGCGGTTGACAAAGCTCCAGCCAAAGGTGGTGACGCCGATGTGCGCGATGTGTTTGAGCCGGGATGTGGCGGGGCGCTGGCGTTCCAGCACGTCCCAGATGTCCTGGCCGTGGGCCCAGGTTTCCATCAGGCGCGCGCTGGCAAACGAGCGCGCGCTCATGGGGGGGCCGTACCAGGGCAGGCGTGCTTTCGGGTCCAGAGCGCTCAGTGCCGCCACCAGACGTTCGTGCAGGCCGCGCCAGTGGCGGCCTAGCGCGGCACCGTCGAGCCTGGCGTACTTTTCGCGCGCAATCGCGCTGATCTGTTCTCCAGCGGCACTTCGGGCACCCAGTTTGCGCATGTCGGCTTGAAAGGCTTGAGCATCGGTGGCCGATTGCAGCGCCGTCTCATCGAAATAACACAGATGGGCAATCTCGTCCCAGGGCGTCCAGCCAAAAAAGGTGCTGCGCGTCTGCCACTGGGCCGGCGTCAGGGTTTCACAGAGATCGGCGAGTGCCTGGTACTCGCCCAGCAGGTCGCGGCAGGTGTCTTGCATGGATGTGCCCTTCTTGGAACTTGTCCGCCATTCTATGGACGGACAGGTTTGCGCAGGCCAGACCGCTGCCGCGCAGCCTCAAGGATTTTCGCCAGTGGCAAGCCGTGCGTTGATGTCGGCAATGACGGCTGGCAGATCACGGAGGTCGTCGATCACGTAATGGGCGCCGCTCTCGCGTACCAGCTTTTCCTTGGAGGCCTGTTCCTTTGCCGCAAGGTCGGACGGGCTCATCTTCTTCACGGCATCCCAGCTGTCGGCCACGTAGTTGCTCCACTTGGAGACGCCGACGCGCCAGCACAGCGGTGCACCTTCACCGGCGCCCGACACGGTGTCATCCACCTTGACTGTGCGACGCAGGGCATTTTCCAGGTTGTAGACGCCCATGCGCTCCAGGTTCTTGATCACCATATAAG
>CAIQVX010000011.1 GCA_903875275.1 uncultured beta proteobacterium | reverse complement strand
GGCGGCGGCAAAGCCAACAGCCGAGGCACACCACAAGGTGGTGTGATCTCACCGCTGTTGTCCAACTGCTACCTGCACCTACTGGATCGGATATGGGTGAGGCATCAACTAAGGGGCAAGCTCAAGGCGCGCATCGTTCGCTACGCGGACGAACGCGCATCGTTGATGCCAGACAGGAGAGTTTCAACTTCTTGGGTTTTTCAATCAGGATGAGCACGAGCTGGACCTCCGGCAAGAGCTATCCGCATATATGCCCAGCGCCCAAATCTCTTGCGAAAATCAAAGATCGCATGAAGCAGAAGACGGATCGACGGCTCACGCCAGTACCGCTGGTCGACGTAGTCAAGAACATGAATGCCAGCCTTCGCGGCTGGTCAGGCTACTTCCACTACCGAAACTCCAGCAAGGCACTGGGCAAGGTCAAGGCGTATGCAGAAGAACGCTTGCGCACGCACCTGATGAAACGTCACACGATCAGTGATCGGGGAACGGCCTTAAAGCGGTTCCCGCGTCAAAAGCTTTATGCGACTTACGGGCTCTATAAAGTTCCGATAACGGCGGGCTGGAAAACGGCGCATGCCTTGGCGTGAAGAACATCGGAAAGCCGTGTGCGTTGGAGAAAAATGGAGAAAAAGGGGACGGTACCCTTTAAACATTTAAGATGTGAGCATGGATCAGATCGAGTGCGTGGTTGTTGGCGCGGGTGTTGTCGGGTTGGCGGTGGCTCGGGCGCTGGCTGTTGCGGGGCACGAGGTGATGGTGCTGGAGGCGGCTTCGGGCATTGGCACGGGCACCAGTTCGCGCAACAGCGAGGTGATTCATGCTGGCATTTACTACCCGCAGAATTCGCTGAAGGCGCAACTGTGCGTGCGGGGCAATCGGCTGCTTTACGCGTACTGCGCCGAGCGCGGCATCGGGCACAGCCGCTGCGGCAAGCTGCTGGTGGCAACGGCGCCCGAGCAGGTGGCGCAGTTGCAGGGCATCAAGGCGCGCGCCGAGCTCAATGGCGTGACCGACCTGCAACTGCTCAGCGCCGAGCAGGCCTGCGCGATGGAGAGCGCGCTGACGTGCCACGCTGCCATTTTTTCGCCCAGCACGGGCATTGTGGACAGCCACGCGCTGATGCTCAGCCTGCAGGGCGACATCGAGAACGCGGGTGGCATGGTTGTGCTTAATTCACCCTTGGCGCATGCCGATTGCTCTGCGGCGGGCATTGCCCTCACCACCACCGACGGCACGCAGCTACTGGCGCAGCGGGTGGTTAATGCCGCCGGTTTGCAGGCGCCCGCACTGGCAGCGCAGTTTGCCGGACTGGTGCCGCAGCATGTTCCCCGCGCCTGGTTTGCCAAGGGCAATTACTTTACGCTGGCTGGGCGCGCGCCGTTTTCTCACCTGGTCTACCCGGTGCCGCAGGTGGCCGGGTTGGGCGTGCACCTTACGCTCGATCTGGGCGGACAGGCCAAGTTTGGCCCGGATGTGCAGTGGGTAGATTCGCCCGATGACCTGAGCGTGGACCCGGCGCGGGGCGACGCGTTCTACGCCGCAGTGCGCAAGTACTGGCCCGCGCTGGAGGATGGCGCGCTGATTGCAGGTTACGCCGGTATCCGCCCCAAGATCTGCGGCCCCGGCCAGCCCGACCGCGACTTTGTGATTCAGGGCCCAGCCGAGCACGGCGTGGCCGGCTTGATCAACCTCTTTGGCATCGAATCCCCCGGCCTGACCAGCGCGCTGGCGATTGGGGAGTTTGTGGTTAGCAAGTCTTCTTGATCAACCTGGCCGAGTCGCTCACCAGCCCTGGCCCCTGGTAGATCAGGCCGGTGTAGATCTGCACCAGGTCGGCGCCGGCCCTGATCTTGCTCACGGCGTCGTGGGCGCTCATGATGCCGCCCACACCGATGATCGGAAAATCATCGCCCAGGGCAGCGCGCAACTGCGTGATGACGTGGTTGCTCTGCGCCAGCAACGGCGCGCCCGACAGGCCACCAGCCTCGCTGGCGTGTGGCAGGCCCTGCACGGCGTCGCGCGCGAGCGTGGTGTTGGTGGCAATCACGCCGTCCATGCCGTGGCGCTGCAGTGTGCTGGCAATGACCTCAATCTGCGCACCTTCCAGGTCGGGTGCAATCTTGACGAACAGGGGCGTTTTCCTGCCGTGCTTTTTGGCCAGGGCCTTGCGGCGCCTGGCCAGGGCTGCAAGCAGGCTGTCCAGCGCTTCATCGCTTTGCAGCGAGCGCAGGTTCTTGGTGTTGGGGCTGGAGATATTGACTGCCACGTAGTCGGCGTACTGGTAAACGCCGTCGAGAGCGGTCAGGTAGTCGTCGGTGGCGCGCTCGATTGGCGTGACGGCGTTCTTGCTGATGTTCAGCCCAAGCAGCATCGGCGCCTTTTGCGTCTGGCGCTGCCGGTGCAGAGCCGAGCGCTTGACGTTGGCAACAAAGGCGTCAAGCCCGTCGTTGTTGAAGCCCAGGCGGTTGATCAGCGCCTGCTTCTGCGGCAGGCGGAACATGCGTGGCTTGGGGTTGCCGCTTTGCGGCAGCGGTGTGACGGTGCCCACTTCAACAAAGCCGAATCCGATGGCGCCCAGCGCGTCAATGCAGCGCGCATTTTTGTCCAGACCTGCGGCCAGGCCAACGCGGTTTGGAAAGGTCAGGCCGGCCAGCGTGACCGGGTCTTCCACCCGGCTGGTTTTGTACGCCAGTTGCAGCGGCGTGCCCTGCGTGCCGGCCAGCGCGTGCAGCGTCAGCTCGTGCGCGGCTTCCGGATCGAGCGCAAATAAAAAGCGGCGTGCCAGCGCGTAGGGGACCAGAGACATTGGATAATTCCTGCAAAGTAATCAACGAACCGGACCGATTTTCCCAGATGTCAAGCACGCCCATTTCTGCCAGCGCCAGCCCCACGCAAGACGAACTCAAAGCCATGGTGGGCCGCGCTGCCCTCCAGTTTGTTGTGCCGGGTGAGATTGTGGGCGTGGGCTCGGGTTCCACCGTCAACAAGTTCATTGATGCGCTGGCGTCGATGAAGGACCAGATCAAGGGAGCGGTGTCGAGTTCGGTGGCCAGCACCGGGCGTCTGCAGGCGCTGGGTATTGCGGTGTTTGATTCCAACGACGTTGAGCGCCTGTCGGTCTACATTGACGGCGCCGACGAGATTGACCACCAGGGCAACATGATCAAAGGCGGCGGCGCCGCTCTCACGCGCGAGAAGATTGTGGCCGCCCAGTCTGCCCGCTTTGTCTGCATCGTGGACGAATCCAAGCTGGTGCAGACCCTGGGCAAGTACCCGGTGCCGGTGGAAGTGATACCGATGGCGGTGCAGCGCATCACGCGCCAGTTTGCCGCGCTGGGTGGGCGTGCCAGCCTGCGCCTGAAGGACGGTGAGCCGCTGGTCACCGACAACGGGCAGTTCATTCTGGATGTGGCCGGCCTTCAGATCAGCCAGCCGCAGGCGTTCGAGTCCGAGGTTAGCCAGTGGCCCGGCGTGGTGACGGTAGGTGTCTTTGCTTTCCAGAAGGCGCAGGTCTGTCTGCTGGCCGCGCCCTCTGGCGTGAAGAAACTGTTGTTCTAACTGCCTAGAACCGGATCCCCGCCGGATTGGTAGCCGGTGCGCTTTGCGGCACAACAGCCTCACGCGGCGTCTGTGCTTCAGCGGGCTGGGCGGCAGCCGGTGCGGCTTTCTGCACAACAACCAGGGGCGTTGCCACAGGCTGGCGGTAGGCGGCGGGCAGGACCGATGTCTTGGGGTAGCCGGCCGCGTCCAGAAACTGGTTCCACTCGGCGTCGGAGTAACCCTTGATCTGCTGCGAGCCTATGGTCAGAAACGGCAGTGCGGTGCCGCCGCTGATGCGTTGCAGCGCGTCGCTGTCGTCGCTGGTGCTCACGGTTCTTTCGCTGTAGGGTATGCCGCGGTTGCCCAGCAAATCGCGGCCGGCGTTGCAGGGCGCACAGCCGCTTGCCGTGTACAGGGTCACCGGGTACTTGCTGGCCACCTGCCGCAATTCCACTGGCAGCGCCACCGCCGTGACGGCCAGCGCTCTGCCACCGGCGCCCAGCACGGTGGCGTTGTCGGTGGTCACCGGCATCTGGTCGGAGAAGGTCACGCGCCCGTCAGCGCCAACCACGCGGTAAATGGTTTGTGCCTGCACGGCGCAGGGCAGCAGCAGTGCAGCCACGCAGACGCACAGTGATGCGCCAGGGGCTTGGGCGCCTGGTTTGACGGATTGATTTCTGATTTTCAAATTCAACCTCTTCAGTTCTTGGTGCTCATACCCTGGTGGCGCAGCAGTGCGTCCAGCCGGGGCTCGCGCCCGCGAAAGGCCTTGAACGAATCCATGGCCGGTCGGCTACCACCCACTTCGAGTATGGTCTGACGGAATTTTCTACCAGTTTCGACGTCAGGTAAACCGTCGCTGCTCATGCTTTCTTCAAAGGCGGCGTAAGCGTCGGCGCTAAGCACTTCGGCCCACTTGTAACTGTAGTAACCGGCTGCATAGCCACCGGCAAAAATATGGCTGAAGGTGTGTGCCGTGCGACTCCAAGGCGGCGCCTGCAGCACAGCCACCTCAGCGCGCACCTGTTGCAGCAGGGGCATGAAGTCGGTGGCCGGATCGTGCGCCGTGTGCAGCAGCATGTCGAACAGCGAAAACTCAATCTGCCTGAGGGTTTGCAGGCCGCTCTGGAAGTTCTTGGCGGCCAGCATTTTGTCGAACAGTTCGCGCGGTAGCGGCTCGCCGCTGTCCACGTGCGCCGTCATGTGGCGCAGCACATTCCATTCCCAGCAGAAGTTCTCCATGAACTGGCTTGGCAGTTCCACCGCGTCCCATTCAACGCCGCTGATGCCGGAGACGTCGTGCTCGTTCACCTGCGACAGCATGTGGTGCAGGCCGTGGCCGAACTCGTGGAACAGGGTGGTGACGTCGTCGTGGGTCAGCAAGGCGGGCTTGCCACCCACGCCGTCGGCAAAATTGCAGACCAGATGCGCCACCGGCGTTTGCAACTGCTGTGTGTCGGGGCGCAGCCAGCGCGTGCGCACGTCGTCCATCCAGGCGCCACCGCGCTTGCCGGTGCGCGCCGCCGGGTCCAGGTAAAACTGGCCCACCAGGGCGCCTGCGCGCTCGATGCGGTAGAAGCCAACGCCGGGGTTCCAGACAGGGGCCTGGTCGGCGCGGATGCTCACGTCAAACAGCGTTTCCACAATCTTGAACAAGCCGGCCAGCACCTTGGGCGCCGGAAAATACTGCTTCACCTCCTGCTCGCTGAAGGCGTAGCGCGCTTCCTTGAGTTTTTCAGCAATAAAGGGCCAGTCCCAAGCCTGTGGGTCGTCCATCGCGAGCTGGCTCGCCGCAAATTGGCGCATGTCGGCCAGGTCTTGTTCGGCAAAGCTGCGCGCGCGGCGCGCCAGATCGCGCAGGAAGCTGATGACCTGCTCGGGCGACTCGGCCATCTTGGGCACCAGCGAGAGCTGGCCGTAGTTGGCGTAGCCCAGCAGCGCCGCTTCTTCGCGGCGCAGGCTCAGAATTTCGCCGATCAGGGCCGAGTTGTCGAACTTCTGCAGTTCGGGGCTGGCCTGATTCGAGGCGCGTGTAACGTAGGCGCGGTACAGGATCTGGCGCAGTGCGCTGCTGCTGGCAAATTGCATCACCGGCAGGTAGCAGGGCATCTTCAGTGTGAGCTTGAAGCCTTCTTTGCCCTCGCTTTCGGCCAGGGCGCGCGCAGCCTGCGCAACGTCATCGGGCACGCCGGCCATTTCCGGGGCACTGGCGTAGTAGGCGTAGCTGTCGGTGGCGTCCAGCGCGTTTTCGCTGAACTTCTGGCTCACGTCGGCCAGGCGCTCCTGGATGGCAGAAAAGCGTTCGCGCTGGGCGCCCTCAAGCTCGGCGCCGCCAAGCACAAAGTTGCGCATGGCGTTCTTGTGTGCCTGGCGCTGCTCAGCGTTGAGCACCGCGGGCGCGATGGCCTTGTACTTGGCGTAGAGGCGCTGGTCAGAGCCCAGCCGTGTGAAGAACTCGGTGACCTTGGGCAGGGCCTGGTTGTAGGCAGCGCGCAGCTCAGGTGCGTCGGCCACGCTTTTCAGGTGGCTCACCGCACCCCAGGCGCGCCCGAGCTTCTCTATGGCCACATCCAGCACCGCAGCAATGGCCGACCACTGGGCCGCAAAGTCAGGGGCGGTAACGGTTTCCAGAGCGGTGTTGGCACCCTGCAGCAGTTGCTCGATGGCGGGCTCGACGTGCTCGGGCCGGATCTGGCCAAACAGCGGCAGATCGTCAAAGGAGAGCAGGGGGTTGCTGTTCATGCAGCGCGCTCCGCAGATTCCAGGGTGTTGACCAGCAGCATGGTGATGGTCATCGGGCCCACGCCACCCGGCACCGGGGTGATGTAGCTGGCCAGTTCCTTGACGCCGGCAAAGTCCACGTCACCGCAGAGCTTGCCCTCGGGGTTGCGGTTCATGCCCACGTCAATCACGATGGCGCCGGGCTTGACCATGTCGGCCGTCAGCACGTTGCGCTTTCCGACGGCAGCCACCACCACGTCGGCCTGGCGCGTGTGGTAGCCAATGTCGGCGGTGGCACTGTGGCACACGGTGACGGTGGCGTTGGCCTGCAGCAGCAGCAGGGCCATGGGTTTGCCCACGGTGTTGCTGCGCCCGATCACCACCGCGTGCTTGCCGCGCAGGTTGATGCCGGTGCTCTCGATCAGCTTCATGCAGCCGTAGGGCGTGCAGGGCCGAAAGCCGGGCGCGCCGGTCATCAGCTCGCCGGCGGACAGGGTGGCGTAACCGTCCACGTCCTTGCTGG
>CAIQVX010000010.1 GCA_903875275.1 uncultured beta proteobacterium | reverse complement strand
GATGCAGGAGCAGATCTGCTGACCATCGAGCAGCACGGTGCAGGCACCGCAGTCGCCAGAGTGGCAACCGATCTTGGTGCCGGTCAGGCCCAGATCGTCGCGCAGCAGATCCGACAGGCGCTTGGCCGGGTCCGCGAGAACCTCGATCGCCTTGCCGTTCAGGTTCAGGCGGATGGTCTGCATGGCAGCGGTCTTATTCATGGAGAGCCTCTTCGATGGCGCGCCTGACCAGCGTCAGCGCTGCGTCGCGCCGGTACGCCGCGCTGCCACGCACGTCGTCTATCGGGCTGAGCACCTGCAAGTCCTGCGGCTCGGCCAGTCCCGACAGACCCTCGGCCGCGTGCCGCCCCAGCAGTTTTTGTTCCAAAGTGCGCAGACGTTGCGCCACCTCCGAGCAGGAACCCACGGCAATGCCAGCATCGCAGATCACACCCTCAGCGTCGGTGTCGATCAGCACCGACACCATGGCGATCGAGATCACCAGATAACGTCGGTTTCCGAGCTTGACAAAGCTCGATCGCGCCCTTTCACGTCGTGGCACCAGAATGGCTGTCACCAGTTCTTCCGGTGAGCGCGCGATGCGCCGGTTACCCAGCACAAACTCGATCAATGGCACGCAGCGCCGCCCCGCGATTGAGGCCAGTTCGACCTGCGCATCCAGCGTCAGTAGCACCGGAATGCCGTCTGCTGACGGCGAAGCATTGCAGACGTTGCCTGCCAGCGTGCCCATGTTCTGCACCTGGATGCCACCGATGTCGCAGGCGGCCTGTTGCAGGCCACGAAATTGTGCAGGCAAGGTGGCACGTGCCATCTGGCTCCATGTCACGGTGGCGCCAATGCGCCAATGCGCTCCTTCGTCCTGCAGGGTTTGCAACTCGGACAGCGCCGTGATGTCCAGCACGGATTCGGTAATGGCCTGGCCACTGCGCGCGGCATAAAAGTCGGTGCCCCCAGCCAGAATCGTCAGCGGCTGCTGCGCCAGCGCAGTCAAGGCTTCGTCGAGGCTCTGCGGTCGAAGGTAGACGCAAGTCGTGCTCGTCAATTCAGATGCCTCTCTTAAGGAAATGGAATTGCTGATATGCCGATGTCATTGCGGGCTCCAGCAATGTCATCCCGGACTCCACCAATGTCATCCCGGACTAGATCCGGGATCCAGTGCCACACATGCACTGGATTGCGGGTCGAGCCCGCAATGACAAGCAACCGTACAACAGGCACTTTTTCACTATCCGTCTCCCGTAGCGGTCGCTGCCTAATGCGCCGCAGCCAGAACGACGGGGATCTCGGTGGCGGGCGGCGTATTGCGGCTGCGGCCACAGCGCACGATGCCGTCGATCATGACCATGCCAACGCCCGGGATGTCGCCCAGCGCCACACTGTCGAGAAGGTCGCGCCCGGCCGAGTGCTGAGCCTTGTCCATGAAGACAAAGTCGGCGGCGCGCCCGACTTCGATCAGGCCGCAATTCAGATTGCGCAGGCGTGCTGTGTTGCCGGTGGCGAAGCAGAACACCAGTTCCGCCGGAATGCCACCCAGGCTGGACAGCAGCGCCACCATTCGCAGCATGCCCAGCGGCTGCACGCCCGAGCCGGCCGGGCCGTCGGTGCCCAGAATCACGCGGTGCGGACACTTGAGCGCCAGCGCGGCCTGCGCTGCGGCAATGGCCACCTTCTCGTTGCCGTTGTGAACAATTTCGATGGCCCGCGACGACTTCTCGCAAAGCTCGCACACATGGGCTTCCGACAGCGCCGTGTGGCCACCGTTGATGTGGCCAATGACGTCGGCGTCGGCTTCCAGCACCACGTCCTTGTCGATCAGACCGGAACCGGGAATGGAAGGCCCCCCCGTGTGGATCGTGCTCTGAATGCCGTACTTGCGAGCCCAGCGAACCATCTCCTGCGCCTCATAGCCCGCCTTGACGGAACCGAGTCCGACCTCGCCCAGCAGCGTCACGCCCGCATCGGCCAGGTCCTTGAAGTCCTGCTCGACCATGCCTTTTTCAATGATGGGCGCACCGGCCAGCACCTTGACGCCACCAGGGCGGAAATTGTCAAAGGCGCGCTGCGCCGTGATGGCCAGGGCTTTGAGGCCGACGATGTCTTTCGGGCGTCCCGGCAGATGCACTTCGCCGGCCGAGATCATGGTCGTGACGCCGCCGTTCATCGTGGAGTCGATCCAGCCGGTCTGGTTCTGCCTTGGTGTCCAGTCGCCAAAAACCGGGTGCACATGGCTGTCGATCAGGCCAGGCGCAACGCAGGTGTGGCGCGCGTCGATCACGGTCTGTGCCTGCGCCGTGTCGCAGTCCG
>CAIQVX010000009.1 GCA_903875275.1 uncultured beta proteobacterium | reverse complement strand
GCGTCCACCACCGTGGTGTCGCCACGACTCACCAGTTTCATCATCGGGCTGGTCTCGTGCGAAGTGCTGATCTGCGTAAAGCCGACCTCCGCCGCGATGCGCCGCGCTGCCAGTTCGTGTGCCGTGTAGCGGTAGCCGTGCATGAAGACAATGGCCACCGAACGCAGACCACGCTGGTACTGCGCCAGCAGTTCGGTCTTCAGCTGTGCCTCGTCCAGCAGCTCAATCACATCGCCATGCGCGCCGCAACGCTCGCGCGCCTCGATGACGGCGCTGTACAGCAGTTCAGGCAGCACGATGTTGCGGTCAAAGATGCGGGGGCGGTTTTGGTACGCAATGCGCAGTGCGTCCCTAAAGCCCTTTGTTGTCACCAACAGCGTCGGCTCACCCTTGCGCTCCAGCAGCGCGTTGGTAGCCACCGTGGTGCCCATCTTCACGCAGGCCACCTGCTCGGGCGTTACGGCCTGACCGGGCTGCAAACCCAGCAGATGCCGGATGCCGGCCACGGCGGCGTCACGGTACTGCTCCGGGTTCTCGCTCAGCAGTTTGTGCGTGACCAGGGATCCGTCCGGTCGACGCCCGACAACGTCGGTGAAGGTACCGCCCCGGTCAATCCAGAACTGCCAGCGTGGGGGCGATTGGGGTGGGGTGCTCATGTGAGGGCTCTCCATCTATTTTCTAACAAGGAAACAATGTGCTCCACGCGCTTGCCGGTGGCCGCTGCGACAGCCTGGGCATAGGGTGGCATGTTGGTGCATTCCAGCACCAGCGTGGTGACTTCCGCGTGCGCTTTGACCAGTGCCAGTGCACCTGTCACGACATCCTGCCCGGCCTGACGCAAGTCCATCGTCGCCTCGTTGCCCAGCAGGCGGCGCTGAAACTCGCAGCCCGGCGCCACACCGCCCACCGGCGTTGCCGTGTCTGCGCCGACGCCCGCCAGCTGATGTGCGTCCAGCGCCTGCGCATCAATCGTCAGCACAGCGCAGCGCTCCCCGGACAACTCGGGTGAAGACAGCCACAACAGACTCGAACTGATGACGGGCACGGGCACCGCAGCCTGCAACTCACGCTGGTAACGCGCCAGAAAACCGCAGCTGGTGCTGAGCAGGCTTGCACCCTGCTCCACCAAATCGAGTGCCGCTTTCACGAATGGCTGCAGTACCAGCGCGGCACTGTCTCTGACCACCTTCTGCGGATTGGCGCCTTGCACGACGGAGTAACGCACAGGAATCCGCAACGGCTGAAAAGTGGCCGAATTGCCAATATCACCGAGCGGTCGCGGAAACCGCGTGTCCAGCATCAGAATGCCCAGAAATGACATAGAGCGCGTCAACTCCGAAGGGCTCTCAAAGACTGGCGGCCGAGCGCGCCGCCTGATCGTAAATGCCCGAGAGCAGACGCAGCAGGCGGGCCAGTTCGCCAATGTCGCGGTTCAGCGCATCGTCGGCGTTGAGCGCGTTGATCAGACAGGATTCGCGGATCTCGCGATAACGCGCCACATAGCTGCGCCCCAGATCGGTTGCAGCATAGGTGACTTCCTTGCCGTTCTTGCGCGAGGCGACCACGGCCAGGTTCTGCAATTTCTTGAGCGAGTAGTTGATCAGGTGCGTGTCTTCCACGTTCATGATGAAACAGATGTCGGCCAGTCGCTTGTCGCGGGCGCGGTGCGTCACGTGATGCAACACCAGCACGTCCAGCGGCGTCAGGTCCTTCAGTCCAGCGCTGCTCATGCAGTGCGCAATCCAGCGGTGGAACGCGTTGCCAGCGACGATCAGGCCAAATTCGAACTCACTCATCTCGGCGCTGCGCGGCGACACCAGATGCGCCGACGAAACAATGGGCGGCGCCTGCGCCGCTTCGGCCACCGGCGAGGCTGATTTTCTGGTCATGACCAGACTCCTTGTTGGCATCTTTGTTGCATGAAAAGGATTGTAGGCAGCACAATGACAATTTATCGACATTTTGTTGACGTTTAGGGAAAACACCGAGGCCAAAGACGCGGAAGTTGACGCCACATGCCTTACATTTAGGTACCCGCTTCGCCAACCAAATTCAACCGGAGTTTTTATGAAACGTCGTCTGTTCGCATTGAGCACCACCGCCGCCGCCATGACCATTGCCATGATGGCTGGTAGCGCATCCGCCCAAACCAAGTGGGACTTCCCGACCGCCTATCCGGCCAACAATTTCCACACGGAAAACATCGCGCAATTTGCCAGTGACATCGACAAGGCAACCGGCGGAAAACTCAAGATCACCGTACATGCCAATGCCTCGCTGTTCAAGGCCACCGAAATCAAGCGCGCGGTGCAAGGCGGTCAAGCGCAGATCGGTGAAGTTCTGCTGGTGAACTTCGAAAATGAAAACCCGATTTACGGCGC
>CAIQVX010000008.1 GCA_903875275.1 uncultured beta proteobacterium | reverse complement strand
GGCCTTTGCGGATGTCGATGCCGGTGGGGCAGACTTGGACGCACAGGTTGCAGTCGACGCAGGCGCCCAGGTTCAGTGTCTTGGGGTCGGCTTTGCGTGAGCGCGCTCCCCGGGGCTCGCCACGCTCTTTGTCGTAGGTGACGATCAGGGTGTCTTTGTCGAACATGGCGCTCTGGAAGCGCGCATACGGGCACATGTGTTTGCAGACCTGCTCGCGCATGAAGCCGGCGTTGCCATAGGTGGCAAAGCCGTAGAAGAAGGTCCAGAAGGTTTCCCAGGAGCTCATGCCCATCTGGATGAATTCAACGCCGAGTTCCTTGATCGGGGTGAAGTAGCCGACAAAGGTGAAGCCGGTCCACAGCGCCACTGCGATCCAGATCAGGTGCTTGGCGGCCTTGCGCCAGATGCGCTCAAAGCTCCAGCCCAGGCCGTCGCGGCGCATGCGCGCTGTGCGGTCACCTTCCACCTGTTTCTCGATCCACAGGAAGATTTCGGTGTAGACGGTTTGCGGGCAGGCGTAGCCGCACCACAGGCGTCCGGCCACCGCTGTAAACAGAAACAGCGAGAGGGCCGAGATGACCATCAGGCCGGTGAGATAGATGAAGTCCTGCGGGTACAGAACCAGGCTGAAGATGTAGAAGCGTCTGGCACCCAGGTCAAACAGCACCGCCTGGCGCTGTCCGAATTCCAACCACGGCAGGCCGTAGAAGATGATCTGGGTCAGCCACACCATGCCCCAGCGCCAGTTGGCGAAGAAGCCGCTGACGCTGCGCGGGTAGATCCTCTGGTGCGCAGCGTACAGCGATATCAGTTCCCCATCGGCTTCTTCGGCTTGGATGGGGATGAGCTTACGTGACCCAGGGTCCTTGCTGTTCAAATGCAATATGTCCTGCGATCAGCAAAGATGGGCCGGTACAGGCTACTTGTTCGACAGTCCCCAGACGTAGGACGCAAGAACATGAATCTGCGCTTCGGTAAACTTGTCACCCTGCGGTGGCATCTGGTTGGTCTTGCCATTATTGACCATGGCGATGATGTTGGCTTCACCAGCGCCATGAAGCCAGACACCCTGATTCGTCAGATTGCCGGAGCCGATTGCCTGCATCCCTTTGCCATCCGGACCATGACAGGCGGCGCAGACCACAAACTTTTCCTTGCCCAGCGCTGCACGAACAGAGTCGTGCGGACTGCCGGACAGGCTGAGCACATACTGGGCCACATTTTTCACGTCGTCCGCAGAGCCCACAGCCGCAGCCATCGGAGGCATCATGCCAACGCGACCCTTGATGATGTTGTTCTTGATGGCATCAGGCGTGCCACCACCCAGCCAGAAACTGTCGGTCAGGTTAGGTATGCCCTTGTTGCCGCGTGCATCCGAGCCGTGACACTGGGCACAGTTGTTCATGAACAAACGCTCGCCGATCGCCATCGCCTTGGCATCCTTCGCCACCTCTTCAGGCTTCATGGCCATGAATTTGGCGTACAGGGGTGCTGTCTCGGCATTGCCTTTGTCCACTTCAGACTGATGTTGCCCGGTGGATGTCCAGCCGAGTTTGCCGCTGTAAGCACCCAGACCGGGATACATGACAAGGTAAACCAGCGCAAAAACGATGGTGATCACAAACAACCAGGCCCACCAGCGAGGCAAGGGGTTGTTCATCTCACGCAGGTCACCATCCCAGACGTGTCCGGTGGTGTTGTCGCTTGCCGTCATGGCCTTGGCCTTGCCAGTGAACCACAGCAGCAGCAGGCACGCCAGGATACTCACCACAGTGATGCCGGCGACATAGACCGACCAGAAGTTACTTGTAAAGTCGCTCATATTATTTCCTTAGATTGGGGTTCGTCAGTCTTGTTCAAAAGGCAGTCTGGCAGCCTGTTCAAAGTCGGCAGACTTGCGGCTGGAGTAAGCCCAGGCAACGATGCCGATGAACATGAGAAAACTAACGACGGTCGCCAATGAACGCAGTAAGTTGATATCGAATTCCATCAAGGTACTCCCTGGTCACTTAACCAAAGTTCCCAACACCTGAAGGTAGGCAATGACTGCGTCTATCTCTTTCTTGCCCTTGAGTTCTTCAGCGGACTTGGCAATCTGTTCGTCGGTGTAAGGCACGCCAGCAGTCCTCAGCGCCCGCATATGCGCCGGCATCGAGGCCGCATCGACGTTGTCCTTGAGCAGCCAGGGGTAAGCCGGCATATTCGACTCGGGCACGACGTCGCGCGGATTGTTCATGTGGTCACGGTGCCACTGGTCGCTGTACTTGCCCCCAACGCGCTGCAAATCAGGTCCGGTACGCTTGCTGCCCCACTGGAACGGATGATCGTAAACGAACTCACCCGCTACCGAATAATGACCATAGCGAAGTGTCTCAGCCCGGAACGGGCGGATCATCTGCGAGTGGCAGTTGTAGCAGCCTTCCCGGGTGTAGATGTCGCGACCCGCAAGCTGTAGCGCGGTATAGGGTTGCAAGCCTTTCACTGGCTCGGTCGTGGATTTCTGAAAGAACAGCGGAACAATTTCCACCAGACCGCCGAACAGCAAGACCACCAGGATCAGAACGATCATCAGGAAGTTGCTGGTTTCAATTTTTTCGTGCGACATTCCGCCGCTTGCGTTGTTATTTGCCATGGTATTTTTCCTTCTCAGGCGTGGGCAGTAACGGCCGGAATGGTCACGGTGACCGAGCGACCGTTGGCCGCCGTCTTGAGTACGTTCCAGAGCATGATCAGCATGCCTATCAGGTACAGCAGACCGCCACTGAGCCGCAGCACATAGAACGGGAAGGTGGCCTTCACCGATTCGACAAATGTATAGGTCAGGGTGCCGTCCGTGTTGACTGCGCGCCACATCAGACCTTGCATCACCCCGGCGATCCACATTGCGGCGAT
>CAIQVX010000007.1 GCA_903875275.1 uncultured beta proteobacterium | reverse complement strand
GCAGCAGCGCGTGGCGATTGCCCGCGCCATTGCCAAGCGGCCGGTCGTGATGCTGTGCGATGAGCCGACCGGCGCGCTGGACTCCAGCACCGGCATCCGCGTGCTCGACGCGCTGGAGCAGGTCAACACAAGCATGGGCACCAGCACCGTCATCATCACGCACAACGTGGACATCGCGCGCATGGCGCACCGCGTGCTCTACATGGCCGACGGGCGCATCGTGCGTGAGCAGGTCAACCAGCAGCGCATCGCCGCGCGGGAGTTGCACTGGTGAAGGCAATCCACCGCAAGGCGCTGCGCGACCTCTGGCACATGCGGGGTCAGGCGCTGGCGATTGCGGCGGTCATTGCCGCCGGCATTGCCATGCTGGTGATGTCTGCGGCGACGCTCATATCACTGCAGGAAACACGCGACCGCCTGTACCAGGACTACCGCTTCTCCGACGTCTGGGCCAGCGTCAAGCGCGCCCCCGAAGCACTGGCCTCGCGCGTGGCCGAGCTGCCGGGTGTGCTGGAGGTTGAAACGCGGCTGGTGGCCGGTGCCAAGATCGAGCTGCCGGGTTACCAGGAGCCCATTGAGGCCATCGTGCAGTCGCTGCCCGATCAGGGTGAACCCAAACAGAACCGGCTTTACCTGCGCGCCGGGCGCACGCTCTCGCCCTGGGCGCACGACGAGGTACTGGTCAGCGAGGCCTTTGCCCAGGCACACCGGCTGCAGCTCGGCGACCGCCTGCGCGCCACACTCTACGGGCGCACGCAGTGGTTTCGCATCGTCGGGCTGGCGCTCTCGCCCGAGTATGTGTACCAGATCAAGCCTGGCGCCATGTTTCCGGACTACGAGCGCTACGCCATCGTCTGGACCAGCCGCCGTGCGCTGGAAGCGGCGCTGGACATGAGCGGTGCCTTCAACCAGCTCACGGCCCGGCTGACCCCTGGCAGCAACGAGCGCGACACGCTGGACGCGATCGACCGCCTGCTTGCGCGTAGCGGTGGGCTGGGCGCACACGGCCGCATGGAGCAGCTCTCGTACCGCTTTCTGTACGAGGAATTCCGCCAGCTCGGCACCATGACGCGCCTGTTTCCCATCATTTTTCTGGGCGTCGCCGCCTTCCTGCTCAACGTGGTGTTCACGCGGCTGGTGGCGACCCAGCGCGACCAGGTCGCCATCCTGAAGGCGTTTGGCTACAGCACCTGGGATGTGGCCCTGCATTACGGCCTGATCGCCACGCTGATCGGCCTGCTCGGCGCCGCCATGGGCGTGGCCTGTGGCGCCTGGATGGGCACCGGCCTGGCCGCCATGTACCAGCTCTACTTCCGCTTTCCGTTTCTGGACTTTCGCCTCGGGCTGCCAGTGCTGGCCGCGGGCATTGGCGTGAGCCTGCTGGCGTCACTGGCGGGCACGGCGCGCGCCGTCTTCGCAGCCGCCCGGCTGCCAGTGGCTGACGCCATGCGTCCGGAAGCGCCGGAGCGCTTTCAGCGCAGCCTGTTTGAGCGTCTGGGGCTGGAGCGCTGGCTATCGCAGCCCACACGCATGATCCTGCGCCAACTGGACCGGCGCGCTGTCAAGGCCTTGCTGACGGTGCTCGGTCTGGCGCTGGCCGGCGCGATTCTGATGATGGCGCGCTTTCAGGAGGGCTCCATCAACCACATGGTCGAGATGCAGTACCGTCTGTCGCAGCAACATGACCTGAGCGCCAACTTCATTGAGCCCGCACCCCGCCGCGCGGCCAATGAACTGGCGGCCCTGCCCGGCGTGCTGCGCGCTGAGGGCGTGCGCAACGTGCCGGTGCGCCTGAAGGCCGATCAGCGCTCGGTGCAGACTTCGATCCTGGGTCTGACAAGCGATGGCCGGATGCGGGTTCCGATTGATACCGAGTTGCACCGCGTTGCCCTGCCCGAAGACGGTCTGGTCATCAACGACTATCTGGCGCGCAAGCTCGGCGTGACCGTGGGCGACTGGCTTGAGGTGGAGGTACTCGAGGGACGCCAGGCGCGGCTGCGTCTGCCCATCACGCAATTGGTGAGCGAAGCGCTGGGCCTGCAGGCCTACATGAACCTGGACGCCCTCAATCGCGCACTCGGCGACGGTGACGTCATCAGCGGCGTGCTGCTCGCAGTGCAGGACGGCGCGCAGGCGGCTGTCTTCAAGGAACTGGACCGGCGACCGCGCATCATCGGGTCCGAGTCACG
Organism: uncultured beta proteobacterium; assembly: GCA_903875275.1. Classification (GTDB taxonomy): domain Bacteria; phylum Pseudomonadota; class Gammaproteobacteria; order Burkholderiales; family Burkholderiaceae_C; genus Rhodoferax. The sequence goes on along the minus strand of CAIQVX010000007.1, from coordinate 19,730 downwards.
TCTCGCGTCGATTTCAGCGCTGTACAAGAGCATTGCGCAGATGACCGGCCTGTTCACCTGGATCGCCCTGCTGATGGGCGCGGTCATCAACTTTGGCGTGGTGTACAACTCAGCGCGCATTGCGCTGGCCGAGCGCGGGCGAGAGTTGGCGAGCCTGCGCGTGCTCGGTTTCACGCAGGGCGAGGTCAGCTACATTCTGCTGGGCGAGCAGGCGCTGCTGGTGCTGGTCTCGATTCCGCTGAGCTTTGCTGCCGGCTACGGTCTGTCCTGGTTTATGGCCTACAACCTGCAGTCCGACCTGTACCGGGTCCCGGTCAGCATCCCGGCGTCGGCCTACGCCCATGCGGCGCTGATCACGGTCATTTCTGCCCTGCTGTCGGCGCTCGCCGTGCGGCAGCGCATCCACGCACTGGATTTGATCGCGGTTCTGAAAACACGCGAATAGGTCCTCATTGCATTCAACCCTGTCAAGCTGAAAATCATGAAACTCCCACGCAAACCCCTGAGCTGGAGCGTCGCCGCGCTGGCGCTTGCCTTGTTGACCTGGGCGGCGCTGCGCGAGCCGGTACAGATGGTCAGTGTTGCCACCGTGGCGCGCTCCGCGCTGGAGCAGACTTTTCTGGAAGAAGGCAAGACCCGCCTGAAACAGCGCTACATCGTCACGGCACCGGTGGCAGGACAGCTGCAGCGCATCACGCTGCAGCCAGGTGACACGGTGCGCGCCGGACAGGTGCTGGCGCAGATTGAGCCCGTCAGCGCCAGCCTGCTCGATGCGCGCTCACGCAGCCAGGCGCAGGCCGAGGTGGCAGGCAGCGAAGCCTCACTGCAGGCGGCACGGCAGCGCATCAAGGCCGCCGAGACCGGCAGCGCCGTGGCGCAAAAAGAACTGCAGCGCCTGGCCACACTCGCCGCCAGCGGCATGGTCACGGCCTCCGTGCTGGACCAGGCGCGTGCGCAATCCGACAGCGCTAGCGCCGCACTGGACACAGCGCGCGCTGAAGTGCAGATGGCGCAGCAGCGCCTGCAGAGCGCGCAGGCCATGCTCGACGACGAGGGCCGCGCAGGTCGCGGCAAGCTGCTGGCCGTTACCGCGCCGGTGGACGGCCTTGTCGTCAAGCGCACGCTGGAGAGCGCCACCGCCGTGCCCATGGGTCAGGCGCTGCTCGAAATCGGCGACCCGCGCTCACTTGAAATCGAGACCGAAGTGCTTTCCAGTGACGCGGTTCGCCTGCAAGCGGGCCACCGTGCCCGCGTGCTGCGCTGGGGCGGCGAAGGCGTTCTGGAAGCGGTGGTCACGCGCGTGGAGCCGGGCGGCTTCACCAAAGTGTCAGCACTGGGCGTGGAGGAGCAGCGCACGCGGGTGATTCTGGAGTTCAGCACGGCACTGGCGCAGCGCTCCGCGCTGGGCGACGCCTACCGCGTCGAGGTTGAATTTATCCTGCGCCAGGAAAAAGACGTGCTGCAACTACCAAGCAACGCCCTGTTCCGCCACGCCGGCGGCTGGGCCGTTTATCGCGTCGAGGGTGGCACGGCGCGGCGCACAGCGGTGCAGCCGGGACTGCGTTCGGCACTGGCGACCCAGGTGCTGGGTGGGCTGGAGGCGGGTCAGTCGGTGATCGTGCAACCGGACGACCGTATCAAGGACGGAACCCGGGTCCGCACACCCTGAGCGCCTACAGGCTCTCGCTGTCGGGCTTGTCCGGGTTGGGCACCGGAATCTGGAGCCGGATGCCGCGCTGACTCAGCGCCTCCCGCAGCAGGTACTCCACCTGCGCGTTGGCGCTGCGGATTTCCTGCGCCGCCAGGCGCTCGATGGCCGCCCACAGCACAGGGTCAATGCGCAGCGGGAACGATTTCTTGCCAGGACTGGCCATGGGTCAAATCGGTGAAGGTGCCGTCATTCCGGACAAATCACTTGTCATCCCGGACAAATCACTTGTCATCCCGGACAGATCGCTTGTCATCCCGGACTCGATCCGGGATCCAGTGCCACGCGAGCCCTGGATTGCGGGTCGTGGCCCGCAATGACAAAGAGGGACGTTTGCAATTTCCATGCCCTTTAGTTGTAGAGCGTACCGGCGTTGACAATGGGCTGGGTTTCCCGGTCCGAGCACAGCACCACCAGCAAATTGGACACCATCGCCGCCTTGCGTTCGTCGTCAAGCACCACGATGTTGCGCTCCGACAGACCCTTGAGCGCGGCGTCCACCATGCTGACGGCGCCCTGCACGATCTTGTTGCGGGCAGAAATGATGGCCTCGGCCTGCTGGCGACGCAGCATGACCTGGGCGATCTCGGGCGCATAAGCCAGGTGCGTGAGCTTGGCGTCAAGCACATCGACCCCGGCGCGCTCAAAACGCACCTGCAACTCGGCGCGCAGGGCTTCCGAAACCTCGTCCATACCGCCGCGCAGCGTGGTGACGGTGTGACCGTCGCTTTCGCCCTCGTCATACGGGTATTGGGACGCCAGATGACGCAGCGCAGCTTCCGCCTGCACCTGCACATAGCGCTCGAAATCATCGACATCAAAGACTGCTTTGGCCGTGTCCTGCACGCTCCAGACCACCACCGCTCCGATCTCGATCGGATTGCCGCGCTGGTCGTTGACCTTGAGCGTGGCCACGTTCAGGTTGCGCGCGCGCATGGAAATCCGGCGCTTCACATAAAACGGGCTGGCCCAGCGCAGGCCTTCGCCGTGATCGGTGCCGACGTAACGGCCGAAAAAAGTCATGATCGCCGCCTCCTTGGGCTGCAGCATGTAGAGACCGGCCAGAATGAACGCGGCGACCAGGATCAGCGGCAGCTTCCAGGCCTGGGCAAAGTCCTCGTGCGCTGCCATGGCATAACCCGACCATGCTGCTACCACCAGACATACAAAGGCGACACCGACCATCGGAAGACCGGGCCAGGACGATTTAACGAGTTCGCGCAGCGGTGAGACGGACTTGGAAACCGAAGCATTCATGAGACCTCCATAGAAATCAAAGTGATATCATTTTAATCTCATTTGATGCGAATTGCAAGCCCCGGCGCGATCCGGAAGTCGCCGTGTGACAACAGCTCGGGCGCGGCTGCAGGTGCTGCGCGCGCTCAAGCAGATCGCGGTGGATTTCAGCGTGCGCCGCCGCGCCGGGGAAGCCGGCGGCGGTAATGATCTTCATCTCGGCGTCGAAATGTTCGCCCACGTCCAGGATCAGGGTATCGATCAGTGCCACGACGTCCTCAGGTGCGCGACCGGCCAGGACCGCCGTCAGCACCCGGTTGGCTGATGACGAATATGGCCAGCGTGAAGCCCGTCACCTTCAGCTTGAGCATGCTTCCCTGAAAGTAATTCCAAGTCATCGGATTATTATCAGCCAGACCGACGGCTGCTGCCCGGATCAGAAAACAGCAGACAGCTTGCCCTGCAGCAGACGCAGTTGCCGGTCACAGCGCTGCGCCAGCGCCTCGTCGTGCGTGACAACAATGAAGGCAGTACCCTGGGTGCGCGCCAGTTCAAGCATCAACTCGAAAACGCCGTTGGCGCTGCCACGGTCAAGATTTCCGGTGGGCTCGTCGGCCAGCACGCAGGCCGGGCGGGTTACCAGGGCGCGCGCAATGGCCACACGCTGGCGCTCGCCGCCCGAGAGTTCCGAGGGCCGATGCAGCAGGCGGTCCTGCAGGCCGACACTGGTCAGCATGGCGCTGGCGGCCTGCGTTGATTGCACCCGCGGCTGGCGCCGGATCCACAGGGGCATGGCAACGTTGTCCAGTGCGCTGAACTCCGGCAGCAGGTGATGGAACTGGTAAACAAAGCCAAGATACTGGTTGCGCAGGCGCCCCTGTGCGGCGGCGCTTTGCCCGGCCAGATCCTGCCCGTTCAGCAGCACCGTCCCGCCGGACGGCGCGTCCAGGCCACCCAGCAGGTGCAGCAAGGTACTCTTGCCGGAACCCGAGGCACCGACGATGGCCAGCGTTTCACCGGCGTGCACTTCCAGGTCCACGCCCTGCAGCACCGTCACATCCAGGCGGCCCTCGGTGAAGCGCTTGCTCAATCCGCGAGAACTAAGGACGACTTCGCCGCCGGGCGTGGGGGCCATATCACTCATACCTGAGCGCCTCCGCCGGGTTGACCTGGGAGGCGCGCCAGCTCGGGTAGAGCGTGGCGAGGAAGGCCAGCACCAGTGAAATGATGGCAACCGGAACAATGTCGGCCTGTTGCGGATCGCTGGGCATGCGGCTGATGAGGTAAATGTCCTTGGGCAGGAAGCTGGCATGGAACAACTGCTCCAGCGCCGGCACGATGACGTCGATGTTGAAGGCCACGCCCAGACCCAGGGCCAGCCCGGCGAGGGTGCCGATGACGCCCACCATGGCGCCCTGAACCACAAAGATGCCCATGATCGAGGCCGGACTGGCGCCCAGAGTGCGCAGGATCGCAATGTCGGAACGCTTGTCGGTGACCGTCATCACCAGCGTTGAAACCAGGTTGAAGGCGGCCACGGCGACGATCAGCGTCAGGATGATGAACATCATGCGCTTCTCCACCTGCACGGCCGCAAACCAGGTGCGGTTCTGGCGCGTCCAGTCGCGCACCACCACCTCACCGGTAAGGCTGCGTGCCAGTTCGGCACCGACCTCGCGCGCCTGCTGCAGGTCCTTCAGTTTGACGCGCACACCGGTCGGGCCGTCGAGCCGGAAAACCCTGGCCGCATCGTCCATGTGCATCAGCACCAGACCGGCGTCGTATTCGTAATGACCGGAATCAAAAGTACCAACCACGGTGACCTGCTTCAGACGCGGAACCACACCGGCCGGTGTCACCTGACCGCTGGGCGCCACCAGCGTCACCCGGTCACCCAGGCGCACGCCCATGGCACGCGCCAGTTCGCCGCCGAGCACCACACCAAATTCACCCGCAACCAAGCGGGTCAGCGCCGCATTCTTCAGCTCAGTGGCAAAGTCGGTCACGCCCGGCTCCAGGGCCGGGTCAATTCCGCGCACCACCGTGCCCTTCATGTCCTCACCGCGGGCCAGCAAGGCCTGGGTGGCGATGAAGGGCGCGGCACCCAGCACCCGCGGGTTGGATCGGACCTCACGCAGGGTTTGCGCCACATCGGCCAGTGCCGCGCCAGCGGGCGCGAAAATTTCGATATGCGAGACCACGCTCAGCATGCGATCACGCACCTCCCGCTGAAAGCCGTTCATCACCGAAAGCACAATGATCAGCGCCGCCACGCCCAGCGCAATGCCCAGCATCGACACGCCCGAAATGAACGAGATAAAGCCATTGCGCCGGGTCGAACGCCCGGCCCGGGTATAGCGCCAGCCGAGAATGAGTTCGTAGGGAAGTTGCATTGGGCCGTGAGCTTGGAAACAGCCGCCATTGTGGCATCCCGCACAATCACGCCATGCACCTCCTGATTCCCTTCGCCCATTGCAGCTCCGAAGGCTGCGCGCAGGCCTTGCGCACGCTGCAACTGCCGCGGCTGCAAAAACTGCTGGCACGACTGCAGGCCGATGCGGCGCAGCAGGTCGATCCACTGAGCCTGTCGCCCCCGCACGAGCGCGCGCTGGCGCAGGCGCTGGGGCTGCCACTGGCCGACGGCCTGATTCCTTGGGCGGCCCTGCAGGCTCATCAGGTGCTAGGGGCCGACGGTGCCTGGGGCTTTATCACACCCTGCCACTGGCACCTGGGCAGCCAGCTCGTGGTGATGAATGGCTCGGCCCTGAACGACCTGCAGGAGCCGCAGTCGCGGGCTCTGCTGGCCGCGATGCAGCCCTACTTTGCGGAAGACGGCATCACGCTGCATTACCAGGCGCCGACACGCTGGCTGGCGCAGAGCGGGCACTTTGAGTCCCTGGCCACCGCCTCACTGGACCGTGCCAGCGGACGCGATGTCAGCGACTGGCTGCCGCGCCAGGCCGGCGCGGCCGCGCTGCGGCGTCTGCAAAGCGAGATGCAGATGCTTCTGCACGATCATCCGGTCAATGAGTCGCGCAGCGCACTCGGCTTGCCCATCGTCAACGCTTTCTGGCTCAGCGGCACCGGCCGCATCGCGCCCGGTGCGGGGGCGCCTGTCCGTCAATCGCCGACCGTGGTCAGTTCCCTGCGCGAGCCGGCCCTGAGCGAAGACTGGCCGGCCTGGGCCCAGGCCTGGCAAGGCCTTGATGCCACCGAATGCGCGGCACTGCTGCAGGCACTGGATCAGGGTCACCACGTCGAACTGACCCTGTGCGGTGAACGCGCTGCGCAAACCCTGCGTTCACATTCCTCTGGTGCCCTGACGCGCCTGCGGCGCCTGTTCCAGCCGCCATCCCTTCGCCGATTTCTGGAGCCGCTGTGAAGATTGTTCCGCGTGACATTCCCCCGCGCACGGTCTGGGCGCTGGAGCAGGCCGGTGTGCATCCGCTGCTGGCGCAACTCTACGCAGCGCGTGGCGTGGTCGGACCGGATGAACTTGACAACGGCCTGGCGCGTCTGCTTGCACCCGACACCCTGCTTGGCAACCAGGCCGCCGCCACCCTGCTGGCCGACGCCATCGAACTCGACCGCAGGATCTGCATCGTTGCCGATTACGACTGCGACGGCGCCACGGCCTGCGCCGTGGCCGTGCGTGGTCTGCGCATATTGGGTGCCCGCCATGTGAGCTACATGGTGCCAGACCGGGTGCTCGACGGCTACGGCTTGACGGCGCCGATTTCGCAGCGCGTCAAGGACAGCGGCGCTGACCTGCTGATCACCGTGGACAACGGCATTGCCAGCTTTGAGGGCGTGGCCCGAGCGCGCGCGCTCGGCCTGCAGGTGCTGGTGACCGACCACCATCTGCCCGCACTTGTGGACGGGCTGATCAGGCTGCCCGAGGCCCACGTCATCGTCAACCCGAACCAGCCTCTGTGCGGCTTCGCCAGCAAGTCCATCGCCGGCGTCGGTGTCATGTTCTACGTGCTGCTGGCCCTGCGCGCCGAGCTTCGACAACGCGGCGTTTTTGCCGTTCGGCCAGAGCCACGGCTGGATGCACTGCTGCCCCTGGTCGCGCTGGGCACCGTCAGCGATGTGGTGAAACTTGATGCCAACAACCGGCGCCTGGTGGCACAGGGTCTCAAGCGGGTTCGCAGTCTGGCCATGCCGGCGGGTCTGGCTGCACTCTTTGAAGTCTCGGCGCGAGAGGCCCGAAACGCCACCAGCTTCGATTTCGGCTTTGCCCTGGGGCCGCGCATCAATGCCGCCGGCCGTCTGGCGGACATGACCCTGGGCATTGAGTGTCTGCTCTGTGACGAAGGAGCACGTTCGCTGGAACTGGCCAAGGCGCTGGACAGCATCAACCGGGAACGGCGCGACATCGAAGGCAGCATGCGCGAGCAGGCGCTGGCCGTTGCTGAGGCCATGTTCCGGGACGAGGCAGCACCGCCGCCGGCCATCTGCCTGTTTGACGCCGAATTCCACGAAGGAGTGGTCGGCATCGTGGCATCCCGGATCAAGGACAAGCTGCACCGACCGACCTTTGTCTTCGCCGCCAGCGGCGCAGCCGGTCACGAGAACGAACTCAAGGGATCGGGGCGATCCATCGCCGGCTTTCATCTGCGCGACGCTTTGGACCTGATGGCCAAGCGACACCCGGACCTGCTGCTGCGCTTTGGCGGTCACGCCATGGCAGCGGGCTGCACCATCAGGCATGCGAACCTTGCCGCCTTCGAGCAGGCACTGGGGCAGGTGGCCGCCGAGTGGCTGGAGCCCGCGACGCTGACGCGCCGGATCGATACCGACGGGCCGCTGCAGGCACAGTACCGCCGCCTGGAACTGGTGGATGTGCTGCAACGCGAGGTCTGGGGCCAGGGCTTTGCCGCACCGACCTTCAGCGAAGAGCTTGAAATCGTATCTCAGCGGCTGGTCGGCGAGAAGCACCTGGCGCTCAAACTCAAACACCAGGGTCAACCGGTCGATGGCATCTGGTTTGGCCACACCGAAACACTGCCAGCGCGGGTGAAACTGGCCTTCCGGTTGGACGCCGATGCCTGGAACGGTGTGCGCAGGGTCAGGTTTCTTGTCGAAGCGGCCGAACTGGACTAATCGTCAATAAATTTCAATATCTGCCAATAAGTGCCAATTTTGGTATCATCAGGGCAGACCAAGGAAGCCTCACAAAGTCCACGTCATGTCAGCCCCGCGCGTTCAAAAAACATTCTGCACCACCCGTGAAGCCGCCACGCTTCTAGGCGTGTCGATTGGCACGGTGCAACTCTGGGTGGAAAGCGAGCTGTTACAGGCCTGGAAAACCAGCGGCGGACACCGGCGCGTCCTGCGCGAATCCGTTGACCGCCTGCTGCACAAGACCGCCGAGACTCCCAAGGTCCAGCCAAAGCCGCCGGCGACCGTTGGGGTTGAACGCCGCCTGAGTGTGCTGGTGGTAGAGGACGATCCGAGCCTGCTGCGCCTGTACCAGGTCAAGATGTCGCTCTGGCCCATCAAGGTGGATCTGGTGACGGTTGACAATGTGGTGGCGGCCCTGCTCTCGATCGGGCGCGGGGGGCCGGATCTGCTGATAACCGACCTGAACATGCCCTTTACCAACGGCTTTGAAATGCTGCGCGTTCTTGGGCGGGCGCCGGAGACCGCCCACACCACCACCGTCGTGGTGACTGGTCTCGATGCGGCGGAAGTCCAGCGCCGCGGCCCAATTCCCAGCGGCATCGAGGTCCTGCCCAAGCCGGTGCCATTTGACCGGCTGCTGACTATCGCCACCCAGATCCTCAAATAAGCTCATCTTCGTTTACAGGTTCGTCATGTCCTACATATTGATCGTCGATGACCATTCCGACATTCGCCGTCTGCTCAGCATTTCGCTGTGCAAAGAGTTCACCGTCAAAGAAGCAGAGGACGGTGTCAGCGCACTTGACATGGCGCGGCACGAACACCCCAAGATCATCCTGCTCGACGTCATGATGCCGGGCGAAATGGATGGAATGCAGGTGCTCGATGCCATCAAGTCCGACCCACAGACACGCGACATCCTGGTGGCCATGATCAGTGCACGGGCGCAAACCGTCGACCATGACGAGGCGCGCCGACGCGGTGCCGACGCCTATTTCATCAAGCCCTTCAGCCCCTTGCAGGTTGTGGCCTGGGTCCGCAATCACATGAACTGACAACGTGGCCATGCCAGCTGACACTTCCGGCGCAGGATGAAGGCCCCGATCAGTAACCGCCACAACCACGCCCCCTATTTACGACCCCTGTTGCTGCTATGGCTGGCAACAGCGGTGCTGCTGGGGCTGGCGTGGCTGCATGTGCATTTGCTGTCCGAGGAGGGTCGCACGAAGGAACTTGCCAGCGCTGAACGCGATCTGGCCAACCTGACGCGCGTCAGTCAGGAACACGCAGAGCGGACCCTGCGCAGCGCAGACCAGGTGATCCGCTTCGTGCAGGCGCGCTACCTTGAAATTGGCGCTCGACTGGACCTGGCGGCACTGAGTTCACAAGGGGTTATTAACACCGAGATCTTCAACCAGGTCGGCATCATTGATCCCCAGGGGATCTACATCCTGTCCAACCTGCCGATCAAGAGTCGGCTGGACCTGTCGGACCGTGAACACTTCAAGGTGCATGTGGCCGCAGACACGGGCGAATTGTTTGTTTCCAAGCCCGTCCTCGGACGCGCCAGCGGCAAGTGGTCAGTCCAGTTGTCGCGACGCATCAGCCGTGCCAACGGCGAATTTGCCGGTGTCGTGGTGGTGTCAATCGATCCTGGCTACTTCACGCGTTTCTACAACGAACTCCAGCTTGGCAGCGGCGGCGTCATGGCGCTTTACGGGCTTGACGGCGTCGCGCGCGCGCGCAAGATCGGGCGCAAGGAGGAATTCGGCACCGAAGCCGCGAACTCACCAATGCTGACCCGCATCGCCATGGGCCAACTGTCGGCCAGCTACAGCGCCGCGTCAGTGGTGGACGGCGTGGAGCGACTCTACCATTACCGAAAGCTTCCGCATTACCAGTTGGTGGTGCTCAACGGTGTGGACATGAAGTACCTGCTAAGCAACCACCGGCAGGCCGAGCGGGCGCTGTGGCTGCAGGCCGTCATCCTGAGCCTGCTCTTGCTGGCGCTGGCAATGGTGCTGACCCGGCATCTGCAGCGAATCAACCAGTACATGATCGGACGCCAGGCGGCGCAGCGTCAGATCGAAGAACGCAACGAACAGCTCACCGCCATCTTCAGCATGAGCCCGGATGCCTTCGTCTCCTTTGACACCACACGGCATATCACCTACATCAGCTCGACATTCCTGCCCATGATCGCCCGGGCCAATGTGCAGTTGGAGGGTTTGTCGGAGCAGGAATTTTCGAACTGGCTGCTGCGACATTGCGAACCAGGCTCCTCATTCACCGGAATCGCAGACTTGCGCGCCCAGGTACCGGCGCAGCAAACAGATCTCCCCTGCCTGATGGAGATACGGCAACCGGGCAAACGGATACTGCAACTGAGTCTGCGCACCAGCGAGTCCAGTACCGTGTCGCAGCTGCTGCATTTTCGTGACGTCACTCGGGAAACCGAAATCGACCATATGAAGAGCGAGTTCCTGTCGACCGCAGCACACGAACTGCGAACGCCCATGGCCAGCATTTCGGGTTTCGCAGAGGTCTTGATGACGCAGACTCTCACACCCGAGGAAGTCAGCGAGTTCCTGCAAATCATCCACGCCCGGTCGCAGATGATGGCCGGCATCCTCAATGAACTGCTGGACCTTGCACGCATCGAAGCCCGACGTGGCAAGGATTTCTTGTATGCGCGTCTTGATCTGCGGGATCTGGTGGTGCAGACCGTGGAGTCGTTCCTGCCACTGCCCGGTAGTGCGCGGCCACAACTGAATCTGCCGGCGCAGGCGCAGTGGGTGATGGCGGACGCACAGAAACTGCAGCGTGCCATTCTGAACGTGCTCTCCAACGCCTACAAGTACAGCGATGCGAAGCATCCGGTGCGCGTGGAACTCATTCATCAGCCAGAGCTTGGACAGTTCCGGCTCGACATCATCGACCAGGGCATCGGCATGACACCGGAACAGGTGGCCAGGGTGTGCGAGCGCTTCTACCGCGCCGATGCATCGGGCAAGGTGCCCGGCACCGGCCTGGGCATGAGCATCGTCAAGGAAATCATGACGCTGCACCGCGGCAACGTCAGCATCCGCAGCCAGATCGGGCAGGGAACCTGTGTCAGTCTCTGCCTGCCAACCATCGATGAAGTGAACCTCCTGTGAACCCTTTTCTGAACTTCCTGGAGCGACTCAAGCTCAGTACCAAACTGGTCTTTGGCTTGGGTGCCATGATGGCCATCACCATCGCCATCGGACTGCAGGCCATTCACAGCATCAGGCTGCAAAGCAAAGAAATCAACCGCATGTACGAGCTCGAGCTGCAGGGGCTCTCCCACATCAAGGAAGCCACCATCGAGTTCATGCAAACCGGTCGCTCGCTGCGCCAGGTGATTCTGTCCCCGGACGCGAAGAGCCGGGCCAACGCACGCGCCGACCTGGGCGAAGCCCGCACCAAGATGAACCGCGAGCTCAAAAGCAGCGACGCCCTGTTCGTCCGACCCGAGGGTCGGGCCTTGCTGGCCGACATTCAGGACATGATGGCACAGTACCTGCGCAACGTGGACCATGCGTTAACCCTGATCGACAACGAAAAAGCGCTTCAAAATACCGAAATCACACGCTTTCTGGCCAGTCCGGAAAATGTGCTGGTATTCGAGAAGACCGACAGGCTGATGACCGATCTGGTGCGCCACAAGGAGGCGGTGGCCAAGCTTGAAGCGCAGAGTGCCATCGAGTTTTCCCACGAAATCGAGCACTGGACCGTGGCACTGCTGCTGCTGGGCGTGGCCGCGGGAATGGGTGCTGGCGTCCTTCTCAGCATTTCGGTGCAGCGCCCGTCGGAGCGGCTGCGCCTGAGTGTGGAGAAGCTGGCCCAGGGCGAGCTCGAAACCAGGGTTCCGCACACCGAATTTGAAAACGAGGTTGGTGCCCTGGCGCGCTCGGTCAGCGTCCTGCAACAAGGGGCTGCGCATGCCGACGTCCTAAGCTGGAGCAAGACACAGGCCAATCTGATCAGCGCCAACGTGCAGGCGATCGAGCGCGTGAACGAGTTCGGTGACACACTGCTGGCACAACTGACACCGCTGCTGCAGGCCCAGCTCAGCCTGCTCTACGTGTTTGACAAGGAGACTGAAAAGTACCGCTGCCAGGGGGCTTACGGACTGAGCATGGACGCTGCCCAGATGCCCGCCATCGCCCTGGGCGAGGGCTTGCTGGGCCAGTGCGCACGCGACGCACTGCCAATACAGCTTGACGCAGTCCCGGGCAGCAGCTTGCGCATACGCTCAGGCCTGATCGATGACCGAGCGCGCTGTGTTTATCTGCGGCCGGTTTGCGACACCACAGGTGCGGTGCTGGCGGTGCTGGAGCTGGCCAGCGTCGCGCCTCTGGGCAAACGCCAGGAGACACTGCTGCAGGAAGTCGTGCAACTGGTGGCTCTGAACCTCAAGATCATCGAGCGCAACCAGGCGACACAAACACTGTTCCTGCAGACACAGCAGCAAAGCGATGCGCTGCGCCGGCAGAACATTGAAATTGATCTGGAGCGCAACCGGGCTGAAGAAGCAACCCGCGCCAAGAGCGAATTCCTGGCCAATATGAGCCATGAAATACGCACACCGATGAACGCCGTTATTGGCTTGTCCTATCTGGCGCTGAAAACCGAACTGTCGGCGCAACAGCGTGACTACGTACAGAAAATTCACAGCGAAGGCACCACCTTGCTTGGAATTCTGAACGACATCCTGGACTTCTCCAAGATGGAAGCTGACAAGATGACATTGGAGAATGCGCCGTTCTGGCTCGACGATGTGCTTGACAGCGTTTCGACGCTGGTGGCGCACAAGGCGCAGGAAAAAGGCATCGAATTCCTGATCCGGGTGATGCCCGATGTGCCGCAGAATCTTCTGGGTGACTCCCTTCGCTTCAAACAGGTGCTGACCAATCTGCTGCACAACGCGATCAAGTTCACCGAGCGCGGCCAGGTCAAGGTAACGATGGCGGTCGCGCAGCGGCGCGACGAACGGATCGAGTTCTCGATTTCGGTCAAAGACACCGGCATCGGCATGTCGGCCGATCAATGCAAACGCCTGTTCAACGCCTTTTCGCAGGCCGACAGTTCCACCACGCGACGTTTTGGCGGCACCGGACTGGGGCTGGCCATCTCCAGGCGCTTTGTTGAGTTGATGGATGGGAATATCCGGGTCGAGTCCGAACTCGGTGCAGGCAGCACGTTCACCTATTCGATCTGGTTGCGAGAGTCCGAGCAGCCGACGCGTGCCCTGCAACGCGCGCATCTGGCCCAGGGCGTTCGGGTGCTGGTGGTGGACGACAACCCGGCGGCACGCCAAATCCTGACCGAACAGCTGTCGGCTCTGGGACTGCGTGCCGAAGAGGCACTGGGTGGCCAGCAGGGCCTGGATGCCTTGCAGCAGGCCGATGCCAGCGACCCCTATCAGGTGGTTCTGATGGACTGGCAAATGCCGGACATGGACGGCATAGAGACCACCTGGCACATCAGCAACGACCTGAAACTGCAGCATCAGCCGACGGTGGTGATGGTGACGGCCTATGGTGCCGACGAGGCACGCAAGGCCGGCGGCAGCGTGGGCGCCAGCGCCTTTCTGGACAAGCCGGTCAGCCAGTCGCGCCTGTGGGACACGCTGATCGACATCATCTCACCCCAACTCCCGAGCGAAAACCTGTCCCTGAACCGGGGTGAGGGCTATGCCGCACTGACCGGCGTGCAAGTGCTGCTGGTGGAAGACAACGACATCAACCAGCAGATTGCGTGCGAGCTGCTGCAATCCATGGGCGTTGCGGTCACGCTGGCCGACAACGGCAAACAGGCGGTCGATCTGCTGCAGGGCGCGCCCGATCCATTGCCCTGGGACCTGGTGCTGATGGATCTGCAAATGCCCGTGATGGACGGCCATGAGGCGACGCGCGTGCTGCGTCTGGACAAGCGTTTTGCCAGCTTGCCCATCATCGCCCTGACCGCGCACGCTTCAGCCGAGGAAGGGGCGCGCTGCCTGCGCGAGGGCATGAATGGCCACTTGACGAAGCCGATCGAGCCGGCTGCCCTGCACGGCGCCGTTGCCTACTGGAGCAAATCGGCCACCGCCGGGAAGCGTTGGCAGATCAGCGGCATCGACACTGATCAGGGCCTGCTTCAGTGCGCCGGCAACCGACCGCTCTATGAGTCCTTGCTGCAGCGATTTGTGCAGAGCCTGGTCCACTCCCCCACAGAGTTGCGACAAGCCCTGGACGCCGATGACATGACGGCAGCCGAGCGCCGTGCACATACGCTGAAAGGGGTTGCCGCCAATCTCGGCGCCGGCGTCTGCAGCCGTCTGAGTGCCGAGCTTGAAAAAATGATCCGGGAGCGCCAGGCCGTGCCGGTGTTGCTGGCCCAGCTGGCCACGCTGGAGCAGCACCTCAACGATCTGGCGCGGGCCATCGGCGAGGCCCTGCCGGCCGCACCGACCGCGCCCCAGACCTCTGTGGTCAAAGTCGATCCGGCGCAGTTGCAGCGTGTCTGCCGTGAGCTGGCTGAACTGCTGCACAGCAGCAACGTCGAAGCCAGGCTGCTGCTGAAAGACCAGACAACGCTGCTGCGAAGTGGTTTGGGTGAGCAGTTCGAGTCGATTCAGAGTCTGGTACAGGACTTCGAGTTTTCACAAGCTCTGACTGCGCTTTATGATGCCGCCAATGCCGTACAGCTGGAACTGCCCTAGAAATCGACCATGGAACTCTTCTTACCCGTCAAACCCAGCGTCCTGATCGTTGATGACTCGCCGGACAACCTGTCCCTGATGGCCGGTCTGCTGCTCAACCACTACACCGTCAAGACCGCCACTGCAGGTGCGCAGGTGGTCAAGATCGCGATCACGGAACAGCCCGACGTCATCCTGCTCGACATCATGATGCCCGACCTCGACGGCTACGAAGTGTGCCGGCGTCTGAAAGCCGACTCCCTGACGAGCCAGATTCCGGTCATCTTCCTGACAAGCAAGACCGACCCCGACAGTGAACAGTTGGGGATGACCATGGGCGCGGTGGACTACATCACGCGACCCGTGACTCCCGCCATCCTGCTCTCACGCGTGAAAGCGCACTTCATGCTGGCGGCCAACGCCAAGACCATGCGCATCAACAACGAGTACCTTGAATTCGAGGTCAGCAGGCGCCGGCGGCAGATGGCAGCGCTGCAGAACGTGACCATTCTGGCGCTGGCCTCGCTGGCGGAAACGCGTGACTCCGAGACCGGAAATCACCTGAAGCGGACCCAGCATTACGTCGAATTGCTGTGCAAGCATTTGCGCAGGAATCCAAGGTTCAAGGACTTCCTGAACAGCGAGCGGATCCAGATCATGGTCCAGTGTGCGCCGCTGCACGATATCGGCAAAGTCGGAATCCCGGACCGGATCCTTCTAAACCCTGGACGGTACTCGGCCGCCGAGTTTGAAATCATGAAAGCGCACCCGACGCTGGGCCGGGACGCACTTGCCAACGCCCAGGCCAGCGCCGCTGGCGAGGGCGAGGACGAGGACGAGTTTTTCGAGATTGCGAAGCAGATCATCTATTCGCACCACGAAAAATGGAATGGCTCGGGATATCCCGAGGGACTGGCGGGTGACGCCATTCCGATACCGGCACGCCTGATGGCACTTGCCGACGTCTACGATGCCCTGATTTGCCGGCGCGTCTACAAGCACAGCATGCCGCATGAGCAGGCACTTGAGATTATCCGGGAAGGACGCGGCCTGCATTTCGATCCGGACGTGGTCGATGTCTTTCTGACCTGGAACCGTGAATTTCAGGAAATCGCCACCCGTTTTGCCGACACAGCTGACGACCTGGACAAGAAGGCAGCCTACATTGGAGCCAGCGTAACCTAAAATCGGCGGGTGATCTCTTCCCTCAACGCCGATCTGCACTGCCACTCCGTCATTTCCGACGGCACCCTGACACCCGAAGCCCTCGCCGAACGCGCCAAAGCCCATGGTGTGGAACTCTGGGCGCTGACCGACCATGACGAGGTCGGCGGACAGCAGCGCGCCGCTGCTGCCGCCAGCGCACAGGGCATGCAGTACCTCAGCGGTGTTGAAATTTCAGTGACCTTTATTGACCAGACCGTGCATATCGTGGGCCTGGGCTTTGATCCGGACAACCAGGCGCTGCAACAGGGTTTGCGCCGAACGCGTGGTGGTCGCGGCCAGCGTGCGCTTGAAATGTCGGCAGATCTGGAAAAAGTCGGCATCCACGGTGCCTACGAGGGTGCGCTGAAGTTTGTCGGCAATCACGAGCTGATATCGCGCACCCACTTCGCCCGCTTCCTGGTCGAGAGTGGCGTCTGCCGTGAGACCAACGAAGTCTTCCGCAAATACCTCACCGAAGGCAAGCCCGGCTATGTCGAGCATCGCTGGGCCAGCCTGAAGGACGCCGTGCGCTGGATCGTCGAGGCCGGCGGCGTGGCGGTGATCGCGCACCCGGCACGCTACAAGTTCACTGCCACCGAGGAGTTCGCCCTGTTCAGCGAATTCAAGGGCCATGGCGGACAGGCGGTTGAAGTCGTGACCGGTAGTCACACGCCTGCCGAATACATCAGCTACGCCACGATGGCCACCGAATTCGGTCTGGCGGCCTCACGCGGCAGCGACTTTCACAGTCCGCTGGAGAGCCACACCGATCTTGGCACCCTGCCCCCACTGCCCGGACACCTGACGCCGGTGTGGGAACTGCTGGTCAGCCGGATTCAGCGCCTCCAATGACATTCTGGCGTAGCCGTCAGGGCGGCGGCGTTTTGCTGATCGTGCTGGCCTCACTGTGTTTTGCCGCAATGGATGTCAGCACCAAACACGCCGGCCGGCTCGCGCCGGTGCTGATGCTGCTCTGGTTTCGCTATGTTTTTCAGGCCGTCGCCACACTGGCGCTGCGCTTTCCAGTGCAAGGGTCTGGCCTGATGCGCACGGCCAACCCGCGCTTTCAGGCGCTGCGTGGCCTGCTGCTGCTGGTCACCAGTGCCTGCTCCTTTTTCGCGCTGCAATACCTTCCGGTAGGTGAATTCACTGCCATGGTGATGCTCTCGCCCCTGGTTGCCACGGCACTGGCTGCCTGGGTTCTCAAGCACCACGTCTCGGGAGCGCGCTGGCTGATGCTGCTGGCCGGTCTGGCCGGTGTCCTGCTGGTTGTTCGACCGGGAGGGCAGGTATTCAGCTGGGCCCTGCTGTTTCCAGCGCTGCACGTGGCCAGCTATGCCTGCTTCATGGTGCTCACAAGCCGCCTGAGCGGCGAAGAGAACCCCTATACGACCCATTTCTATACCGGACTGGTCGGCACGCTGGTGATGTGCCCCATCGTCGTCTTCAGCTGGGAAACAGCGGCGTTGGCTGCGCACTGGCCCTGGTTTTTGGTGATCGGCTTCCTGGGCACTTTCGGGCACCTGATGCTGATCAGGGCGTTTGCGCGGGCGCCGGCACCCGTGCTCACGCCCTACCTCTACACACAAATCGGCTTTGCCACGATTTCGGGCTGGCTTTTCTTTGACCATGTGCCCGATGCACTGGCGTGGCTCGGGATCGCCGTGATTGCCGGCAGCGGCGTAGGCAATGCCTTGCTTCTGGCGCGCGAGCTCGGCCGCAAGGCACGCTCCGCTGCGCGCGGCAAGCGCGCCTGACGCACCGGTTTCGCCGACAATACGGCCATGGCCCAGTTCTTTGCAGTGCACCCCGACAATCCCCAGGCACGTCTGCTCAAGCAGGCCGTCGCCCTGCTCGAAAAAGGCGAGGTACTGGCAGTCCCCACCGACTCCAGCTATGCCCTGGTCTGCCACCTGGACGACAAGGCCGCAGCCGACAAACTGCGCCGCATCCGCGGTGTCGATGACAAGCACCACCTGACCCTGCTGTGTCGCGACCTCAGTGAACTGGCCAATTACGCGCGGGTGGACAACCAGCAGTTCCGGCTCATCAAGTCGGCCACGCCCGGCCCCTACACCTTCATCCTGGAAGCCAGCAAGGAAGTGCCACGGCGCCTGAGCCACCCGGCGCGGCGCACGATCGGCCTGCGTGTACCCGATCACAAGGTGCTGCAGGACCTGCTGGCGCTGCACCACGAGCCGCTGCTGGCGACGACCCTGATCGCACCCGGCGAGAGTGAACCGCTCAATGACGCGCAGGAAATTCTGCGGCGTTACCAGAATCAGATTGCTGGCGTGATCGACGCCGGCGCCTGCGCGCTGGAGCCCACCACCATCATCGACCTCAGTGGCGCCGAGCCGGTGCTGATCCGCCAGGGTGGCGGCACGCTGGCCGCGCTGGGTCTGGAGGCTCTGAGACAATAGCGCCATGGACATCGCCCACCTGATTCAAACCGTCGCCCTGTACGCCCTGCCGGTGCTGTTCGCCATCACCGTGCACGAGGCTGCGCACGGTTACGCCGCACGCCACTTTGGCGACAAGACTGCTTTTGTGCTGGGGCGCATCACCCTCAATCCGCTCAAGCACATCGACCCGATGGGCACGATTCTGATGCCGCTGCTGCTGTACTTTGCGACGTCCGGCGCCTTCCTGTTTGGCTATGCAAAACCGGTGCCGGTGCGCTTTGGCAATCTGCGCAATCCCAAGCGCGACATGATCTGGGTGGCGCTGGCCGGGCCGGCCGCGAATCTGCTGCAGGCCCTGCTGTGGGCCGTGCTGCTGGTTCTTCTGCGCAGCACCGACATCAGCGAACCCTTTTTCCTGAAGATGGCCCAGGGCGGCGTGCTGGTCAACGTCGTCATGTTTGCCTTCAACCTGTTTCCGCTGCCACCACTCGATGGTGGGCGCATTCTGGTGGGGCTGCTGCCCTACCGGCAGGCAGCGCTGGTGGCACGGGTTGAGCCCTGGGGGTTTTTCATCGTCATGGGCCTGGTGATCGCCGGAGTCGTCAGCACCCTGTGGATGCAGCCCCTGATGGCACTCACCTACGGTCTGCTCGACCTGCTGCTGTCACCCCTGGTCATGCTGCTCAACTAGCCTCTGTTCACCCGTCTTTTTCCACCAGAATTTCTTCATGAGTACCCAGCGCTTTCTGACAGGCATCACGCCCTCGGGCACCCCGCATCTTGGAAATTACGTCGGTGCCATCCGGCCTTCGGTGCAGGCCAGCCTGCGCCCGGATGTCGAGAGCTTCTACTTTCTGGCCGACTACCACGCGCTGATCAAGATTGATGACCCGGCACGCATCCAGCGCTCCACCATGGAAATTGCCGCGAGCTGGCTCGCCGCCGGGCTGGACCCGCAGCGCGTCACGTTCTACCGCCAGTCCGACATTCCGGAAATTGCCGAGCTGACCTGGCTGCTCACATGCGTCACCTCCAAGGGCCTGCTCAACCGCGCCCACGCCTACAAGGCGGCCGTAGACCAGAACACAGCCGCCCAGCAGGAGCCCGACGCCGAAATCAACGCCGGTCTCTTCATGTACCCGGTGCTGATGGCGGCCGACATCCTGATGTTCAGGGCGCACCAGGTGCCGGTGGGACGGGACCAGGTACAGCACATCGAAATGGCGCGCGACATCGCGCAGCGCTTCAATCATCTCTACGGCGAGCACCTGACGCTGCCGCAGGCGGCCATCGAGGAAAGCGTGGCCACGCTGCCCGGGCTGGACGGGCGCAAGATGAG
>CAIQVX010000006.1 GCA_903875275.1 uncultured beta proteobacterium | reverse complement strand
GGTTGGCTGCGAAGTTCTCGACCATGTCGCCGTGCGTGATGTCGTTCTGGTTACCCAGCGCGACCATGTAGGCCGGATCCAGCCACCCGTTTTTGCTGAGCCGCGTGACCAGGAAAGCGCCACTCTGGCTGATGAGCGCAGAACTGCGTTGTGCCTTCTTCTGGGCTCTTGGCAGACGTTCCTCGGGGATGAACCAGGAATCGTAGTTGCCGGGGTGCGAAATGATGCCCAGGCAGTTCGCGCCGACGAATACCGGTCCGACTCCCGCGCGCCGTGCCTTGTCGATCGTCTCCAGCATGCGCCGTGCCGGCTCTCGGCTGGCCTCGGTTTCCCCCATGCCGCCGGGGATCAACAGCACCGATTCCACGGCATCGGTCCGGATCACCTCATCGATGATTCCGAAAGCCACGTCGGCGGTCACCGCGAGGATCAGCAGGTCGAGCTTCTTTTCCAGCGCTCCCAGGCTCAAGGCACAGCGCACGCCATCAACTTCCTGGCCGTCAGGATTGATGACGAGCAGTTGCGACTTTTCATACCCGGATGCAATGATGTTCTTCAGCGTGATCCGCCCAAAGTTCATGCGCGTGGCCGATGCGCCGATGATGCCGATCGATGCCGGGTGCAGCAGCCGGTCGATCTTGGCCTGAGGCCGCGGTGGGCGCGCGCTTTGCGGCCGGCCAAAGCGGCACAAGCCGTCGAGCGCGACCAGTGAGCCCTTGGCGCAGGTGAAGGGGTTGACCTCCAACTCCTCGATGGCGAAGTCGGTTTCGGGGTCGCCCGCCGAGCAGTTGTTGGCGAGGCGGATGAAGGCGCCAAAGCAGTCAAGGAGCGCTTCGTCTGTCACCAACTCGTGGCCGCCGCGCGTCAGTCCGGCGAGCTTGCGGTAGGCAATCGTGGGTTTGAAGAGTTCGAGGAACTCTTCGGCCGTGGTCAGCGCGGTCGAAGCCGAAACGACCGCCTGCCCGCGCCGGGAGCCCGCAGCAAAGAGCTCGGTGTCGACGCCGCCAAGGCCGGCGCTGAGGATCATGCCGAACTCGCGTGTGTTGCGCAGGCCGACCAGCAGTTCGTTGCCGGCACCCCCAGCGTCGGCTTCGACGAACTCCGTCAGCATGACGCCCGCGATGTCAAGCTCCGACAACTCCGCGAGCATGCTTTGGCAGGCGGCACGCACCGCCGCCGGCTGTTTGGCAACGATGGCAACGCCACCCACGTCGGACTTGTGGGCAATGCTGCCCGAGACGATCTTGACAACGACACGGCTGCCAGGGAAAGACGCCACGAGTTCGTCTGCCGCTTCGGAGTCGCTCGCAAGCACCGCGTGTTTTGGCGTCTTGGCAATGCCTGCCGCAGCAAGCAGCCGGTAGACCTCATGCTCGAACAGCGCGGACCGCCCCTGGCTGTGCGCCGTGCGGAAGATGTCCTTGATCTGTGCTTCGCTCATATCGCTTCCTCGTATGTTGGGTGAGTTGTTCAATTCAGTTTTGGGCCCGTCACTTGCGAAGCGTGTCGGCATAGAGCCGCGCTTCGCAGTAGCGCACCAGTGCCCGTGTGCCACGCGAGCAGTTCCGGAAAATGCAGACGCCCTGATCCATCAGCGCGTCACACATGGCATCGTAGAGGCGGCCGCCGTCGACGATGCCGATGATGGGTTTGTCGTACCTGGCAACCAGCGGTGGCATCAGTTGTACCGTGCTCTTGGCGTCACTGATGTCGTAGCCGGGGCGCAACTTGCTGCTCTGCAGCGAGCGTACCGAAGGCGCAGTCGGATCGAGTCCGACGATGACCGCATCGATGTTGGGATCGAGCACAAAGGCTTCAGTGATTTGCAGATGCGCTTCGTCATCCGCACCCGGGTTGATGTCAATCGGGTTTCTGACCTCCACCAGCGCAGCAAGTTTCTTGGCCAGCAGGATTTCTTCGACCTGTTTTACCGTCGCGTCCTGCAGTTGTCCCATCTGCATTGAAAAATTGTCGGAGCCGATGGCGTCAGCCATGCCGACCGCTTCAAAGCCGGCTCCGCTGATGGCACCCAGCCTGGCACCGACCTTCTTGTGGTGCAGCGCGCCGGCGATGTAGAACAGGTCGTCGAAACTGTTCAGGTCTTCGGCCACCATGGCGCCGGCCTGCTTCATCACTGCTTCGAACAGCTCTGGGTCGCCGGCAATCGATGCCGTGTGGCCCATGACACCGGCACTGCCAGGAGCTGTCTTTCCAGCCTTGTAAACCACGATCTGCTTGCCGGCCAGAATTGCTGAGCGCACGGCTTTGGCAAAGTGCAGACCGTCGCCATCCTTGAAGCCCTCGACATAGATGCCTATGGTCTCGATCTCGGGGCGTTGTGCGAAGTAGCTCAACAGGTCGCCGTGTGTCAGGTCGGTCTGGTTGCCCAGAGCCAGCATGTAAAGTGGGTCAAGCCAGGGATTCTGGCTCAGGCGTGTGATCATGAAGGCGCCGCTTTGACTCAGCAGCACCGAATTGCGCTGCGGCTTCTTTTGCGGTTTGGGCAGGCGCTCCAGCGGGATGAACCAGGAATCGTAGTGGCCGGCGTGCGAGACCACGCCCAGACAATTGGCGCCAAGAAAAATCGGACCACCATCGGCCCTGCCGTGCGCAGCATTGATCTTGGCCGCCATCAGCGCGGCCGGTTCCACGCTCTTTTTTGTTTCGCCCAGACTGCCAGGAATCAACATCACGGTTTCCACATTACCGCTGGCAATGATTTCATCAACCAGCGCGGGAACCGCGTCAGCCGCTACCGCAACGATGAGCAGATCGAGCTTGTGTGTCAGTGCCTTGAGGCTGGCCACGCAGGGCACGCCATCGACTTCCGCGTC
>CAIQVX010000005.1 GCA_903875275.1 uncultured beta proteobacterium | reverse complement strand
GCAAAAGGAAGGCGTTGCTTTGGTCAATCACCGCCTGGAATCAATGAGCAACGTCATGCCGGGGGTGCGCACCCTGCTCATGCTTGATGCAACAGGCACGGTGAGCGCCAGCAATCGTGAGGAACTCATCGGGCGCAACTTTCGCGAGCGGGAGTATTTCCGCGTTGCGCAGCAGGAAGGTAACCCAGCTACGCTTTACGTTTCGCCACCGTTCAAGACGGCGCTCGGGGTCTTTGCCGTCAACTTGTCGATGGCGATCACAGATGAGCGGGGTGCCTTTTCCGGAGTTATCGGGGCGACCCTGGATCCGGGGTATTTCAGTACGTTGCTGGACTCTATACGCTACGCACCAGACGTGAGGGCATCCATCATCCATAGCGATGGCACGGTTTTCTTGAACTCACCGCCCCTGCCTGGGGTGGATGGCATGAATCTCGCCAAACCCGGCACTTTCTTCACCCGTCATCAAGCCAGTGGTCAGATATCCAGTTTATTCACGGGTACCGTCTTCGCAACCGGCGATGAGCGCATGATGCACCAGAGGACCGTAGAGACAAACGGCCTCACCTTCGATAGACCATTTGTATTGGCAGTGAGCCGTGATCTACCGACAATTTTTGTAGGTTGGCGCGCTGACGCCTACGCACAGGCGGGAGGATTTTGGCTGTTGGTCCTGATTGCGAGCTCTGGACTCTATCTATATCATAAGCGGCAGCGCGCTTACGATCATCTTACGGCCATCCAGGAGGTGGAGCGCAAGCGGTCCGATGAAGCATTGCGCATCAGCGAGAAGCGACACCGGCTTGTGACTGACAACGCCAAAGACGTGATCTGGACCATGGCACCCGACGGCGCGATCACCTACGTCAGCCCTTCCGTAGAGGCAATGCGTGGCTTCACACCAGCCGAGGCGATGCAACAGACGACAGAAGAGATTCTCACGCCCGACTCTCAAGCAGTATCGCTGGGGTATTTCACACAATTGCACACCGACTTGGCGGCGGGGCGACCCCCGCAAAGTTTTAGGGGAGAGCTTGAATACCGCTGCAAAGACGGCGCGACGGTATGGACCGAAGTCATGGCTCAGCCCATTCTGGGTGCCGATGGCGCTGTAGTTGAAATACTCGGCGTGACACGCGATATTAGTGAGCGCAAACGAGCTGACGAACTGGTGCGCGAACTGGCTTATTACGATCAGCTGACCGGCTTGGCGAACCGGATGCTCCTGAAAGACCGTCTGACTCAGTCCATGCTGTCGGGCGAACGCAGCGGCAACTATGGCGCCCTGATGTTTCTGGACCTGGACAACTTCAAACCACTCAATGACCAGCACGGCCACGGCGTGGGT
Organism: uncultured beta proteobacterium; assembly: GCA_903875275.1. GTDB lineage: Bacteria > Pseudomonadota > Gammaproteobacteria > Burkholderiales > Burkholderiaceae_C > Rhodoferax. Next base: position 313 of record CAIQVX010000005.1, on the reverse strand, counting down.
GACTTGCTGCTGGCCGAGGTTGCGACGCGGCTAAAGAGCTGTGTGCGTCAGATCGACACTGTCGCACGTTTTGGCGGCGACGAGTTTGTCGTGCTGCTAGACGAACTCGCTGCCGATAAAGATCACGCACACGTGCAGGCGGATCTGGTGGTTAAGAAGATTCGCACTGTACTTGCCAGTCCGTATGTGTTCCGCCTTGTCGCAGGCGACTCAGGTGTGCCTCAGACGATCGAGCACCGATGCACCGTCAGCATCGGTGTAACGATGTTTCTGGGAACGGAAAGAACAGGCGAAGAAGTTCTTAAGTGCGCTG
>CAIQVX010000004.1 GCA_903875275.1 uncultured beta proteobacterium | reverse complement strand
GCCAGGCTCGGCCTGGGTTTGTGCCAGGGACGGTAAAGCAAAGGCGGCGGCAAGCGCCAGCGTAAGACGATGTTTGCGCATGGCAAATCTCCAAAACAATTCAATGAAATATCCCCACCACCGCTTGGAAGCCGGCGGGAGACGCTGTCAATTCATGGGTTCAGGAGAAGGCAGGCGGGCCGCGCGCCGGGGGCGCTGCGGCAGTACGAGAGGCAATGTGGGCCGCCGGAATGCTTTGCAGCACATGGGCCAGGGGCTGCACCGGCTCGACGCTTCCATGCATGACCGGCGGTGGCGCGTAACCAGTGGCGCACAAGGAGCAGTCCAGCGTGTGCAGTGACACGACTTTGCTGCCCTCGTCGCTCTTGACCAGCAACTTCATCGTGCCCGAGCCGGAGCAGACCAGTTCCATGGCCTGCGGTTTGACCAGAGGGGATGCGATGGCGACGCCAATGGACAACGCAAACCAGACCAGCACGAAGCGGGCTATCAGGTGGGCATTGCGCAGGGTTTGCATGGCCGGGGATTATGACCGAAAGAGCAGTTTTCCGTTTCATGATTGACTTTCATCAAACACGCAAGGCATTCCACAGCGCATGCTGAAAGCTCACGTCACCGGAGAGGTCCCTCATGAGCACAAGAATCACAGCCCCGTTTCAGAAACAACTGCTGGCCCAGCGCGCCAGTCTCACGGAACTGCTGCTCACTCTGCGTGGCGGTGCTGTAGGGCGTGCCGAAGCTTCGGCAGAGCATTTCAACCGCGCCGAAGACTCCGACGCCCAGCTGAACAGCGCGCGCGATCTGGAGTTCGCACTGGACGACCATGAATCGGCTGAAATCAGGCTCATCGATGCAGCCCTTGCGCGCATCAAGGCCGGCAGCTACGGTCAGTGTCTGGATTGTGGTGAAGACATCCCTGCGGCCCGCTTGCACGCCGCGCCGGAAGCACCGCGTTGCATTGCCTGCCAGGAAAAGCTGGAACGCTAACGCTGCGCTGGCCTGCTATCCTGCGGGTATGAATTACACCTTTGTTTCAGCCACCATCCTGCTGATTCTGATTACCGATCCGGTCGGCAACATTCCGATCTTTGCGAACGCACTGAAGAACGTGGCCGAGGAACGTCGGCCGGCGGTCATCCTGCGCGAGGTCCTGATTGCCTTTGTGTTGCTGCTGACATTCATGTTTGTCGGCGACGGCTTCTTGCGGGTCATGAGTCTGAGTGAGCTGTCGCTGCAGATTGGCGGTGGCGTGATCCTGTTCCTGATTGCGTTGCGCATGATTTTTCCGCCCCCCAAGTCCGAAACTGACGAGATGCCGGGCGAGCCCTTGATTGTTCCGCTGGCAATTCCTGCCATCGCTGGCCCGTCGGCGCTGGCCACGGTGCTGCTGCTTGTCTCGCAGGCGCCTGAACGGCGCCTGGAGTGGATTGCCGCGCTGTGTGTCACCATGCTGGTGAGTGCGGTTGTGCTGGTGCTTGCCGAGCGCATCCAGCGCATCGCCGGCGACCGCTTTGTGGTGGCGCTGGAGCGTTTGATGGGACTGGTTCTGGTGGCTGTCTCAATTGAAATGATGCTGCGCGGGATCAAGACATTTGCCGGGCAACTGGTCGCGCCCTGAGTCGAAGCCAGCGACATGCCCGGGCTCCGGGTTGGAGGTCAAATCCAATTTAGCCCGGGTGATATTGCATATTTGTGTTTTATACGGGTATAATTCGAGCTGATTCAATTAGCTACGAAAGATCCCCTTGAGCTCATCCGCCCCTGCCTATATTGCCTTCGATGGCAAGCACTTACTTGCGCGTGGATCGTTGCCTGAGGTTGCACTCAAAGTCAAGGAAACCGCCGACACGCACCCGCTGGCCCGCATACTGGTGTTCAATGCTGCCAGCAGTGAACTGATCGATTTTGACTGCCGCGGTACGCCCGCGCAGATGCTGGGCAGACTTCAGCCGCCCGCCAAAGAGGCGACACCCGCAACGGACGCAAGCCCGCCGAAAGCTGGGCCTGCAGGGCCCGGTCGTCCGAGACTGGGCGTGGTGGCACGGGAGGTGACTTTGTTGCCGCGCCATTGGGAGTGGCTGAGCGCCCAGCCCGGAGGGGCGTCAGTTGCTTTGCGCAAACTGGTGGAGCACGCGCGTCGTGCCAGCGCGGTCAGTGACGGCGTCCGCGAGGCGCAAACAGCCGCCTACCGGTTCATGTCTGCCATGGCTGGCAACCTGGATGGTTTTGAAGAAGCAGCGCGCGCGCTCTTTGCTGCCGACCGCGCCCGTTTTGACGCGTTGATCGCAGCATGGCCGGTTGACGTACAGAGCCATTTGCAGCACCTGGCTGGACCCGCATTTCAGGTCCTGACCGATAGTGCTTAAGACGTTGCGCTCGCGGGAAGCCGCGATGCCCTTCATCATGCTGACCGTGCTGATCGACATGGTGGCCATCGGTTTGATCATTCCTGTCTTGCCTTCGCTGGTTGGCGGATTCGCCGAATCGAGGGCGGATCAGGCTTATTGGTACGGCCTTGCCGCATTCTCTTTTGGCATTTCCAATTTCCTGATGTCGCCGATATTGGGGGCCCTGTCGGACCGCTACGGCCGCAGGCCCGTGCTGCTGTTGGGATTTCTTGGCCTGGGCGTAAGCTTTTTCGGGACCGCGTTCGCCACGGCTTTGTGGGTCCTGATCGCCGTGCGGGTAGCGGCTGGTGCAATGCAGGCCAATGCAGCCATTGCGAATGCCTACGTGGCTGACATCACGCCATCCGAGCACCGGACCAAGCGCTTCGGACTGCTGGGTGCGATGACAGGACTGGGCTTTATCGTCGGTCCGGTCATGGGTGGGCTGCTGGGTGCGATCAATCTGCAACTTCCGTTTCTGGTTGCAGGTTCACTGGCCATGGTCAATCTGCTGTACGGCTATTTTGTGCTGCCCGAATCCTTGTCCGTCTCGCAACGCAAACCCATTGAGTGGGGGGCGGCCAACCCGCTCAGTTCCCTGCGCAAGCTGGCACAGCTCAAAGGCGTTGGCCCGCTCGTTGGAGTGCTTGTGTTCAGTGGTCTTGCGCAGTTTGTGCTGTACACCAGTTGGGTGCTCTACACCACTTTCAAATTTGGCTGGGGACCCCTGGAGAATGGCTGGTCGCTGGCCATGGTGGGCAGCGTGTCAGTGGCCGTGCAGGGCTTTCTGCTTGGACCCCTGCTCAAACGCTTTTCGCCGCAGCGCCTGGTGGTGATCGGTCTGAGCTCGTCGGCGCTGGCTTGCGCCCTGTGGGGTGCCGCCACCGAAGGCTGGATGATGTACCTTGTGGTCGGTGTGAATGTTTTTGGCGTGACCGTGGCCGCTTCGGTTCAGAGTCTGATTTCCGCCGCCGCTGACAGCCGCAGCCAGGGACACACCCTGGGCGCGGTGAGTTCACTCAACAGTCTGATGGCGGTTCTGGCGCCAATGCTGGCTGCGCCCTTGCTGGCTCTGGTCTCTCACTATCCGCCAGGCGACTGGCGAATCGGCGCACCGTTCTACTTTTGCTCGGCACTGCAACTGGCGTCGCTGGCGCTGGCAGTTGTGCATCTTCGTCGGCGCCACAGTCAGGCGCCATAAACCGTCGAGGCGGTGTCGCCACCCCGGCCAGTCCAGTTGGTATGAAAATAGACACCCCGGGGTCGGTCAACGCGCTCGTACTGGTGCGCACCGAAAAAGTCTCTCTGTGCCTGTAGCAGATTGGCCGGCAGATTGGCACTTCTGTAACCATCGTAGTAGGCCAGCGCTGCAGACATCGCCGGCATCGGGACTCCGCCCCTGATGGCTTCACACAGTACGTTTCTCAGGGACGGGTGCGATTGCGTGATGGCCTCGCAAAAGAAAGGGTCCAGCAGAAGATTCACGAGTTCGGGCGTGCTGTCGAAGGCCGTTTTGATCTTTTTCAGAAACACCGATCGGATGATGCAGCCGCCACGCCACATCATGGCAATGGCACCGTAGTTCAGCGTCCAGCCGAACTCGGTCGCTGTGGCGCGCAGCAACTGGTAGCCCTGTGCATAGGAAATGAGTTTGGCCGCAAACAGGGCTTTCCTGAGGTCTTCGACCAGAGCACTCCTGTCACCGGAAAACCGCCCGGCAGGGCCGCCCAGGAGGCCGCTGGCCTGTGTTCTCTCGTCCTTCATTGAGGAGAGCACCCGTGCGAAAACCGATTCAGTGACCAGCGTGAGCGGGACCGCCACATCCAGCGCAGTCACCACCGTCCACTTGCCTGTCCCCTTCTGGCCGGCCCGGTCCAGGATTTTGTCCAGCAGGGGCTGTCCGTCTTCATCCTTGACGGCCAGAATGTCGCGGGTGATTTCAATCAGGTAGCTTTCCAGTTCCCCCTGGCTCCAGTCCTTGAATACCTGGTGCATCTCGGGCGCCGACATACCCAGAAGATTTCTCATGACGTCATAGACTTCGCAGATGATCTGCATGTCGCCATATTCGATTCCGTTGTGAACCATCTTCACGAAATGGCCTGATCCCTCGGGACCGATCCATTCGCAACAGGGAACGTCGCCGTCGACTTTGGCGGCGATGGCCTGGAAGATCGGTTTGACGCTTTGCCACGCGGCGGCAGAGCCGCCGGGCATGATCGATGGGCCTAACAGGGCGCCCTCCTCACCCCCGGAGACGCCCGCACCCACGAACAGCAAGCCCCGCTCTTCGAGCAGTCGCGTCCGTCGTGTGGTGTCGGAGAAATGCGAGTTCCCCCCGTCAATGAGGATGTCTCCCGGATCCAGGGAATCAATCAGACTCTCAATGATGTCGTCCACCGGTTTTCCGGAAGGAACCATCAGCATGATTCGCCTCGGACTCTCCAGCGAGCGCACCAGTTCATGCAGCGAATGACACCCCCGGATCGTCTTGCCCTGTCCTCTACCTGAGATAAATTTCATGACCTTGTCACTCGAAGCATCAAAGACCGACACGGCGAACCCCTTGCCGGCCATATTGAGGGCAAGGTTTTCACCCATCAAGCCCACACCGATGAGGCCTATTTGAGAGGGCATGGGATTCTCCGATCTGTCAAGCGGTTGGTATTGGGCTTGCCCGTTTGTAATGCGAGTCGACTTTTCAGATGCATTATGCTTTGACCATCACGTGCCAACGGAGTTCTGAATGCCTCAGCCTATTCGACGTATCGCCATCTGTACCGGCGGTGGTGACGCGCCTGGCCTCAATGCAGTGATTCGAGCCACCGTCACGGCGGCGGCCAATCGCGGCTGGGAATGTGTCGGCATCCGCGACGGCTACAACGGCATCCTGCAGCCCGAGCGTTACCCAACGGGCGGAGTGATGCTGCTCACCCGCGAGCGGGTTCTGAGCATCGCTCACCTTGGCGGCACGATTCTGGGCAGCACCAACAAGGGCGATCCCTTTCACTTCCCCATGCCCGGCCCTGACGGTACCCTGGTCGACACGGATCGCTCCTCGGAAATTCTGGACTACTTCAGGCGTGAAGGCATCGACGCGCTGGTGGCTACGGGTGGTGATGGCTCGCTGACCATCGCCAATGAGTTGCATCGCAAGGGCCTGCGCGTGGTGGGAGTGCCCAAGACCATAGACAATGACCTGGACAAGACCTTCACCACGTTCGGATTTGACACGGCTGTGTCGTTTGCCACCGAATGTCTGGACCGTTTGCACAGCACTGCCGAGAGTCATCACCGGGTGATGGTGGTGGAGGTGATGGGCCGCTACGCTGGCTGGATTGCGCTGCATGCCGGCATCGCTGGCGAAGCTCATGCCATTCTGATTCCGGAAATCCCCTTTGATTTGGACAAGGTCGCCAACAAGGTTCAGGAACGTGAAGCGCAGGGGCACAAGTATTCTCTGGTGGTGGTGGCGGAGGGCGCACGGCCGCACCATGGGCAGCGCGCCGTGATGGCGGCGGCTGAGATCGGGCACCTGGAGCGACTGGGGGGCATGGGCGAGCACGTCGCCAGCGACCTTGCACAGCGCACCGGCAAAGACACCCGCGTCGTGGTACTTGGCCATTTATTGCGCGGTGGGAGTCCGACCTCCTTTGACCGCCTTGCGGCGCTGCGCTTTGGCGCAGCTGCCGTGCGCATGCTCGATGAGGGATTGTCGGGCGTCATGGTCTCCCTGGGCTTCCCCAACGTCAACCATGTCAACCTGGAAGAAGTGGCAGGGCGGATGAAAGCGGTACCGCCCGACAGTGACACCCTGCAGACCGGGCGCGACCTGGGGGTGTGCTTCGGGGATTGAAGACAGCAGCAGATCCGGGTGACCGCAAGGAAAACGCCCCCGGCTGTTAACCGGGGGCGTTGCTTGAACTTGCTGAAGCGTCAGTGCATCAGGCGGTCTGTCCGTTGCCCCGCAGTGCCTTGATACCGACCGTGGCGAGCATCACGATGCCAACGAAGGGCAGGGCAACCGCGTAGACCAGGCCGATAAAGGGAGCGGCAACGAAGAGCGCCACGCTCTTGACTTGGGCCAGCACTTTTCTGGCGGTCGGGTTGGTGTTCATGGCCTTCCAGGCGGTCCAGGCCAGCATGGCGAAGCCAACCAGTGGCAGCATCACCGCATAGGCAAGACCGATG
>CAIQVX010000003.1 GCA_903875275.1 uncultured beta proteobacterium | reverse complement strand
GCCCTCGGCCCACTCGAACCTGAGGCGCGGATTTGCGACGGCACCGAGCGTCACTCACGTAGGGCTGGAACGGTGCCGCGAATTACGGAACTCTGAACAATCATGAACAAACAATTTGATGTCATCGTCATCGGCGGCGGCCCTGGTGGCTACATCGCTGCCATTCGCGCAGCGCAACTGGGCATGAGCGTTGCCTGCGTTGACGAGTGGAAGAACAAGCAGGGCGGGCCGGCGCTGGGTGGCACCTGCACCAATGTTGGCTGCATTCCGAGCAAGGCTTTGCTGCAATCGTCGGAGCACTTTGACCACGCTGCACACCACTTTTCCGAACACGGTATTGGCGTGACGGGTCTGAGTCTTGACGTGGGCAAGATGGTGGCGCGCAAGGATGCGGTGGTCAAGCAGAACAACGATGGCATTCTGTACCTGTTCAAGAAGAACAAGGTCAGCTTCTTTCATGGCCGTGGTTCTTTTGTCAAGGCGGCAGACGGCGCGTACGAGATCCAGGTCAGCGGCGCGGTCGAGGACGCCCTGATCGGCAAACAGATCGTCCTTGCCACCGGCTCGTCGGCGCGCGCTTTGCCCGGTACAACGTTTGACGAGCAGATGGTGCTCTCGAACGACGGTGCCCTGCGCATTGGTGCCGTACCCAAGAAGCTGGCACTGATCGGTTCCGGCGTGATCGGGCTGGAGATGGGTTCGGTCTGGCGCCGCCTTGGCGCCGAAGTAACGATCCTGGAAGCGCTGCCGGAATTTCTGGGTGCGGTTGACCAGCAGATTGCCAAGGAGGCGCACAAGGCCTTCGTCAAGCAGGGGCTGAAGATCGAACTTGGTGTGACCGTCGGTGCCATCAAGGTCGGCAAAAAGGGCGTGAACGTGGCCTGGATCAACGCCAAGGGCGAGGCTCAGTTGCTGGAGGCGGACAAACTGATTGTGTCCATTGGCCGGGTGCCCAATACCCTCGGATTGAACGCCGAAGCTGTGGGTCTGAAGCTCGATGAACGCGGCGCCATCGTTGTTGATGACGAGTGCCGGACCAGCCTGCCAAACGTATGGGCGGTGGGGGACGTAGTGCGCGGACCGATGCTGGCACACAAGGCGGAGGAGGAGGGCGTTGCCGTGGCCGAGCGCATCGCCGGGCAGCATGGTCACGTCAATTTCAACACCATCCCCTGGGTTATCTACACCAGTCCGGAGATTGCCTGGGTCGGGCAGACCGAGGCTCAGCTCAAAACCGCCGGTCGGGCTTACAAGGCCGGCACCTTTCCCTTCCTGGCCAACGGTCGTGCACGCGCGCTGGGAGACACCACCGGCATGGTGAAGATGCTGGCCGATGCGACGACGGACGAAATACTGGGCGTGCATATCGTCGGACCGATGGCCAGCGAGTTGATTGCCGAATGTGTGATGGCCATGGAGTTCAGGGCCAGCAGCGAAGACATTGCACGCATTTGCCACGCCCATCCGTCGCTCAGCGAAGCCACCAAGGAAGCAGCGCTGGCGGTCGAAAAGCGCACGCTCAATTTCTGACACCTTGTGAGCGTCAGGGAAACCTACCAGTCGCAACTGGCCGAACGCGGCTATCAGGCCGACCCGGCCCAGTTGCAGGCGGTCGAGGCATTGCAGCGTTGCGCTCTGGAATGGACCGCCTACAAGCGCAAGCGCTCCAGCGCCCTCAAGAAGTTCCTTAACCGTCCCGACATCCCACGCGGCGTCTACATGCATGGGGGTGTCGGTCGCGGCAAGAGCTTTCTGATGGATTGCTTTTTTGCTGCGGTGCCGCTCAAGCGCAAGACCCGATTGCACTTTCATGAGTTCATGCGGGAAGTTCACCGCCAGTTGGTGCTGCTGCAGGGAACAAAGGACCCGTTGGATGCATTGGCCAGGCAGATCGCCGGCAAGTACCGGCTGATCTGCTTCGACGAGTTTCATGTGGCCGATGTCACTGACGCCCTGATCCTGCATCGCTTGTTGCGCGCCCTGTTCAGCCATGGTGTGGGCTTTGTCACCACCTCGAATTTCAGACCCGACGACCTGTATCCGGACGGGTTGCACCGCGACCGCATTCTGCCGGCGATCGCCATGCTCAAGGACAAGCTGGAAGTCATCAACGTGGACAACGGCACGGACTACCGGCGCCAGACGCTGGCGCAGCTTCAGTATTACCACTGGCCGCAAGGCGATCACACAGAGGCGGCGCTGAAGCAGGCCTTTGAGATGCTGGCCGGGGTCGGCGATGAAGATGCGATGCTGCAGATTGAAGGGCGCAAGTTGCAAGCCCTGCGCAAGGCCGGCTCCGTCGTCTGGTTCGATTTTCGGACGCTCTGCGCGGGAGCCCGCTCGCAGAACGACTACCTTGAAATCGCGACGCGGTTTGAGACTGTGCTGCTGAGCGACGTGCCACGGATGTCGGCGCAGATGGCTTCACAGGCGCGTCGGTTTACCTTGCTGGTGGACGTGTTTTACGACCGCCGCGTCAAACTTGTGATGTCAGCAGAAGTGCCAGCGCAGGAGTTGTACACGGCCGGGCCCTTGGCACACGAGTTTGTGCGCACCGTGTCCCGTCTGCACGAGATGCAGTCGGCCGAGTTTCTGGCGCTAACGCGGCGTCAGGTTGACACCAGCTTGACGCTCAGGAATCCAGCGGCTCGAGTTTGATAATCGCCAGTGACAGGTTGTCACCACCGCCGCGGCCGCGGGACCTGGCCTTTTCTATGAGAAATTCAGTCGCCTCGCGCGGCGACAGACTGGCCAGAACAGAGCCGATTTCCGAGTTTGTGAAATAGTGCCAGACGCCGTCGCTGCACGCCATCAGGACATCGCCAGCGCGCAATTGGGGAATGAAATGGACGCCCACAGGAGGCTCTTTTTCTGTTCCCAGGCAACCTATCAGTATGTTGGACTTGGGATGAACATTGGCCTGCTCGTCTGTCAGTTCGCCCTTGTCGACCAGAGTCTGAACATAGGAGTGGTCGGTGGAGCGTTTGACGAATTTGCTGCCGTGAAAATGGTAGATGCGCGAGTCGCCCGAGTACGCCCAATAGCAGTCGCCGCCTGGATTGATCAGAAAAGCGGCCAGCGTGCTGTGCGGCTCTTCTTCCGAAGAAATGGCCGTCAGCTTGATGACGGTGTGCGCCTCTCTTGCCAATTGCATCAGGGTTGCCGGTGCATCATCAATGGCTGGTGCGTAACGCTCAAACAACTGCTTGGCAGTCAGCATGACCTGGTCGGAGGCCTTGCGCCCGCCGCTGCGGCCACCCATGCCATCCGCAACCACCGCCAGTATGCAACCGGGAACGCGCTTGTGGCTCAGGACGATGACCTGATCCTGCTGGTACTCGCGGTCACCCTTGTGGATGCCTGTTGATGCGCTGAGTCGATAGCCTTTGGACATGGACGGGGAGTGAAGAGGGAAGATACCTATAAATTCTTGGTTCGATTTAGTCGTATTATCGACCCACACAAGAACAAATCCCGATCAATTACTTCGATCAAACTTTATATACTTAAGCCGTGGACTCTAACCTGCATTCTCCCGAACGTCGGCTGATCGACTTGCGTATTGAGCATGGAGATCTTGATGCCATGATAGACCGCGCCAGTGGCGAGGTTCCGCTGGATGAACTGTTGATGCGACGACTCAAGAAAAAACGCCTGAGTCTTCGTGACGAAATTGCCCGGATCGAGCGGCAGCTGAATCCTGACGAGCCTGCCTGACGGATGAGTCTTGAAGACCTTGTGCGCGAGACCTTCGCGCCGGGTGGTTTTTTGTCGCGAACAGTTGAGGAATTCAGACCCCGGGACGGGCAGACGGAGATGGCGGCGTCGATTGCGCGCACCATCGAGAACGGTGGTGTGCTGGTGGTCGAGGCTGGCACCGGTATTGGCAAAACTTTCGCGTACCTGGTGCCGGTATTGCTCAGTGGCGGCAGGGTCTTGCTGTCGACCGCGACCAAGACCTTGCAGGACCAGCTGTTTGCTCGTGACCTTCCGCTTTTGAGTCGAACCCTGGGTTTGCCCGTGCGCACGGCACTGCTCAAGGGTCGTGCCAGTTACCTGTGTCTGCAGCGACTGCAGCAGGCGCGCCAGCAACATGATGTGGCAGGCCATGGCGTGCTGCGCACACTGGCCAGAATTGAGTCCTGGGCGCTGTTGACCGGTAGCGGCGATCTGGCCGAATTGCCCGGGCTGGACGAGCGCTCGCCTCTGATCCCTCTTGTGACATCCACTCGTGATAACTGCCTGGGCGCGCAGTGTCCGCAGTTTCGCGCCTGTCATGTCAACCAGGCGCGCCGGGAGGCGCTGGCTGCGGACGTGGTGGTCATCAACCATCATCTCTTTTTTGCCGATCTGGCCGTGCGTGAATCGGGTATGGCCGAGCTCCTGCCAACCGTGAGCACTGTGGTCTTCGATGAGGCGCATCAAGTCAATGAAACCGGTGTGCAGTTTCTGGGCACACAGCTGACGACGGGACAGTTGCTCGACCTGTCACGCGATCTGCTGGCAGCCGGCTTGCAGCATGCGCGCGGACTGGCCGATTGGCAGGGCCTGGCCAGCGGCGTCGAGCGTTCGGCGCGTGACTTGCGTCTGCTTGTTGGACGGGACTTGACGGGCAGCAAGCTGCGTTGGCTGGGCTTGGCACCCGATGCCCTGAATGAAATCGAATGGCTTGACGGCTTGACTGCGATCGAAAGTGCCTGCCGGCAGGCACTTGACGCGCTGGCCAGCGTGGGCGAATCGGCACCGGAGCTGGCGCGTTTGTGTGAGCGCGTTACCCTGCTGATGGAGCGGATTGCTTTCTTTTGCGGGGCCTGTGCCGTCGAATCGGTGCGATGGCTGGACGTGGGGACGCAGCTGAGTCTGGTGGAGTCGCCACTGGACATCGCACAGACGGTGCGCACGCGCCTGCTCGGAGCGGACGGAGACTCGGGTGGCTCCCATCGGGCCTGGATATTCACATCGGCGACGCTCGGTCATGACCCGCAACTGAGCTGGTTTACCGAGTCTTGCGGATTGCAGGACGCACAGATATTGAGAGTGCAGAGCCCGTTTGACTATGCGACGCAGGCGGCTGTCTATGTGCCCTTGACGCTGTCAAAGCCGAGCGCCCCCGAGCACAGCCGCCAGGTGGCCGAGTTCGTTGCCAGGGCGGCGGCTGTGCTGGGCGGTCGCACGCTGGTGCTGACGACCACACTGCGAGCACTTCGCAACGTCAGTGAAGTGCTGCAGAGACAGTTTTCCGATTCAGCTTCCCTGGAGATTCTGGTTCAGGGTCAACTGTCGAGACGGCAACTGATGGAGCGGTTCCGCCTGGGAAGCGAGGACGGACGCAGCGGTTGTGTGCTGGTTGCATCGGCTTCCTTCTGGGAAGGCTTCGATGTGCCAGGTGAGGCATTGCAACTGCTGGTGATCGACAAGCTGCCGTTTCCGCCGCCCAACGACCCGCTGGTGGAGGCACGGTCCAAGCGCCTTGAGGCCAGTGGGCGCAGCGTCTTCAACCATTACTTCATCCCGGAAGCCGCCATTGCCCTCAAGCAGGGCGCGGGGCGCCTGATTCGTCGCGAAACCGATCAGGGCATTCTGGTGGTGTGTGATACCCGGCTCTCGCTCATGGGGTATGGCAAGCGCCTGCTGGCGACTCTGCCGGCCATGCGGCGGATTGCTTCGGATCAGGAACTGATGCAGGCGCTCGAAGCGCTCACCAGAACTTCCACCAGGGATTCTGGATCTCTTTGAAGCCGCGCGTCAGGTACTCGGAGTTGGGATAGCTCCGGTCCAGCACGCGCCGCGTGTCGTCGCGCAACTGCGTCAGGCCCAGCGCGTCGTAGGCTTTGAGCATGATGAACAGAGCCTCCTCGATGGCCGGTGTGCCCTGGTAATCCGTGACGGCCAATTGCGCCCGGTTGATGGCGGCCACGTAAGCGCCTCGGCTGAAGTAGTAACGAGCCACATGCAGTTCATAGCTCGCCAGCGAATTCACAATGTAGGTCATGCGCAGGGTGGCGTCGGGCGTATAGCGCGAGTTCGGGAAGCGTGTGACGAGTTCCTTGAAAGCTTCGAAGGATTCCTTGGACGCCTTCTGGTCGCGCTCCGCCAGATCCTGGCGCGCGATGTAGGAGAGAAAGCCCAGATCGTCATTGAAGTTGATCAGGCCCTTGAGGTAGAGGGCGTAATCCAGAGCCGGGCTGGCCGGGTGCAGTTTCATGAAGCGGTCGAGCGTGGCAACAGCCTGGGCGGCTTCGCCCGATTTGTGCTGGGCGTAAGCCTTGTCAAGCTGGGCCTGCTGCGCCAAGGGCGTCCCGGCGGCACGGCCCTCGAGTTTTTCCAGGTGCGAAATTGCCTTCTCGTAGCCGCCTGCGGCCAGTTCGTCCTTGGCTTCGGCGTAGAGTTTGCTCGGACTCCAGTTTGCCTCCCGCTCCAGCGGGTTTGACGAGCACGCCGTCAACACCAGTAGGACACAGACCAGCGACCCGGTGCAGACAACCGATAATTTGGCTCGAAGCATGTAGGACAACTTTCTTGAAAAATTCCGGATTCATTATATCGAGCGGTCATGATAGCGATGATCTTGAGGATCGGTCCGACGCCGAGCCGGAACTGGAGTTGCGCGAGTTGGTTTTCCAGCCGTCACAGCACGGTTTGAGGCTTGATCAGGCACTGGTTGAACTGGTGCCCGAGTTTTCTCGGAGTTACCTGCAGCAGTTGATTCACCTGGGCGCCGTCAGGCTCGATCGGCTGCAGGTGTGCAAACCCTCCAGCCGGGTCAGGGCGACCGACCGCGGGACGATTGAATTGCGTCCTACGCCCCAGAGTCAGGCCTTCAAGCCCGAATTCATGCAACTGGACATCGTTTATCAGGATGAGGGTTTGTTGGTCATCAACAAACCGGCGGGTCTGGTGGTTCATCCGGCACCCGGCAACTGGAGCGGCACTTTGCTCAACGGCTTGCTGGCCTTTGACGCGGCGGCCGTGAATCTGCCACGGGCCGGGATTGTTCACAGGCTCGACAAGGACACCAGCGGCCTGATGGTGGTGGCTCGCACACGCCAGGTGATGGACGCGCTGGTCCGCTCGATTGCGGCGCGTGAAGTTGGTCGGCAGTACCTCGCGCTCGCCCACCATCCCTGGCGCGGCAGCGCCCGATGCGAGGTCAATCAGCCCATGGGTCGCGATCCGCGCAACCGCTTGCGCATGGCAGTGGTCGACCTTGACAGGCATCCTGGCAAGACCGCCAGAACCGACATTGAGCTGCTCCAGAATGCCGATCAGGGGTGCCTGGTGCGATGTACGCTGCATACGGGCCGGACGCACCAGATCCGGGTCCACATGGCATCCTTGGGTCACCCTCTGGTGGCTGACGAACTGTACGGCGGTGTCGCCGCGGCCGGCATGCAGCGCCAGGCATTGCATGCCTTTGAGCTGGCCCTGATTCATCCGTTGACACAGCAGGCCATGCGCTTTCGCTCGGAGTTGCCGGATGATTTTGGCGAGGCGCTGGACCAGTGGGGCCTCAGCTATAATCCGCGCTAAGGGCCTGAAAGCCCGCACCCCGGCGGGCAGCCGGGGGCAACGCGCGGCAGATTCCTCCATCTGCCTGCCGCGACGCAACGAATCGCACTGATTTCGCACCTTGAGGGTGCCCACCCCGGAAATTGCAAGACCATGAATACGGCCGATGCCAAGCGCGTATTGGAAACCGCCTTGATTTGCTCCCAGCAGCCCCTGCTGGTGGCTGACATGGTCGTGCTGTTCAGCGACGCCTTGGAGGTGGACGCCATCAGGGACATGTTGCCTGAACTGCAGCAGGAGTGGTCCGGGCGTGGTGTGGAACTGGTGGAACTGGCAAGCGGTTGGCGGTTCCAGAGCCGCCCCGAGATGCGCGAGTACCTGGATCGCCTGCACCCGGAAAAACCACCGCGTTACAGTCGGGCGACTCTGGAAACGCTGGCCATCATCGCCTACCGGCAACCGGTGACGCGTGGCGACATCGAAGACATCCGGGGTGTCACAGTCAACTCACTGCTTCTCAAGCAACTGGAAGATAGAGGCTGGATTGAGGTCATCGGTCACCGCAGTACCGTGGGCCGGCCGGCCCTGTTTGCCACGACCCGGCATTTTCTGGACGATCTGGGACTGGCATCGCTGGACCAGTTGCCACCCATGGACACGCCCGGCGGTCAACTCGATGCGGTACAGGCACTGGCACGCACCGAGTCCGACCTGCAGGCCGAACTCGACATGACGCCAACCGATGGCACCGGCGCCGACGGCAACACTATTTTCTCGACAGGGACTCCCATATGAGCGAAAACAGCGACGCAACGCCGACCCCGGCTGAACCGGACTTGCCCGAACCGCTGGCGCAGGCCGAGGGTGCGCAATTGCCGAATCCGGGTGCGGAGTTGGCGCAAGCCGGCGTCGCTGAGCCAGTTGCCAGCGCAAGCCGGTTCGATGAAGTGGTCTCTGGCCAGTTCGACGCCGACCAGGACAGTGTCGAACCGCTTGCCGTGAAAAGGGTGCTGGCGCCGCAGGCAGAGACGCCCAAGTTGCACAAGGTGCTGGCTCAGGCGGGCATGGGCTCGCGCCTGGAGATGGAGCAGATGATCATGGAAGGCCGCATCACGGTCAACAATGAACCTGCCCATATTGGTCAGCGCATCCAGTTTGGTGACCATGTCAAGGTCAACGGCAAGCCGATCCGGTTTCGCATTGATGCGCCGCCGGCGCGTGTTATTGCGTACCACAAGCCGGTGGGCGAAGTGGTGACGCATGATGACCCGCAGAACCGGCCAACGGTGTTTCGCAAGCTGCCGAAATTGTTTCAGGGCAAGTGGCAGTCGGTCGGACGTCTGGATCTCAATACCGAGGGCCTGCTGCTGTTCACCAGTTCCGGCCAGCTGGCCAACAATCTGACCCATCCGCGCTTCGGTCTGGAGCGCGAGTACGCGGTGCGTGTTCTGGGATCCCTGAGCAAAGAGGAAAAGCAGCGACTGCTCGAGGGCGTCAAGCTCGACGATGGCATGGCCCAGTTTGGGTCGATCGAGGAGGGCGGGGGCGAAGGTTCAAACTGCTGGTACCGCGTCACAATCAGCGAAGGACGAAACCGCGAGGTCAGGCGCATGCTGGAGGCGGTTGGGCATGCGGTGAGTCGCCTGATCCGCATTCGCTACGGCGCCATGGTGTT
Organism: uncultured beta proteobacterium; assembly: GCA_903875275.1. Taxonomy (GTDB): domain Bacteria; phylum Pseudomonadota; class Gammaproteobacteria; order Burkholderiales; family Burkholderiaceae_C; genus Rhodoferax. Next base: position 1,901 of record CAIQVX010000003.1, on the reverse strand, counting down.
GCCGCGTGGCTTGCGCCGGGGTGCCTGGATGGAACTTGATGCGAATGACATCAAACTCCTGATGCAGGCTGCGGGCACCAGGAGCTCCCGCGAGCGCGGTGAGGACCAGGCCCCGGACGGGCCCCAGCCGGGACGCGACGATGCACCCGCAAGCCGGAACCGGCGCCGTGGTGCGCGCGGCAACGGTCCACGCAGTTCCGGGAACGGCCCACGGCGATCGGCGGGTGGCAAAGCGCCGGATGCAGGGACGGGATTCGCGACAGGCTCGGGTTCCGGCCGCAAACAACGCACCGATTCCGGCGACCGTGCTGGCGGCGCAGCCCAGCCTGACCCCATGAAAACAGCCTTTGGCTACATCGGAGCGGACAGTTTTACGCGGCAGCGTCAGGACCAGGGACAGCGGCGCGGCGCCGGCCCCGGACAGCGCCGCGGCGGTCGTGGTCGCTGACTTTCACGATAAAATTCACCGCTTTGCCCGTCGGGCAGATACCAACACAATTTTGAGCTCAGGAAGAACACATGACTATCGAACGCACTTTATCCATCATCAAGCCCGACGCAGTCGCCAAGAACGTGATTGGCCAGATCTACGCCCGCTTTGAGGCCGCAGGTCTGAAGATCGTTGCCGCCAGGATGGTTCGGCTGGCCCGCAGCGAGGCAGAAGCCTTTTACGCCGTCCACAAGGAACGCCCCTTTTTCAAGGATCTGGTTGAGTTCATGATCTCCGGGCCGGTGATGATCCAGGTTCTTGAAGGTGAGAACGCGGTACTGAAGAATCGCGACCTGATGGGTGCGACCGATCCCAAGAAGGCAGCACCCGGAACCATCCGCGCATCGTTTGCCGACAGCATTGATGCCAATGCAGTCCATGGGTCAGACGCTCCCGAGACCGCTGCTGTGGAAGTGAGCTTCTTCTTCCCCGGCATGAACGTGTATTCCAAATAAAAATGATCTTTGCGCCCCACTGCGTCCCGCACCCGTTCGGGCTGGCCACGGCGCATCCGGGGCGGTCCGGCGCGGTGCGGGTCCGATGACGGTGAACCTGCTCGATTTCGACCTGGAGGGGTTGGCCGGATTCTGTGAGGGCTTGGGTGAAAAGCGCTACCGCGCGGTTCAGCTGTTTCGCTGGATTCATCAAAAAGGCGAGTCCGACTTCGACGCCATGAGCGATCTTGCGAAGTCCTTGCGGGAAAAGCTGAAGACCAGCGCCGAGGTCAGGTCGCTGGCCAGTCTCTCCGAACACATGTCGGCCGATGGCACCATCAAGTGGCTGTTTGACGTGGGTGGCGGCGATGCCATTGAAACCGTTTTCATTCCGGAAGAAGACCGAGGCACGCTGTGTGTTTCCTCGCAGGCGGGCTGCGCCGTAGGCTGCCGCTTCTGCTCTACCGGCCATCAGGGTTTCAGCCGCAACCTGCGAACCGGCGAAATCATTGCGCAGCTCTGGCATGCAGAGCGTTTCCTGCGCAAGCATCTGCAGCGTGATGAACGCGTGATCTCCAATGTGGTGATGATGGGTATGGGAGAGCCACTGCAAAACTATGCGGAACTGTTGCCAGCCCTGCGCACCATGCTCGATGACCATGGTTACGGCCTGTCGCGTCGGCGCGTTACGGTGTCCACCTCTGGCATCGTGCCCAAGATGGACTTGCTGGCGCAGGAGTGTGCGGTCGCGCTTGCGGTGTCGCTGCATGCGCCTACCGACGCCTTGCGCGACAAGCTGGTGCCACTGAACAAAAAGTACCCGCTGGCCGAACTGATGGAGGCCTGCAGGTACTACCTGCGATTTGCGCCAAGGGATTTCATTACCTTTGAATACTGCATGCTCGATGGTGTCAATGACCAGGCCGAGCACGCGCGTGAGCGGATCAGCCTGGTGCAGGCTCCGGGGGACCGAATCG
>CAIQVX010000002.1 GCA_903875275.1 uncultured beta proteobacterium | reverse complement strand
GCATAGTCACCGGGAACGGTATCGCGGTCGTATTCCTTCGCCTTCCTGACCATGCGTTCGGTCATGGCTGCGATCTCGGCCATGAAGGTCTCCCGCTTGAGCTTGCCGTGCTCCATCTGCGCCAGCTTGTACTCCCACTCGCCCGTCAACTCGGCTTTGGAGAGTTCTTCCACCCCCAGCCCCCTGAGCAGCGTCATCAACTGGAAGGCTTTGGCCGTCGGAATCAGCTCGCGCCCTTCGCGCAACATGTACTTTTCGGCAATCAGGCCTTCAATGATGCTGGATCGTGTGGCTGGCGTTCCCAAGCCCTTCTCATGCATGGCAGCGCGCAATTCGTCGTCCTCAATGGCCTTGCCCGCGCCCTCCATGGCGCCGAGCAAGGTGGCTTCGGAGTAGCGGGCCGGTGGTCGTGTCTTCAGGGCTTTGGGCTCGACGACTTCGGCTTTCACCTGCTCGCCCGGCTTGACCGGCACCAAGTTGCCTGGACTCCTGTCCTCGCCGTCCTTGACCTCGTCGGCGGCCTCCTTGCCGTAGATGGCCAGCCAGCCCGGCTTCACCAGCACCTTGCCCTCGGTCTTGAAATTATGCCCGGCTGCAGTGCTTACCCGGGTGGTGATCTGATACTCGGCACTGGGAAAAAACACCGCCATGAAGCGGCGCACCACGAGGTCATAGACCTTCTGCTCGGCTTCACTCAGGCCGTGGGGTGCCTGCAGGGTCGGAATGATGGCAAAGTGGTCACTGACCTTCGCATTGTCAAAAACGCGCTTGCTCTTGACGATGTAGTGAGCCTTGAGTGCTGTTGCCGCATGGGCGGACAGATGCTTCATGGGACTGCCGGCAAGCATCTCGAACGTCTGTTTCACTACCGGAAGATAGTCTTCCGGTAGCGCGCGCGAATCGGTACGCGGGTAGGTCAGCGCCTTGTGGCGTTCGTACAGGCTTTGCGCGATCGATAGCGTGGTCTTGGCGGAGTAACCAAACTTGCCGTTGGCTTCACGCTGCAAACTGGTCAGGTCGAACAGCAAGGGGGATGCTTGGGTCGTCGGCTTGCTTTCTTCCGTGACACTGGCCTTCTGGCCGCGCACGGCATCGGCGATGGCACGCGCTTCGCGCTCGCTCCATAGGCGGTCCGCCTTGAGCTCGGCGTCAGGTTCGTCGCCGTTGCCTGCCGCCAGATTCGCCGCCGCCTTCTTCCAGCCGGGATCGAACCATTTGCCGTTGTACTCTCCGGCGCTGGCACCGAACGTGGCATGCACCTCGAAGTAGTCACGACTGATGAACTTGCGGATTTGCTCCTCGCGCTCCACCACCACGCTCAGGGTTGGCGTTTGCACACGACCCACCGTCGTCAGGAAGAAGCCGCCATCGCGTGAATTGAAGGCCGTCATGGCGCGCGTACCGTTGATGCCTACCAGCCAATCGGCTTCGCTGCGGCAGCGCGCTGCATCGGCCAGCGGCAACATCTGCTGGTCGCTGCGCAGGGAATCGAAGCCATCGCGTATGGCTTGTGGCGTCATCGACTGCAGCCACAGGCGCTGCACCGGCAGTTTGACCTTGCTGTACTGCTGGATCAAGCGAAAGATGAGTTCCCCCTCCCGCCCGGCATCGCAGGCGTTGATCAAGGCGCCCACATCCTTGCGTTTGGCCTGCCTGACGATGGAATTCAGCCTGGTCTTGGTCTTGTCCATGGGCTTGACGTCGAAGTGCGGCGGAATCACCGGCAGGTGGGCAAAGCTCCATTTGCCACGCTTGACATCAAATTCCTCGGGCGCCTGAATTTCAAGCAAATGGCCGACGGCGCTGGTAACGACGTATTTCTCGTTCTCGAAGTACTCGTCATGCTTGTCGAACTTGCCAGCTGTCGCGGTGAGCGCCCGCACAATGTCCTGGGCGACCGAGGGCTTTTCAGCTATCACCAGTGTTTTGGTTGAACCTGCATTTTTCATCTGACTACAATCCGGTTTCTCGCGGGCGCACAGGCGCACGCACATGCACGTGAGCGCGCACACACACGCGCCCATACGAGTTCACCATACCAAATTTTTTCGTTGTGTCCAAAAACGCCCCACGCCCATCCAGGCGCCGCATTCAGGTTCGCCGCTCCGGCGTGCATGGAAAAGGCGTGTTTGCCTTGCAAGACATTGCCCAAGGCGAAGTGCTGATTGAATACGTTGGTGAGATCATCAACTGGGAGCAGGCTCAGGAGCGCCATCCGCACGATCCGAACGACCCGAACCACACGTTTTATTTTCACATCAGCGAGGACCGTGTCATTGACGCCCGCGTTGGAGGCAACTCGTCGCGATGGATCAACCACGCCTGCGACGCCAACTGCGAAGCTGACGAAAGGGATGGTCGCATCTTTATCCTTGCGCGGCGCGATATCAAGGCGGGTGAGGAACTTAACTACGATTACGGGCTCATCCTGAACGAGCGGTACACGGCAAGGCTCAAGGCCGAGTACCCTTGTTGGTGCGGTGCGGAGACCTGCCGCGGGACCTTGCTGGCGCCCAAGCCCAGGCGCGGCCAGAAACGGTGACCGGCGCAATGAACTGGCCGACGCGGCAACTTCATGAGGCCATCGCGCCCCTGCTGCCGGGCTTTCACTTCGATGTGCTGGAACAGATTGACTCAACCAACAGCGAATTGATGCGCCGGGCGCGCAGCGGACAGATGCAGCCGGTGCTGGTATTGGCAGGACAACAAACTGAGGGCCGGGGCCGTCTTGGACGCCGCTGGTCGAGCGACCTCAGCTTTTCGCTTGGCGTTCCGCTGTCACCCGTGAATTGGTCGGGATTGTCGCTTGCAGTGGGTCTTAGCCTGGTACAAAGTCTGCACCCGGATCTGGGTCTGAAGTGGCCTAACGACGTGTGGTGGAATGGACGAAAACTGGCCGGCATCCTGATCGAGACAGCCAGCTTTGGTACCGTCCGTTACCTTGTTGTCGGTATTGGCATCAACGTCAAGCCGCCTGCGGGTCTGGAGCTTTCCACGGGACCGGCCTGGTTGCAGGAGTTGCGTCCCGAGCTTGATGCGCCCGAGGCTTTGCTCGAAATTGCAGCGCCGCTGGTGCAAACCATTAAGCGGTTCGAAGAGTCCGGATTCGGGCCATTTCAGGCCAGTTTCAATGCACGCGACGTTTTGCGCCTGCGACAGGTCACCCTCACTGACGGAACCGTGGGCATGGCGCAGGGCGTGGACAGAGAAGGCGCCCTGCAGGTATTGACGGACCAGGGGCTTGTCAGCGTGAGCAGCGCCGAGGTCAGTGTGCGTCCGGTGCCCTCACCCCTGTCCGTCCGAACCTGAGGTGCCGCATGCTGCGATTGCTGACCTTTGTCCTGCTGCTAGCCAACGGTCTCTATTTGGCTTGGTCGCAAGGGGTCCTGCCAGGGCTGACTTCGCGGGAACAGTCCGAGCCACAGCGCCTGCTGCTTCAACTGAAACCACAGTCTCTTCAACTTCTGACGGTCCAGGACGTGCGCCAGATCGAGGCTGCCGCGGCGCAGGCCAAATCACCCCAGTGCCTGCAGGCAGGTCCTTTTGACGAGCCCCAAGCCGCAGCATTGCGAGCGGCACTGGTGTCAGCGTTGCCCGCCGGGTCCTGGTCACTGGGACCGGCGCCAGAGACGAGCCGGTGGATTGTCTACATGGGCAAGTACGCCAGCAGGGAAGCGCTGGCAAAGAAGCGCTCCGAGTTGGACTCACTCAAGCTGCGGTTCGAGCCGCTCACCGACCCATCACTACAGTGGGGCCTGTCGCTGGGTGGGCACGAGACGCAAGCCGCCGCCAATGCGGCCTTGATCAGCTTTAACCAGCGTGGTGTACGCACCGCCCGTGTGCTGCAGGAGCGAACTCCAGGCCGAGGCTTGTTCCTGCGTCTGCCGGCCACTGACGATGCGTTGAGGCCCCGCCTGAGCGAACTGAACGTGCTCCTCGGTGACAAACTTCTGTTGCCCTGCGTGAAGTAGTCAGAGTGCAAGCGGTGCAGAAGCCGTTTCGGCCACAAAACGCACGTTGAAGCGGGCCCCGGGCGGCAATTGCCCGGGTCGGGTGTCTTCCATCGCAACGGTGGCGTTGTGCAGATACGCGATTTCCGTCACGATGCGCAGGCCCAGACCGGAACCATCCACTTCCGTGCCCAAGGCCCGGTAAAAGGGACGAAAGATAAGTTCCCGCTCCGCGGGCGGGACGCCGGGTCCGGAGTCTTCAACCTGCAGAACCAGTGTTTTTCCGAACCGGTCCGTCAAGACCCGTGCCGTGATGACGCCAGGCTTTTCAGCACTTGAAGGCGTGTAGTTGATGGCGTTGTCCAGCAGATTTCGAATGAGTTCCTTGAGCAGGGTGGGGTTGCCGACCAACTGGCCCCCCTCCGTGCCGGGTTGGGTGCCCTCAAACCCAAGGTCTATGTGCTTTTCGATGGCCCGCGGAGCGCAGTCGCGCACGACCTCCATGGTCAACTCGGCAAGATCGCAGCGTGTTCGAGGCATGGCCGAACCACTGCTCTCGGCGCGGGCCAGTGCCAGAAGTTGATTGACCGTGTGCGTGGCACGGATGCTGGAGCGTCCGATCTGGCGCAGGGACTGCTTCAGCTCTTCGGTATTCGCGCCCTCGCGCAGCGCCAGGTCAGCCTGCATGCGCAAACCTGCCAGCGGTGTCTTGAGCTGGTGTGCGGCATCGGCCAGAAATCGCTTCTGCGTCGAAATCGATTCCTTGAGTCGCATCAGCAGATCATTGACTGAAGACACCAGGGGCGCAACCTCCAGCGGGACTGCCTGAGCGTCGATCGGACTCAAATCATCAGGCTTTCGGGCGCGGATGCGTTCCTCGAGTTGGTTCAGAGGCTTGATCGCCTGCACCAAGGCCAGCCATACCAGAAAGACGGCCAGCGGCAGGATGACAAACTGCGGCAGCATGACACCCTTGACGATTTCAGTTGCCAGAACGGATCGCTTTTCCAGAGTTTCGGCGACCTGCACCAGAGCCGGTCTGGCACCCGGCAACGTCAGTTTGACCCAGGTGTAGGCGATTTTGACGTCGACACCATGGACCTCGGCGTCCCGGATGCGAACTTCACCGAAAAACGCTTTCTCCTCGTCGGCCGGGGCCGGCAGGTCCCTCTCGCCACTCAGAAACTCGCCGCGTTCGCCCAGTACCTGGTAATACACCGTATCTGAATCATCAGCCCGCAACAGTTCGCGCGCTGGCAGCGGCAGGTTGAATTGCACCCGGTTGTTGCTGACGCTGATCAGTTGGGCCAGAGCCCCGGCGTTGTATTCCAGTGCCCGGTCAAAAGGTTTGCCCGCGATGCTCTGTGCCACAAGCCAGGTCAGTACCAGGCTGATGGGCCACAACAACAGCATGGGCGTGAGCATCCAGTCCAGGATCTCCCCGAACAGCGAACGTTGTTCCTGATGGAAAATGTTCACCCCGGAATTTTTTCCAGACAATAGCCCAGACCACGAACCGTCGCGATGCGGATGGGCCCTTTTTCGATTTTCTTGCGCAGTCGGTGGATGTAGACCTCAATCGCATTGTTGCTGACTTCCTCCCCCCACTCGCAGAGTCTTTCCACCAACTGATCCTTGCTGACCAATCGGCCCGCGCGCTGCAACAGCACTTCCAGCAAGCCCAGTTCCCGCGCTGACAGTTCGATCATCACGCCATCAATGGTGGCAACCCGGCCCGACTGGTCGTACATCAAAGGCCCGTGCTTGATCATGCTGCTGGCAGTTCCCATTCCGCGCCGCCCCAGGGCACGGACACGCGCCTCGAGTTCCTGCAGACTGAAGGGTTTGGCCATGTAATCGTCTGCCCCGTAGTCCAGACCCTTGACGCGCTCTTCGACACTGTCAGCGGCCGTGAGTATCAGCACCGGCAACGACGAGCCGCGCGCCCGCAGTTTCTTCAGTACCTCCAGCCCGTGCATCCTGGGCATGCCCAGGTCCAGAATCAGGAGATCGAATTCGGTATTGGTCATCAGCGCAGCGTCAGCTTCCGCTCCACTGGCCACATGGTCGACAGCCGCGCCCGAACTGCGCAAGGTTCGCAGCAAGCCATCGGCCAGCACCTGATCATCTTCCGCAATCAGAATTCGCATGTCTGTCTCCTATGTGGGTGAAAACCGGAGCCGGCATTTCTTTGTTCCAGCAATTCTAGGCGCCTGTGAATTCCGCTGTAATTTTCACGAAAGACAGTGTCCATCATGCGGCATAGGCTTCCAGACCGATGGCCAGGACGGTTGCAACTTCAGTGCCGACAGAGGCCCTGAGTTCTTCCTCGGCCTGGGAGACAGCTTCTCCAAATGCCTGCAGCCAGGCCAGTCCGATCACCGTGAATATCACACGGCGTGCACGCGCATCGCGTGCGTCCGGCGTCCTGCGGACCAGGCCCCAGGCTTCGCACTCCTGCACCAGCTTTCCCATGGCCTGCTTGCTCACACCCGCACGCCGCGCCAGTTCGGTGAGGCGCGACCCCTCGAGCGCCAGATGGCGGGTGATATGGATGTGGGAGGCGCTCAGACAACCCCGGGCGGCCAGATTGGACAGCGCCAGAGGAACCGCCTCGTTACGCGACATCAGAAAAAGCACACGCGCGTCAAAACGCTGCAACGCCAGACTCATCCAATGACCCAGATGGGACTGCCGCCATCCGGTACCGCGCTTGATTTCCACGTTTTCAGGCATGGCTTAAATAGTAAACTAAATTGACTAATAATACACCTTGCAGATTTTAATCAATGCTTTAAACTACTGTTCAAGCATCCAGCCTGTTGTTAAAAACAGAGGAAGCCCCGATCAGGACCCGAGACACACCGTCATCATTCAAGGAGTACTTCATGGACGCATCGGTCAAAGCACCATCCCCCGCCAACAGCGAAAAGGCAAAAGCCCTTCAGGTCGCACTGGCCCAGATTGAAAAGCAGTTCGGCAAGGGCACCATCATGCGCTTGGGCGAGGGCGAGGTCATTGAGGACATTCAGGTCGTATCTACAGGCTCCCTAGGCCTGGACATCGCTTTGGGAGTCGGTGGCTTGCCACGCGGTCGTGTAGTGGAAATCTACGGCCCGGAATCATCCGGCAAGACCACGTTGACCCTGCAGGTGATCGCAGAGATGCAAAAAGTCGGTGGTCAATGTGCGTTTATCGATGCCGAACACGCACTCGACATTCAGTACGCCCAGAATCTCGGCGTCAATTTGCAGGATCTGCTGATCAGTCAACCTGATACCGGCGAGCAGGCACTGGAGATCGTCGACAGCCTCGTGCGCTCGGGCGCGGTCGACCTGATTGTGGTGGATTCAGTCGCGGCACTGACACCTAAAGCGGAGCTTGAAGGTGAAATGGGAGACTCTTTGCCCGGCCTGCAAGCAAGGCTGATGAGTCAGGCCCTGCGCAAGCTCACGGCGCACATCAAGAAAACCAACTGCATGGTTGTCTTCATCAATCAGATCCGTATGAAGATCGGCGTCATGTTCGGCTCGCCCGAAACCACGACGGGTGGTAACGCGCTCAAGTTCTACGCTTCCGTGCGGCTGGACATCCGCCGCACGGGCACCATCAAGAAAGGTGACGATTCGATTGGAAATGAAACCAAGGTCAAGGTCGTCAAAAACAAGGTG
>CAIQVX010000001.1 GCA_903875275.1 uncultured beta proteobacterium | reverse complement strand
GGCGCGCCTGTGTGACTTATGCCAAGCAGATCAAGCTCTACAAGCGCGCCTGCGAGGAGCGATCAGAATGAACTACGACCTGGTGCTTTGCGGCGTTGGCGGCCAGGGTGTGCTGTCGATTGCCTGGGTGATTGATCACGCGGTGCACGAGGCCGGCCTGTATTTCAAGCAGTCCGAAGTGCACGGCATGGCGCAGCGCGGCGGCGCGGTCTCCGCGTTTGTGCGCATCTCGGACAAACCGGTGGCCAGCGACCTGATTGCCAACGGCGCGGCCAGTCTGGTGCTGTCGGTGGAGCCCATGGAAGCCTTGCGTTACGCGCAGTTGCTGCGCCCGGACGGCTGGATTGTGAGCGACGTGACACCGCTGGAGAATGTGGACGCCTATCCGCAGCACGAGGCCCTGTACAAGGTGCTGTTCTCGGTGCCGCATCTGGTGGCGCTGGACGCTACCCGCCTGGCCACCAAGGCTGGCGCCGTGAAAGCGCAGAACATGGTGGTGCTGGGGGCTGCAGCGTCGCAGTTGCCGCTGCCAGTGGAGTCGCTGGAAAAGCAGATCCAGGCGCTCTTTGCCAGCAAGGGCGAGCGCATCGTCAAGGCCAATCTGAACGCGTTCCGCATGGGCGCAGCAGCGAGCCAGTTCGCCGCAGCGCTGGCAGCGGCCGGTGTTGCGTCAGCGGTGCTGGCGCGCGTGGTGCCGCGGCTCGCCTTTGAGGCGCAAGCGGTGGCGCAGCCGACGCTGGACGCGTGGTGCAAGCGATTGCTGGCCGCCGATGCGGCGCAGCTGGCACTGCAACTGTTCCAGACCGATGCGGTACTGGCGCTGGACGCGGTGCCGGCCTAGTTGATAATTCCCCGGCCAGGGTCGGGACTGTGGCGTTTTTAAACCTGAAGGAGTGATACATGGGCAAGTCGGTAGTGAAGATGGTGTCGGTGCTGGCGGGTGCTGCACTGGTGGCGGGTATTGCTGGACAAGCCAGCGCGCAGGACAGCAAGATCCTGATCGGCATGTCGGGCTGGACCGGCTTTGCACCGCTGACCCTGGCCGACAAGGCAGGCATATTCAAGAAGTTCGGGCTCGATGTGGAGATCAAGATGATTCCGCAAAAAGACCGCCATCTGGCGCTCGCGGCCAAGGCCATCCAGTGCGCTGCCACCACGGTGGAGACCCATGTGGCCTGGAACGCCAACGGCGTGCCGATTGTGCAGATCTTCCAGATGGACAAGTCCTACGGCGCCGACGGCCTGGCGGTGCGCAATGACGTCAAGACCTTTGCCGACCTGAAAGGCAAGACCATTGGCGTGAGCGCGCCCGGCACTGCGCCGTATTTCGGCCTGGTCTGGATGCTCAGCAAGAACGGCATGAGCCTGAAAGACATCAAGACCGTGTCGCTGGAGCCGCAACCGGCCGCGCAGGCCTTTGTTGCCGGTCAGAACGATGGCGCGTTCACCTATGAACCCTATCTGTCCACCGTTCGCAGCAACCCGCAGGCCGGCAAGATTCTGGCCACGACGCTCGACTATCCGATGGTGATGGACACCGTGGGTTGTGATCCGGTCTGGCTCAAGGCGAATCCGAAAGCCGCCAAGGCCCTGACCGACGCCTACTTTGCCGCGCTCGACATGATCAAGGCCGAACCCGCCAAGGCCAACGAGTTGATGGGCTCTGCGGTCAAGCAGACGGGCGAGCAGTTCGCCAAGTCCTCAGCCTACCTGCGCTGGCAGGACAAGGCGGCGAACCAGAAGTTCTTTGCCGGTGAGCTGAGCGCCTTCATGAAAGAGGCGACGCCGATCCTGCTTGAAGCCGGTGTCATCCGCAAGGCGCCGGAAGATTTCTCGGGCATGTTTGACGCCAGCTACATCAAGTAAGCCAGCACCGCATGAGTCTGGCACCCCTGGAGCAGGTCAGCGCGCGTGCGCGCTGGCTGCTGGGCCTTGCTTTCTTTGTGCTGTTTGTCGCGGTCTGGGCCTTCTTCACCCTCGGCGGTTTTGTCTCGCCAACCTTTTTGGCCAGCCCGATCACCATGCTCAAGGAAGGTGTGCTGCTGTTCACGCAGTACGACTTCATCGGCGACATCGGCATGACCATCTGGCGCGTTTTTGCCGGCTTTATTCTGGCGGCCGTGCTGGCCGTTCCGCTGGGCATTGCCATGGGCGCTTTCAAGGGCTTTGAAGCCTTTCTGGAGCCCTTTGTCTCGTTTTGCCGCTACCTGCCAGCCTCGGCCTTTATTCCGCTGCTGATCCTGTGGGCCGGCATTGGCGAGATGCAGAAGATTCTGGTGATTTTCATTGGCTCGGTGTTCCAGATCATCCTGATGGTGGCGGTCACCGTGGGCAGCGCGCGCCGTGACCTGGTGGAAGCCGCCTACACGCTGGGCGCCGACGGCAAGGGCATTGTGCGCCGGGTGCTGATTCCGGGCGCCGCACCCGAGATTGCCGAAACACTGCGTCTGGTGCTGGGCTGGGCCTGGACCTATGTGATCGTGGCGGAGCTGATCGGTTCCTCTTCCGGTATCGGCCACATGATCACCGACAGCCAGGCGCTGCTCAACACCGGGCAGATCATCTTTGGCATCATCATCATCGGCCTGATTGGCCTGGTGTCGGACTTTGCCTTCAAGGCGCTGAACCGCAGCATTTTTGGCTGGAGTGCCCTCTGATGAGCAAACTTGCAATCTGCGCTGTCTCGCGCACCTTCAGTGACGGCAAGGGTCGGCAGACGCAGGCCCTGTTGCCGGTTGATTTTGAAGTGCAGGACAACGATTTCGTCACCATCCTCGGGCCCTCGGGCTGCGGCAAGTCCACGCTGCTGCGCATCGTGGCCGGGCTGGACCAGGCGAGTTCCGGTCAGGTGCTGCTGGACGGGCAGCCGGTGCGCGGACCCGGCGCCGACCGCGGCATGGTGTTCCAGAGCTACACCCTGTTCCCCTGGCTCACGGTGGAGCAGAACATCCGCTTTGGTCTGCGCGAGCGCGGCATGGCACTCGCAGCGCAGAAAGAGCGCAGTGATTTCTTCATTGCCAAGGTCGGGCTGCGCGGGTTCGAGCATCATTTTCCCAAGCAGTTGTCGGGCGGCATGCAGCAGCGCACGGCGATTGCGCGTTCTCTCGCCAACGACCCCAAGATCCTGCTGCTCGATGAGCCCTTTGGTGCGCTGGACAACCAGACCCGGGTGTTGATGCAGGAGTTGCTGCTGGGCATCTGGGAGTCGGCGCGCAAGACGGTGCTGTTTGTCACGCACGACATTGACGAGGCCATCTTCATGGCGAACCGGGTGGCGGTGTTCAGCGCGCGCCCGGGGCGCATCAAGACCGAGCTGGCGGTGAACCTGCCGCACCCGCGCCACTACACCATCAAGACATCACCTGAATTCATGCAGATCAAGGCGGCCCTGACGGAAGAAATCCGTGCCGAGGCCATGGCCACCGAGCCGCACTGAGGTTGACGGCGCGGCTGATCTCAGGGCGTCTGTGCGTCAAACAGGGGCTGCACGTTCCAGATGTCGCTGGCGTATTCACCAATCGTTCGATCCGAGGAAAACGGCCCCATGGCGGCGATGTTCAGAATCGCCTGGCGCGCCCACTCGGAGGGCTTGCGGTACAGCGCATCGACGCGCTGCTGAGCCGCCAGGTAGTCCGGAAAATCGGCCAGCAACTGGTAATAGTCTGTCTCCAGCAGGGTGCGGGTGACATCCTGGTAGCGCTGCGGCTCGTCCGGTGAGAAAGCACCGTCGGCGATGCGGTCAATCGCTGTTTTGAGTTCGTAGTTGTTGTCGTAGTAACGCCGTGGTTGATAACCATGGGCGCGCAGCTCGGCCACCTGCTGCGTTCGGTTGCCAAAAATGAAGATGTTGTCCATGCCCACGTTTTCGGCAATTTCGATGTTGGCGCCGTCCCAGGTGCCAATGGTGAGCGCGCCATTGAGTGCAAACTTCATGTTGCCGGTGCCCGAGGCTTCGGTGCCCGCCATCGAGATCTGCTCCGACAGGTCGGCCGCCG